>JAFSCH010000119.1 GCA_017436865.1 Lachnospiraceae bacterium
AGGTGCACAGGAATATCTTACAATTATGAGTTACATCGGATCAGCTCGTAAGCATGGAATCAATGCTTTCACAGCTATCCGTGAAGCACTAAACGGAAATCCGGATATCATTTTCAACTAACGGGGTTCTGAACAGATACATTTATTTTTACATAATACGAATTTTATTGTCAATATCACAGACATCTTAGGAGGACAATTTATGAAAAAACAAAGTCTTATTACACTTGGTTTATTAAGTGTTTTAATGCTATCTGCTGTAGGTTGCGGAAATACTGACAGCACAGAAACTATGAACATTACCGAAAGTGAAGTTGCCCTTGCGGCTTCCGTTGAAAATACAGAAGTTGATTCAGAAAATAAATTGATTTATGGTACTGTTAATTTACCATATGCTGATTTCTATTATGGTGAATTAAATCAAATTCAACCTGAAACAGATGCTACGGCAGGACAATATAATATTAATGATATTGTTGTATCTTCTGGCTATGAAGCAGAAGGTATGTATGATGCCGTTACCAGCGCAACCACATCTAAATCAAAACGCTTTGACGCAACATATTTTGAAGAGGTCGAAACTGGTGTTAATATTTTAGGCGTATCTAATGTAAATGTTGCCATTTCCAAAGCACTCTATGATGATGTTCAGAACGCCATTGCAAACGGAACTATCTGCCAGAATCCATTAGTGGATCTTGTAAGCAACATGACTCTTACTGAGCAAACTCCTGCGGAATATAAAGTAATTAACTCCGATGGAACATTAAGCAAGACCATCGGCAATACCGTTACTGCTGAAGATGTAACCGCAACACTTACTACCATTTCCTCTTGGGGAAATTATCAAATCAATTTCGAAGGTTTAGATGTAGATGCCGCAACTGTTCAGGGAGCCATTCTCGAAACAAATGATGGTGCTGTTTATGGCCTACAGCATGAAGATAACCTTTGGTTACAAGCCTCAGAGCTTTCCTTCCCGGTAGAACCATTTACAGAGTCCCATGGAAATGAAGTGGCATATCAGCGTTTTACTGACATTCCTGGTAAAACGATTACTAAAATCACTTACCTTATAGCAAATGGTGATGACATTGCTATCCCTACAGACTTATTCTGTAACTATCAGTTGTCTGATGAATATGGCATAACAGGCGATGAAACGGTAACCTATTCCAAGGAGGGTACTTCTATTCACGTTGCATTAACAATTCCAGAAGATAGTACCTACAACTTATCTTCTATCAAAAAAGGGAAATCTACTTTAGATATTTCGGGAGTTTCCTATGATGAAAATACAGTTACTCTACCTGCCGATTTCACCCCTGGCTCTTATAAACTCAATTTCGAGGACAAAACCTATAGTGGAATCCAGCATATCGTTACCGTTGACTCTGGACTTACAGATGATTGCCTTTCCTTTGATGGCAATACAATCCAAATTACCAGTGATACAGGTCTGACTGGTGCAGATTTTATTGCGAATCTTTCCAATGCTTTAGTAAACAATGAAAAAGTCAGTGGAAAAGGTCTGTCTTCTATCCTTTTCACAGAAGAAGGTGCACTTAATCTCGAAGCTACCACCAAGAAGGATAATGTTGAAGTTGAAATATTTCCTGCTGGTTCTACCTATGAAGTTACCTTAGAGGCAACCGGCTACCCTTCTATCACGTTTGAGGTTACCAGATAATATGAAACTACTATTTACACTATTAATAACTTTATGCATTATTATGCTTGCGCAAAACAACTTGCGCAAGCATGCTATTATATGGTATTGCACAGCTTTTCTTCTTTCTCTTGGTTGCCTTTTACTTCCATCATCTGCTCCATTCTGGCTGACATCTTTTGCAACTAATATTATTGGTCGCGGAACACTTGCTACTGCCCTTTTCATATTGGTTATGTATGCAAGAATCTTTCCCGTAAAGAGCCGCTTATTCCGTACCTTTATGAGTCTGCGCGCTCCACTTGCTATTATGGCTTCTTTCATGATTCTTCTGCATAATGGCACTTATTTCATCCATTACTATACCAATATTACGAAAAAAAATGTTTCCATGACTCCTTCAGAGTGTTTAGCTGCCTGTTGTACAATACTTATGCTAGTGCTACTTATCCCTTTGACCATTACTTCATTTTCTATCATCCGTAAGAAAATGAAAGCAAGAACATGGAAAAATGTGCAACGCTTTTCCTACTTATTTTATGGACTGATTTATCTTCATGTTGTATGCCTTTTTAGCCAACAAATAAGAAAAGGAAATCGTTCTTATCAACTAGACCTAGCTATTTATACTATGATTTTCGGAATTTATCTTGTTTGCCGAGTTGCATTATATCTCAAATCAAAACAAAAGATCAAAATAGCAAATGTGTTTCGCTCTATCGGCTTCCCTATTGTCCTATGCCTTTCATTTGCATTGATTATAATACCATTTTCTCATACTACAAATACCTTTCCAAAAATAGTGGTATTAGAAGATGAAGCCGTTGCTTCCGCTGATTCAGAAGCATTATCTTACATAGAACAATCCGTTTATGAGGACGGTATATGGACTGGTACTGCTCTTGGATATAATGACAATATTACCGTTTCTGTAACCATTTCCGGCGGAAAAATCACAGAGATTTCCGTTGTAGAAGGCTATGATGACGAGCCTTATTACGATTGGGCAAGGGATGAAATTCCACAAAATATTATAGAGGCTCAAACTACAAACATTGATACAGTTAGTGGAGCTACCTTTAGCTCAAAAGGTATCATTCAGGCAGTAGAGGCCGCGTTAGAAAATGCACAAACAAAATAGAAAAATAGATTTCTACCGCGTAATCATTTTTTATATTGCATCTAAAGCAAATAAATAGTAAAATAACTATAGCAAAAACACAATTCAAACTAAAAATTGCTTACAACCAGTTTCCTATAAAAAGAAGCTTCCCAAGTATTTCACTACAAAGGAAGCTTCTTTTATTACTTATTCTTCTTTATTCAAATACTTTTCCGGTTCAGAAACCACATTATAGACATCGATTCTCTGCAAATCAATCTCTGGCATTCCGATAAAAGTTCCACCATACTGGAATAATTCCGGCTCTTTCTCAATTCTTACCACTTCTATGAAAGCATGCAATACTTCCTTGGTCCAAATAGTAAGATAAGCCTCATATACAGCTCCAATCTCTAGAAGCTCTACACAAGTAAAACCGATTCCTGTCTTAGATACATTTAATACATCAATACCTACTTCTTCTGTCTTACCGGAATCTAATCTTTTTACAATAATTCTTGATTTTAATTCAGTTCTTTTACTTCTTCTTCTTTCAACCACGATTACAACCCCTTAAAAAAATAATACTAAATGCCTTCCATTTCTAGATTTTCCGTTTTCCAACGTTATATCTATACAATATTTTACTCTATTTATAAATTTATGTCAATTTGTTATAAAAATTGATTGGTAATAACTTTTTTTCTAACAAATAAACATAGCATCACCAAAACTAAAGAAACGATATTCCATCTCTACCGCAGTCTTATATGCATTTAACACCTGTTCTTTTCCAGCAAGTGCAGATACCAACATAATTAATGTAGATTCTGGCAAATGGAAATTAGTAATCAGATTATCCAATATCTTAAATTTATAACCCGGATAAATGAATATTTCTGTATTGTCACATCCTGCAACTACTTTTCCTTCTTCATTAGCAGCACTTTCAATCGTTCTACAACTTGTCGTTCCTACACAGATAACCCTGCCGCCTGCTGCTTTTGTATTATTAATCAAATCAGCTGCTTCTGGTGTTACCTGATAGAATTCCGAATGCATATGATGATTCAACACATTATCTTCTTTTACCGGTCGGAAGGTTCCTAATCCTACATGAAGAGTTACATATGCAATCTTCACACCTTTTTCCTCTACCTTTCTGAGCAAATCCTGCGTAAAATGCAAGCCCGCAGTTGGTGCTGCTGCCGACCCTTCATATTTGGCATAAACAGTCTGATAGCGACTCTTATCCTGAAGCTTATGTGTAATATATGGTGGCAATGGCATCTCTCCAAGTCTATCCAATACCTCTTCAAAGATTCCTTCGTAGGAAAATTGAATCAAACGATTACCCTCTTCTACAATATCTAGAACCTTTCCAGTAAGAATTCCATCACCAAAAGAAATCACAGCTCCCGGTCGCGCCTTTTTTCCCGGTTTTACAAGTGTTTCCCAGATATCATTTTCTCTTCTTTTTAGTAATAATACTTCAATGGTTGCCCCCGTATCCGCTTTCACTCCCATCAATCTCGCAGGAATTACCTTTGTATTATTCAGTACCAGACAATCTCCCTCATGCAAAAAGTCAACAATATCCTTAAACACATGATGTTCAACTTCTCCAGTATTCTTATTCAACACTAATAATCTTGAGCTCGATCTATCTTCCAACGGATCCTGCGCAATCAGTTCCTCTGGTAAATCAAAATAAAAATCCGATTTTCTAAGTTCTTCCATTTTTGTTTTAATTCCTTTCGTAATTATTCAGTTCTTTCATAATACAATCTCCACAGCCAGTGCTTCGACCTCCCCGAATAATTAGTTCCTTTCTATATAACGCTATTCATAATCACTTCAAGCTATTATGCATACTCAAGAAACGCCTTATATCCTCGCATTGTCTCGAATGCATCTACCTTGCTTGTCACTTCAAATGGCGCATGCATATTCATAACCGCCGTTCCACAGTCTACCACATTCATGGCATACTCTGCAAGTATATGTGATACCGTTCCACTTCCGCCCAAGTCAATTCTTCCATATTCAGCAAATTGATAGATTACATCTTCCTGTTCTAAAATAGCTCTCAGCTTTCCTAAATACTCCGCATTCGCATCGTTTGCACCACTCTTTCCTCTTGCGCCTGTGACTTTATTAAATACCAGACCACCGCCAAGCAATGCTGCATTTTTCTTCTCAAAGGCATCTGCAAACATCGGGTCAAAAACACTACTCACATCCGCTGATAACAGATTAGATGACGACATAGCACGCCTAAACGCGATATCCGATTTCTCTCCATGTAAAAACATAGCCTCGGCTATCATATTTTCAAAGAAACGAGATGTCATTCCAGTTGCTCCATAGCTTCCAATTTCTTCTTTATCTGCAAGCATGACAACACATGTTCTTGAGTGGTTTTTTGTATGTAATAATGCATATACTGCTGCGTAAGCACATACTTTATCATCCTGACCATACGCCATAATCATACTTCTATCAAGTCCTGCTTCCCTTGCTTTTCCTGCCGGAACAATTTCAAGCTCTGCCGATAAAAAGTCCTCTTCTTCCATATCATAATACTCCTGTAATAGTTGTAAAACTCTGGCTTTTACAGGCTCAGCAGTCTTTTCTTCTTTGTCATTTTGCTCCTTTGGACGATTACCAACCACAACATCCAATGCTTCTCCAGAAAAGAGCTTCTCTGCTGTCTTTTCCATCTGTTCACTTGCAATATGTGGTAACAAATCTGAAATAAATACAACTGGCTCGTCCTTATCCTCACCCAGACATACTTCAACGGTTGTTCCATCCTTCTTGATTACTACACCATGAATCGCTAACGGAATTGTCACCCACTGATACTTTTTGATTCCTCCATAATAGTGTGTATCAAGATACGCTACACCTTCATTTTCATACAACGGATTCGGCTTTACATCAATCCTTGGCGAATCAATGTGTGACACAATCATATTCATACCGCATTCCATTGGCTCACTACCAATACGCAGTAAAATGACAGCCTTATTCATCCATGTGGCATACACTTTATCGCCCTCTTTTAACTTCTTCTGTTCTTTGATAAGCTTTGCAAGATCTGTAAAACCTTCCTTCTCTACCATATTGACAACCGTGTCACAACACTCTCTTTCTGTTTTCGCTTTATTCAAAAAATGCATGTAATCCTTGGCATAATGCTCCATCTTTTCTAAACGTTTCTCACTATATTCCTTCCAACAATTCTTTCGTTCCATCTTTTTCTCCTTTAGTTTTATATTAAATTCAAGTTTAGTGGAGTAGTATGTGCCGCACCAGCCGGCTGGTGCGGCACTTAACAAACACCACACTTTGAAATAAAATTATATTTTGTTTTGGACATATACATGGAGAAGTATTATAAAATGTCCAATAATCTGCTCTTTTTAGTGAAAAAAAGCTTTGTTTGGACATATGCAAAAAAATAGTTCTGCTATGTCCACA
>JAFSCH010000120.1 GCA_017436865.1 Lachnospiraceae bacterium
AAAGTATATCCTCTGGCTAAACCAAAGATATATGTTAAGTTGTTCTAGAAAATGAATGTTATTATGAAAAGCCGTATGCGGGAAAGCCGCACGTACGGATTTGTGAGGGGCTAGTGTCGTGAGGCACTAGTCTACTCGACTTACAGAGAGATTGAGAGCACGCATGAATTTGTCGCACTGTATAATACAATTTTTGTCCAAATAATGCGAGGATATTTTAATGGTTGTATGATAGAATAAATTATCAGCTGATGAAAGGAATTTATTATTATGGAATGGATTACTGGAATGAATGTTGCAATTAATTATATAGAGGAGCATATTTTGGAAGAGATTGACTACGGGAAACTGGGAAGACTTGCCGGTTGTTCGTCATCTCATTTTCAAAGGATATTTACCTATCTCGGCGGTGTGACATTAAAGGAATATATAAAACGCAGACGAATGTCTCTTGCGGCAACGGAACTCGCAGATAGTTCTGCAAAAGTGATTGATGTTGCATTAAAATATGGATACAGTTCTCCAACTGCATTTACAAGAGCTTTTGCAGATATTCATGGAGTTACTCCATCTGAAGTAAAGGATGGTGCAAAGGTTGTGGCGTTCCCTCCTATGAAATTCCAGATGGTTGTGAAAGGAGTAACCCCTATGAATTACAGAATCGAAAAGAAAGAGGCATTTCGTGTTGTAGGAAAATCAATTGAATTAAAGCAGAGTATTGAGGAGAATTTCAAAATCACACCGGAATTTTGGGCGAAGGCAAGTATGGACGGAACAGTTCAAAGATTAGCCGGAATGATTGAGAACTTAGGTCTTCTTGGTATCAGTACATGCAATAATACCGATGAGTGGCGATACTATATTGCTGTGGAAACTACAAAAGAAGCAGACGATATGGAGGAATACATAGTTCCTGCCTGCACATGGGCTATATTCTCAAAAGAAGGTCCCATTTCGGGAATGCAGGAGTTGGAAAATCAAATTGTGACAGAGTGGCTTCCTACCAGTGGGTATGAATATGCCGATGCTCCAGATATAGAAGTATATTATAACCCAGACCCTGTTAATGCAAAGTATGAAGTGTGGATTCCTGTTATAAGAAAAGATAATTAGAAAGTGAGATGAAAGTATGACACATTTAGTATATTGTGATAATGTGGGTAAAAAGGGTGAACGTCCAATAGATAAAATACTGGCAGGTATAAAGACTATGGTTGTGAGAGGTGCTGCTGGAAGAAAAATTCCACATAGCAGAGTTTTTGAAGGAGAAGAACTCTATTTTATGGAAAAGGGTACCGCTCAGATTTCAGCAAAAGCAAAGGTTAAGAGTGTTCAAAATTTTGTCAAGCTGACGGATACCGAAATAGATGATGTTCTTTCCTCAAATCAGAGTAAGCTTGATTTATCGGATAAACAGATTGTACGATGGCACAAAAAGTGTCTTTGTCTTGTGGAATTTGATTGCGTAGAGAAAATTGTTCCACCACTGGAGTTTGAACATCAGGGAAATATGGATGACTGGTTGATTATTGATAAGATTGAGGATGTAGTTGTTGGTTCAAGTATTCCATACAATTATGAGAAATCAAGATTTTAGGTGGGGTAAGAAATGTCAATGTGGAACCCGTGGCGTGGATGTAAAAAATGTAGTGATGGTTGCCTACACTGTTATATTCACAAAGGAGATTATAAAAGAGGAATCAATACGAGTGACATCGTTAGAACAAAAGATTTCGGTAAGCCTATTGAAAAGCTAAAGAATGGTTCATATAAAATGAAATCAGGAATGGTCTATCTTTGTTTTTCAACAGATTTTTTTATAGAAGAAGCAGACGAATGGCGTGATGAGTGTTGGAAAATGATAAGAGAAAGGCAAGACTGCACTTTTTTATTCTTAACTAAGAGAATTGACAGATTTTTACATTGTATTCCAAAAGATTGGGAGAACGGCTATGATAATGTAGTTATCTGTTGCACGATTGAAAATCAGAGAAATGCAGACTACAAATTGTCCATTTTTCAAAAACTGCCAATTAAGCATAAATGCATTACTGCACAACCTTTGATTGAAAACATTGAAATTGAAAAATACCTTGATGGAATAGAATTGGTTGTTGTAGGTGGAGAATCTGACATAAATGCAAGACCACTTTACTACGATTGGGTATTGAATATTAGGAAACAATGTGTAAACAAAAACGTCAGTTTTGAATTCAGACAGTGCGGAACATATTTTGTGAAAGAGGGTAAAAAATATAAAATACAGACAAAGGATTTGATCAGACAGGCAAAATTAGCAAATATAGATTTTGTTGGCAATGAGTGAATAATTGTCTTGTAAAGATAGTGGAGGTTAATGAAGATGGAATTTATCTCCTTTAGTTTAGATTATTATGCAAAAGAACTGCAAAAATTGGAGTCATCCGTTGCTACTGAAGAAACGGTTTATCATGCAATGCAGCTTCTGAAAATGCTTGATGATTTGCTTGATGAAGGTTACACAGAATTGAATAAAAAAATGGAAGAAGAATACAATGGCGTTTCAAGATTAAGGAATTATTTGCAAGAAAATAATGCCATTCCTTTTCCTATTCATGTTAAATCTGTTACGGAAGCCGATGTGAAATATGAGATAAATGATAAGGAACTTATTACGGCAATCAAGGAACTTATGAAGCTTGCAGAAAATAGTGTTGAAGTAAGTAAAGCCCCCTTTTTATCCGATTTAATTCATTTCTGTGAATGGATCGAATACGAAGAGAACACAGCGTATATTTTCTTATTACGGGATACATTATTGCCTTACATCTATTATCAGAGTAACAACAAAGAAAATATTTATCCGTGGTTGTTAGGAAGAAAAGCATTAACAATGCTTGTGGATAAGGAATATGTTGACGATGAAATCCGAGCATCCATTATCAAGGTATTAGAAGTTGGAAATTGCCACAGCTATGAAGAATATTGTGATTTTGTTAAGCGCGATATAAGGGAGACGCTTGAACAGTACCCTGCAATAGTGAAATGCCTGGTTGAATTACTGAATGAAATTGAAGAAGAAAATATTGTATCTGTTCAGAACCCCGTTAGTTGAAAATGATATCCGGATTTCCGTTTAGTGCTTCACGGATAGCTGTGAAAGCATTGATTCCATGCTTACGAGCTGATCCGATGTAACTCATAATTGTAAGATATTCCTGTGCACCT
>JAFSCH010000036.1 GCA_017436865.1 Lachnospiraceae bacterium
AATAATAAGGCTCGTTGGTCAAGCGGTTAAGACGCCGCCCTCTCACGGCGGAAACAGGGGTTCGATTCCCCTACGAGCTGTTAGCATTAATGACAAATATGGTATTAATACAAAACATTGCGAAGCAAAATCTTTAGTGCGTAAGAAAAAGTATAAAAGAATGCAATTAAGTGGTGTAAGTTATGGCCGAATGGCCATGCGAAGCCATATTAGTTGCGAAGCAAATAATATGGCTCGTTGGTCAAGCGGTTAAGACGCCGCCCTCTCACGGCGGAAACAGGGGTTCGATTCCCCTACGAGCTGCTAACTGTTAAATGAAAATTTAAACAGCCCAACCCGATAATCCTTAAAACTCAAGAGAAGTTTTAAGGATTTTTTTTGTTTTTCATTAGGAAAATGCTGTGACATAGTGGAAGTTAAACAAGAATTTCGACAGAAATTCTTGCCAAAGTGTGTGCACTGGCATACACTATTTTTCGTCAAAAAATAAAAATAGTGTACAAAATGCACACAATTCACATATCCCAAACAACAAAAAACAGACACATATTGCATAAGTGAGAAAAAAGTGCTAAAATGAAAAAAGAATGAGTCATAAAGGGCGAAGGGAGATGTTTTTAGTGACAAATATAGTGACGAAAAAACAAAAAAGGAATGGAATTAAAGCACAGATTCAGAAAAAGATAGGTGCAAGTGTCGCTGGAGTTATGGCAATAGTAACGATTGTGGTTGTTGTAGTGGTATATAGATTACTTACTAGCGCGAATAATACGCAGCTACAAAAGGACTCGCAGGCAGCAGCATTAGATGTAGAGAAATACTTTGTGCCATTTGAAAGAATGGTAGAACAGCAGGCAATTCATAAGGATATAATAAAGTATCTAAATACAACAGGAGCAGGGCAGAGGATGGATGATAATGCGCTGTATAGTGTGGTTTTGGATGTGATGAAAGCGGAAAAAAAGCTAGATGACGCTAATGTTATGTCGATGTTTATAGTGGACATTGATGCTGATGGAGGGATTACGTCAGACGGATATGTTTCGGAATCAGGCTTTAATGTAGAGTCTCGTGCGTGGTATGAATGTGTGCGGTTGGAAAAAACAATATTAACAGAACCTTATCTTGATGTAGGTACTGGTGAAATGGTTGTGAGTGTGGCTACTCCTATTTTTGATGGTGGTCAGATTATAGGAATTTCGGGTGTGGATATTTCCATTGGTGAGATAAAGGAATTGATGGCTGGATATACAATCGGAAAAGAGGGCTTTACGATATTGCTGTCGCAAAGTGGAAAAATTCTGTACCATCAAAATGAATCTTTGATAGATACTCTGATCCAGGATATGGATATTACAAGTAATGTAGTAACGGCTGTCGAGGAACAGCGTACGGAATTAATGAGATATGAAGCAAACGGAGAAGAAAAATGGGGTTATGTGTCTCCGGTAGGAGATAGTGGGTTAGTAACTCTTAGTTGCATTCCGTCAGGACAGTATTATTCTTCTTTGGTTTCTGCGGTTGTTGTATTGGTGTTGGTGTTTGTAGGTGGTTTTACTTTTATTATTGTTGTAATGAGTAAAGTTTCAGCCAAAATTATTGAGCCATTGATAGAATTGAATGATGCGGCGATGCAGCTGGCTGATGGGAATTTGAATGTAACATTGAATGTTCAAACTGGTGATGAAGTAGGAGATTTGGGACGTTCTATTGGAAAGACGGTAGCAAGATTAAAAGAATATATCAACTATATTGATGAAATAGCTGAAGTGTTAGCGCATATGGCAGAAGGAAAATTTGCAATTTATTTGAAATATGAGTATGCAGGAGAGTTCCAAAAAGTGAAAGAAGCATTGATACATATTTCGGATTCTATGCGTGAGGTGATGACGAATATTGCAGAAAGCTCAGGGCATGTATCGGCAGGAAGTGATGAACTTGCAAAAGCAGCACAGGGAATAGCAGAGGGAGCAGAAATGCAGGCTGCAGCAGTGCAGGAACTTTTAGCAACAACGACTACTGTTGTAGAACAGGTAAAGGATAATCGTGACGATTCTAACAAGTCGGCAACTTATACCAAAGAGGTTGCTGATATGATGGAAGCAAGTAGACAACAGATGGCTACTATGCGAGATGCAATGGATAAAATTAAGGAATCTTCTAATAAAGTAGTAGGTATTATCAAAACAATTGAAGATATAGCAGAGCAGACGAATCTTTTGTCGCTGAATGCATCTATAGAAGCAGCGCGTGCAGGAGAAGCAGGAAAGGGTTTTGCTGTAGTAGCGGGAGAAATAGGAAGTCTGGCGAATGAAAGTGCGAATGCTGTGAATACAACGCGTAATCTGATAAAAGTGTCTACTGATGAAGTGGAAAGAGGTAATACAATAGTAAACGATGTTGTTGAGGCTTTAAAACAGGCAACGGATAGGGTTGAAATTGTAAATGAAATGATTCAGAATAGTGCACAAACAGCAGAAATTCAACTTCAAAGTATGAATCAAATTCGTGTAGGAGTTGAAGAGATATCGCAGAGTATTCAAGATAATTCAGCAGTTGCTGAAGAAACTTCGGCAACTAGTGAAGAACTTGCTGCACAGGCAGTGGTACTTAATGAGCAAGTGCAAAGATTTGAACTGTAAAATAAGATGTTAAAAAGACGTTGGGGTCTGTGAAAAGGTGAGAAATCATTTTTTCCAGACCCTTTACTTATAATTTGCATTTATTTCATGTTAAGTGAACACTAGATTTTACATGCTATTGATAGAATGGTAACTGTTCAGTAGGCAAATACATTTATTGTGGATGCCACAAAATGAAAATTAACAAGCCAAAGTTCTATAGAGAAGTAAATAAAGATGGATTTTTGTATTGTAATTGTGATGGTGCTGAATAAATACCCAAAATGAATAAGGAGCATGTAAATGAAAAAGAAATATGTAAAATCGGCAATGGCAATTTTGCTTGCGGGTGTTATGGGGATGAATTCCATGACTGCTTTTGCAGAGAATATGGAAGAAATAGGTGTAGAAGTGTCTGCTTCGCAAGAAGAAGTATTATTGGAAAATGAGTCAGTAAATCTTGAAATAGAAACGATAGAACAAGGGGATGAAATTGAGAAGAATGAGGCAGAATGTGAAAAGGAGGAAGTGGGAAATGAAACGCAGGAAAATGTGACGGGAGAAATGACATCTGCGGAAGAGAAAACAACAGTGATAGAAAACGCAACAGAAGAGTTGGAAAGTGACGCTGCAGAAAATATTGTGAGAGAGACTGTGCCACATGAAGATGAGGAAGTAGAAACGGAAACGATAGAGGGAATAACGGAAGAAGTAGAAAAGGAAATTACAGAAGAAGTAACAGGAGAAATAGAAACGGAAACAGAGGAGTTAACAGAGGAAATTGCTACAGAGGAAGAGTTACTAACAGAGGTTGCGTTAGATGAAATAGATACGTTTCAAAAACCCACAGAGATTACATATAATCAGAATGTGTCTCCTTTGATTGTAACAGAAATAGTACCTGCTGGGCCGTCAGGAAAGAGACTGACCTATACAGAAGTATATAATAACTCGGATGCAACAATTAATTTCGGCGATTATACATTCTTTTATCAATATCCTGCTGGTGGTGGTAAGGTATTTAATACAGGGGACTTTACAATAGAATCGGGAGAGACGATTGTACTGTGGCAGTGTGATGATGCGAAATATGAAAGTGGTCAAAATGTAGATTTTTTTAATGACTATTATGGAACAGATTTGGTAGAAGGGGAAGATATTTTTCGAATTAATTATACAGGAATACATTCTAGTGCAAGAAGAGGATTTGCATTTGGACGAGATGAGGATAGTATTATTTGTTATGCAGAAAGTAATGTTGAAGGGGTGGATATTGTAGATACGAGTTTAAAACATGCGGTTCAGTATTCGTATGGAGGGCAAGGAAGTGTGTCCTATAAATCAGAAATTGCAAAAGCAACCCCTGGAAGAGTTGAAAATTGGCAAGTACCTTCAGCATTAGTACATTATGAGCAAGAACCGAATCTTTCTATACAAAAAGTAGAGATGTTGCAGAATGAAAATGATTTACAGATAATTTATAAAAATTCATAAATATGCCCTTGTTATGTAACTCTTTTTTATTATATAATATAAAGGTAAAATGGAAAGAAAGGACGATGTGAATGGGTAAAAAAGAAGAGAAAATTCAGGAATTTACGAATAAGTATACAAAGGTTTGCCAAGACAATAATGGAATTGATGTGAATCTGTTCGGAGAGTATGGTGTAAAACGAGGTCTGAGAGATAAGAATGGTAAAGGCGTATTATCAGGACTTACCAATATCTCATTGATTAAGTCATCAGAGGAAATTGATGGGAAGAGTGTTCCATGCGATGGACAGCTTTATTATAGAGGATATAATATATTTGATTTAGTACGTGGATTCAGACAAGATGGTAGATTTGGATTTGATGAGTGTGCATATCTGTTGCTTTTCGGAAATTTACCAAATGCTGATGAATTGTTTGAGTTTAAAAAGGCATTGGGATATAGTATGAGCTTGCCAACAAATTTTGTGAGAGATGTTATTATGAAAGCGCCAAGTAATGATATCATGAATTCTCTTACTAAGAGTATTTTAACACTTGCTTCTTATGATGATAAGGTATCGGATATTTCGTTAGAAAATGTTTTGCGCCAGTGTCTCATGTTAATTAGTGTATTTCCGATGTTGTCTGTGTATGGCTATCATGCATATAATCATTTTTTGTGTGATGAAAGCTTATATATTCACAGACCAGATCCTAGAATATCTACTGCAGAAAATATTCTGCGAATGTTAAGACCTGATAAGGAATATACGGAGACAGAGGCAAAAGTTTTGGATGCGGCATTGGTACTTCATATGGAACATGGTGGCGGAAATAATTCAACCTTTACGACAAGAGTAGTAACGAGCTCGGGCTCGGATACTTACTCTGTTATTGCTGCTGCATTATCATCCTTAAAAGGGCCTAAGCATGGTGGTGCTAATATTAAGGTTGTCCAGATGATGGAAGATTTGCGTAGAAATGTAGAGGATACAACGGATGAGACGCAGGTAAGGGAATATCTGTATAAGCTCTTGGATAAGAAAGCCTTTGATAGAAGTGGCTTGATTTATGGTATGGGACATGCGGTATATTCTATCTCTGATCCAAGAGCGAGGGTATTTAAAGGATTTGTAGAGACATTGGCAGAAGAGAAGGGAAGACAGAAGGAATTTGCACTATATTCTTTGATAGAAAGGCTTGCGCCGGAAGTGATTGCAGAAAAGTGTAAGATTTATAAGGGGGTTAGTGCAAACGTAGACTTCTATAGTGGATTTGTTTATAGTATGCTTGATATTCCGTTAGAGTTATATACACCGATTTTTGCTATCGCAAGAATTGTAGGATGGAGTGCTCATAGAATGGAAGAATTGATTAATGTAGATAAGATTATTAGACCAGCATATATGAGTATTGCAACTTTGAAACCATATTATACATTGAAGGATCGTTCTACTCCGAAGTTAGATGAACACGGAAAACCAGTATATAAGCTTCCATTAAATGAATAAGGAAATAAATAAGAAAGAGCATAACCGATTGTGGCTATGCTCTTTTTGTTTTGTTTTCGTTCCATGTACGGATACGATAGCTGTTTTTGCCGGCAAGTTTTGTGTCATAAAGTTCTTTATCAGCAAGTTTAAATAGATTTTCGGTTGGTATATTTTCTTCTGTGCAATAAACAGCACCTGCACTAATAGAAAGTTGCTTTTTGATACCTTCATAAATCATTTCTGTATCCATGCCGTTTACTAAGGCTTGTAATTTTGCTTCGGCTTCCTCTAGTGATATGTTTGGTAAAGCAATGACAAATTCATCACCACCGTAGCGACCTAAGATAGAAGTCTCACCCATGTAGTATTCCAGTTTGCGAGCAAGGAGTTTTAAAGCTTCATCACCACCTGCATGTCCTAAGGTGTCATTTACTGATTTGAAATTATCTAGATCTAATACAGCAAGCATGAAAGGCATTGAAAGGTGCTCAGTCCTTTTTAGGAAACCTTCTCGATTGTATAGTTTTGTTAGTGCATCATTTTCGGCTTTTGCACGTATGCTTTCTTTTTCTTCCATTTCTTTTTGTGCATTTACAAGCTTTCCGATAATGTGTTTTGTTTCACCATTATTGTCCTTAATAGGAAAACCTACCATTTTGTACCATACTAAAGAGTTGTTTGTGTGATGCATTTGGAATATAATATGTTCCTGATTTTCTTTCAAAGTTGTCAAATGGGCTATGAACTGAGTAAGTGCTTTGTTGTGTGTGGATGCATCTTTACAAAATACGGTTTCGTTAAATGAAAATTCTTTTGCGAATTTAGAGTCGAATCGAATGGTATCGGTAGCATATTCGTAATCAAAAATATATTCATTAGATAAGTTGCTTAGTGTTTCATAACGCTTCATTTCAATAGCATTTTTTTGTGCATTTCTATATCTTTCAACTAATATGATAGTGAATAATAATAAAATAACTCAACTTTCCCAGCATATATTTCCAAATAAAGCCTGAATAAATGAGGCTTGAGAGCCAATCCATTCACTTACTTTACATTTGATTACAGATGTGATATCTGCCGATAAGTTGGAAATGTGCTCCACAAATAAAGC
>JAFSCH010000132.1 GCA_017436865.1 Lachnospiraceae bacterium
AACACTTTGGTACAGATAGTTACATAGAAGCTGCTGAAGTATTTGAAAATAATTAGTATATATAAAAGGGATATGCTCATCCAATAAGAAAAATCTCTGGGGAGGGAAGTTTCTTAATATGATTAGCATGAAACGGAAGGAGAACCTAATTCGTTAATAACCGTTGAGCTCCTGTCTTTATGAAGCAGGCGCGCCAACCTTGGACTAGGGCTCTTCGGATTATTAAATATATCTTAAGCGTGACCAAAGATACTCACCACGCGACGATGAAAAAACTGAATAAGGAACTATGGTGGGGAAAAGGATTTTCCCATGACGAAAACCGATTCGGGAAACGAACGGTTAACACAAGGAGGTAAATTTTATGGTAGTACAGCACAATCTTTCCGCAATGAACGCAAACAGAATGTTAGGTATCACACAGGGTACATTATCTAAGTCAACTGAGAAGTTATCTTCTGGTTATAAAGTAAACCGTGCAGCTGATGACGCGGCAGGACTTTCTATTTCTGAAAAGATGAGAAAGCAGATTCGTGGTTTAACACAGGCTTCTCTCAATGCTGAAGATGGTATCAGTGCAGTGCAGACAGCAGAAGGTGCTCTTGCTGAAGTACACGATATGTTACAGAGAATGAACGAATTAGCAGTTAAGGCTTCTAATGGAACAAACTCTGAGAGTGATCGTTCTTCTATCCAGGATGAGATTAACCAGTTAGTAACTGAAATTGACCGTGTTGCTGAGACAACAAAGTTCAATGAGACATATCTGTTAAAGGGTGACTCTAAGCTTGCTAAGGGATATTCTCTCAGCTATATCAAGGCAACGGATACAAAGGCAAAAGCAGCTGTTACTATGGGCACTGATACTGCTACAGGTATGACAGCAGGTATTACCTTTGAGGATGGCTCTATTAAGCTCACAAATGATGAGATGAATGAGTTAGTAAAATCATTAAAGACTCAGGGACTTACAATTACAACATCTGCAGATAGTGCAGGTACTTTGAAGACTTCGATTTCTTTAAATGGTGATGCGGCAACTGATTTTAGTGTTGTTTGTACAGCTGATGATAAATTTGAGATTCAGGATGCAGAGGGTAATAAGATGGCAACAGTTAGTGCAACAGTTGGTAGTATTGCAGGTACTGTTACAGTATTAGCAACCGATGCAACAGCACAGGCAAGTGATAAGGAACTTGCAGTATACTATGATAAGGATGGTAATGCAGTATCTGCAAATGGCTTAGATGATTACTTCTCTGTTGGTGAAGATGGTAAGGCATATTTGAATGCAGATGCAGGACAGCTCTACGATGCAGTTGGTAAGAAGCTTGATATGACTAAGGTAGCAAAGGATATTACACAAGCAAAGGATCAGGTAGCAGCTTTGAACATTAAGTTCCAGGTGGGTGCTGACACATCTAGAGCAAACAAGATTTCTGTTAACATCGAATCTATGTCTGCTAAGGGTCTTGGTATCACAGGTTTAAAGGTAGACGGGGCTTCATCTACGAATGCAGACAATGCTGTTAATACAATCGAATCAGCTATCGCTAAGGTATCTGCCCAGAGATCTGCACTTGGTGCTGTTCAGAACAGATTAGAGCATACAATTAACAACCTCGATAATGTTGTTGAGAATACAACAGCAGCTGAGAGCCAGATTCGTGATACAGATATGGCATCAGAGATGGTTAAGTACTCTAATGCTAACATCCTTTCTCAGGCAGGTCAGTCTATGCTTGCACAGGCTAATCAGAGCAATCAGGGCGTTCTTAGCTTACTTGGCTAATCCGTTAGGAAGATGAAAGTGTAATACTGATTGGTACAATCGGTATACCATAAAAGGAAATGGGGCTATCAATAGATAGCTCCTTTTCATTGTAAGAGGGAGAGAGTTTAGGAGGGGAATGTCCATGTCATATCCGGTTTCTGTTTGTATGATTGCAAAAAATGAAGAAAAATATATCCAAGAATGTTTAGAGCACCTCAAGCCATATGATATGGAAATCATAGTTGTGGATACCGGTTCAACAGATAGAACCAAAGAAATTGCACGAAAATATACGGATAAAGTCTATGACTTTGCATGGATTCATGATTTTAGTGCAGCAAGAAATTTCTGTGCGCAAAAGGCAAGCAACGACTGGATTCTGGTTATTGATTGTGATGAATACATAGAAAAGTTGGATCGGAATCTGTTGAGCGTTCATATGAAAAAACATTCTAAAAGTGCAGGTAAGATTCGGATACGGAACATTGCGCGTAGGAATAACGGAGAAGTTACCTATGTAGACGAAGAGATTACCCGTTTTTATCATAGAGGATTTTATCATTTTGCATATCCAGTGCATGAGAATATAGTACCGATAAAGGAAATAACGGGTCAGGAAACAAGTATTTCCGTGCCAATTGAGGTAATACATCATGGTTATAATATCGATGCAGAGGCTATGAAGGCCAAACAGGAAAGGAATTTGAAGCTACTGTATAAGGCGTTAGAGAACACGAATACAAGGAATGCATATACCTATTTTCAGATAGGGCAGTCGGAACAGGTGCTCGGTAATTATAATAGAGCAATCGAATCTTATCATAAATGCTTAGAGCAGAAGGAAGATAGCAATCTGCAATATATGAATACCTGTGTAGTACAGCTGGCAACAGCCTATGCACAGATCGATGAGCCTCAAAAAGCAGTAGAGATTATGGAAGCATATCGAGGAAAATGGAAAAATGCACGATTTGTCTATGCCTATGCTCTTTCGCTACTCGGAGTAGAGGAGTTTTTAAAGGCATTAATGCAATTTGTAGTGGTAAGCACTTTACCGGATAGAGAATCACTTGGAGATGATTTGGGATACTGCTATCAATGCATCATCAAGCTATATACGATGTTTGGCGAAAAACAAATGGCGAGTGATTTCCAGCGAAGATACGAGGAATATCAAAAGGAGAAGGGCACTTTATAGTGTTCTTTTTCTTGTATATAACTCCATAGGGAAGGTTTAAAATATTTTCGGATATCTATAAACTTTCCCTCTTTTTTTGTCGATATAACTAATGAATCTATAGATAAAAAGTAACTATTCAAGTAGGTCGAAGCATTTACTGCTGAGACCGTAAGAAAATGATACGGTAAGCAAAAATCCCATCGCTGAAAGCGATTTTAAATGGATTTTTGCATCGTAATTATGAACGTACTGAATAATTACGATAAAAAGTAACTGTGGGTAGTTGGACAGTTATGCTAAAACCACAATATTTTATAAAGGATACATGTATAACATGGAGGTGATTCGCATGTATGTAGAGCCAATGGGACAGATGAGAGCATTTAAGCCGGTCACAAAGGTGGAAGTAGTAAAGCCAGAGATGGAAAAGGTATCTTATGCAGAGTCCAAGGAAGGAATAGCAGAATACCATGCAAAAGAAAGTAGTACAAGCCAGGAGATGGGAGAAAAGAATCCATATAAGGAGCCATCTGCGGCAGACAATGACAGGATTAAGAAGGCGTTAGAGAAGATGAATGCCCAGCTTCCGAATTCGGAAGCGAAGTTTGGTATTCATGAGGAAACCAACAGAGTCATGATTAAGCTTGTTGATAAAGATACTCAAGAGGTGATTAAAGAATTTCCACCAGAGAAAACATTGGATATGATTGCTAAGTGTATGGAGCTGGCAGGAGTTCTAGTCGATGAAAAGTTATAGTTACTGTTCGTACACTGTTACGGGAGCGAGTGAACGGTAACCAGTTGTAGAAAGGAACAGGTAAAGCGTTATGTCAGATTTATTAAGAAT
Organism: Lachnospiraceae bacterium; assembly: GCA_017436865.1. Lineage (GTDB taxonomy): Bacteria > Bacillota > Clostridia > Lachnospirales > Lachnospiraceae > COE1. The sequence continues at coordinate 3,802 of JAFSCH010000132.1, forward strand.
GACCGGTATGTATTCCGGTATGGATACAGAAAGTATTGTATCACAGCTGGTACAGGTTAAAAGCCAGAAAGTAACGAAACTAAAAAATGAACAGACGAAGCTGGAATGGAAACAGGAAGCATGGCAGGAGATGAACAAGAAATTGTACAGTCTCTATAGCAGCACATTGTCTGATCTGAGATTCTCAAGTGCATATAAGAAGAAATCTACCGTTAGTTCAGATACGACTAAGGCTACTGTCGTTGCAAGTGAATCCGCAGTAAACGGTACACAGACACTGAAGATTAAACATCTTGCAAAGTCCGGTTATCTGACAGGCGCAGAGCTTAAGCAGAAGGAAGTAGCAGAAACAAAGGATGGAGTCACAAAAACCAAGAAAGTTGACTGGACAACCGATGATAAGCTAGCTGATATAGACAGTTCTATGGTAGGTAAGAAGATTACGATTAGCGTAGGCACTGGCGATGAGAAAAAGGAAACTTCAATTGAGATCACAGAAGAGATGAAGATAAGTGATTTCGTAGGTAAGCTCAAGGAAGCAGGAGTCAATGCATCGTTTGATACAACGAATCAGAGATTCTTCATTAGCTCTACTAGTACAGGCTTGAAAAATGAATTCTCTCTAAGTTCTGACAATCTTGATTCTGGAGATAGTGTTTTAAAAGCACTTGGTATTGATGCAAATGCCACATATGCAGATGGGGCTAAGTGTACCCGTATTGCGGCGCAGGATGCAGTCATTGAGTTAAATGGTGCAGAATTTAAGTCAGATACCAATACGTTTTCTATTAATGGTTTAACCATTAATGCAGTAGGTGAAACAGAGGAAGAGATTTCAATCGTAACTTCAACCGACTATGACGGAATCTATGATACTATCAAAGATTTTATTACAGAGTATAATGAAATCATTAATGAAGTAAATAAGAAATATAACGCAGATTCTGCAAGAAAATATGACGTTCTTTCTGATGAAGAGAAGGAAGCCATGACAGATGAGCAGATTGAGAACTGGGAAGGTAAGATTAAGGATTCCTTGCTTCGTAAGGATAATGATCTTTATGCAATTATGAATGCGCTCAAGAGCTCTATGTCAGAAGGTGTTGAAGTAAATGGTAAGACTATGTATCTGTTTGACTTTGGTGTAGAAACCTTGAGCTACTTTGAAGCAGAAGAGGATGAGAGAAATGCATACCATATCTTAGGTGATAAGGAAGACGATAAAGTGTCTGGAAAAGACGATAAGCTTAAAAAAGCGATAGCATCAGATCCGGATACGGTTGCGGAATTCTTCTCAGGTTTATGTAAAAAAATGTACACCAAACTCGACGATATCATGGAAATGACAGACTACAGAAGCATTTATAAGGTCTATGATGATAAGAGACTTAAAAAAGAGTATGACGACTATACCAAGAAGATTAAGGAAGCAGAAGATAAACTGAATGACTATGAGGACAAGTGGTATGACAAGTTTGCAGCTATGGAAGTTGCGTTATCAAAGCTACAGTCCAATAGTAATGCAGTAACAAGTATGTTGGGCGGAATGTAAGAAAGTAATAGTTACCAGAAAATGATATAATCAAGCAGATGTAGGGAGAGAGGGTAAAGCATGCTGAAACAAAACGGTTATGCACAGTATCAGAACAGTAAGATTATGACGGCGTCGCCGGCAGAATTAACATTGATGTTATATGAAGGAGCCATTAAATTTGGCAACATTGCTATTTTGGCAATGGAGAATAAGGATCCGGCTAAGGCGCATGAAAATGTGGTAAAGGTAGAAAAGATTATTCAGAATTTCCGAGAAACCCTTGACAAGAGATACCCGATTTGGGAAGATTTTGAAAAGGTATATGTATATCTTTTAAGAAGATGTCACGAAGCAAATATTGCGAAGGATCCGGAGATTATGCAAGAAGTAGTTAAGCATCTACGTTCCATGCGTGATAATTGGAAAGAAGTTATGAAGAAGGTTGCTACCGATAAGAGCAATCCGGCAGCTCAGGCAAGAGTAGCCGGTGGCCAGCGCAGCAGTGTTGGCTACGCACCCTCGGCAATGAGGAAGACAGGAACTTGATAAGACAGAAAAGAAAGGATACTCGTTACTGAGAACGCAGTGAACAGTAACAGTAACAGGGGGAAAGGCATGACAGAAGGTTATTTACAGATTATGATTGAAAGCCTTGAAAAGAAAATTGTAGTATTAGACCAGATTATGGAGCTCAATGTGAGACAGGCTGAACTATCATCACACCAACCAATGGACATGGAAGCGTACGACAAGACTATGGATGAGAAGGGGACACTGATTGATGAGATTAATAAGTTGGATGATGGTTTTACTTCTACTTATAAGTTGGTGAAGGATATCGTTCAGCAGGAACCGGAAAAGTACCGTGATAAGGTGCTGCAAATGCAGGAACTTATTCGTGTGGCGGTAGAAAAAGGTGTTACCATTGAAGCGCAGGAAAGACGTAATAGAAGTGCGTTGGAAACGGTATTTCGAATGAAACGAACGGAAATCAAGCAGGTGAAACGCTCCAATACAGCGGCACTCCAGTACTACAAGTCCATGAGTAAAATCAATGAAGTAGATCCTCAACTGATGGATAAGAAGAAATAGGATGTAGAATAAAGATAGAATGAATCGAAAAGGTTTGTTCTATCTTTTTTTGTAGAAAAAAATGCTGAGCTTGCACTTTTTTATTTTAACAAATTATTTAAAAAAAATATGTAAATCTATTAATTATCTGACAACTTGTGACGATATATATACCGTAAGCAGACTTACATAAGAGTCTGACTATAATATTTTTACATAACATGCCAAAAGGGATGTAGCAAATAATTAATATTACGCTTAGCGGACGAGATACCGTGGGCAATTACGAGGAGGACAAGAAGTATGGTAGTACAACACAATCTTCAGGCAATGAATGCAAACAGAATGCTTGGTGTAACACAGAAATCCGTTTCCACAAACACAGAGAAACTTTCCAGTGGTTATCGTATTAACAGAGCTGCAGACGATGCAGCAGGTCTTGCTATTTCTGAAAAAATGAGAAAGCAGATTAGAGGTCTGGATCAGGCATCTTCCAATGCAGAGGATGGTATCTCCTGTGTACAGACAGCAGAAGGTGCTCTTGCAGAAGTGCAGGATATGCTCCAGAGAATGAATGAGCTAGTAGTTCAGGCGGCAAATGGAACCAATTCAACAACAGACCGTCAGTATATTCAGGATGAAATCGATCAGTTAATCTCAGAAGTAGACCGTGTAGCAGAGACTACAAAGTTCAATGAGATTTACTTATTAGAGGGTGATAAGGAAGGAACCGTTACTTATGAGTATACCATGAATTATCTGACTGATGACGCATTGGATTCAACCAATACATCAAGTGTAACAAATGTAGAGGGAAATAAAGTATTAGTTAATTATAATGGTACTGATAATGTGTACTTCGTAAATGCAGCGACTGTTAGCAGTTCTAATGCGAGTAGTCCGATATCTGCGGATGTAGTATCAAAAGGAAGTGATGTTACAAAATATTTGGAGGATGGAGAAGTAGGTGAAAGTTCTTCGTGTAATGGCATTAAAATAAATAAAACTTATGTTGCATTTAAGAATACAGAAGTAGGTGAATTGAAAACAGATACGACAACAGGAAATCTTATAAGTAAAGCTGATCAAGATGCCTATATTTTTGATAAGACCAATAAAACAATTATTCGTGTAAAGGCAGGGGAAGATTTGGCTCCATATATCGATAAAGATACAGCAGGCAATTACACGATGAAGAGTGGATATAACATGTTGGGACGAGTAGGTGGTGGTACACTCGCAACAAATCATGGAGGAGATCTTACACTATTGGAAGACAAAGATTATAAGGGGGCCGTAGAAACCTATAAGCTCTATGACAAGGATGGAGCACTTGTTTCCGGCGTGGCACTTGATAAGTACTTCAATGAAAATGGCGAGTACTTAGGTGGATTATTCAAGACAGATAATGCAACGGTGGCTGATGAGATTCCAGCAGGTTCAACCAGTATTTCTGCATATGTTTCTATCAATACAGAGGAAGTATCTGAAGCATTAAGCTTCACACTTCATGTAGGTGCAGATTCAGAGAGAACCAATAAGATTACCGCTACCATCGAGTCTATGTCCGCAGCAGGACTTGGTATTTCTAAGCTTAGAAGTACTGCAGTTGGTATTGTGGATAAGACAGGTGATAATGCAACCGATGCGATTGATATTATCGCAGCAGCGATTCAGAAGGTATCAACACAGCGTTCTGCTATTGGTGCGGTACAGAACCGTTTAGAGCATACCATTAAGAACTTAGATAACGTTGTTGAGAATACAACAGCAGCAGAATCTGCAATCCGTGATACTGACATGGCAGAAGAAATGGTTGCTTATTCCAATAACAACGTATTACAGCAGGCAGGTCAGTCCATGCTTGCTCAGGCAAATCAGGCAAATCAGGGAATCCTTTCTCTGTTACAGTAAGCCCAAAACGTCGCAATGCGACCTAATAAATACTCCCAAAAACCGGACATTTTTGTCCGGTTTTTATTTTTGTATTCACAATAAAAATAAACCACCTGCTATGCAGGTGTGTTCCCAAATAGCTTTAGCTTCAAGCAAAAACCTCCTTTGCTATAATAAGTATAGGTTCGCCAACCGTACTAGAAAGCAAAGGAGGTATCCAAATGGATAAAAACAGTTTAGCACACACACAATGGGAATGTAAGTACCATATTGTTTTCGCACCAAAGTTTAGAAGAAAAGTTATTTACGGAAAAATAAAAGCAGATATTGCCCATATACTAAGTGAACTTTGTAAAAGAAAAGGAATTGAGATTATTGCAGCAGAAGTATGTCCAGACCATATACATATGTTTGTAAGAATTCCACCAAAGTATAGTGTTTCAGAAATAATGGGATATCTGAAAGGAAAAAGTTCATTGATGATATTTGAGAGACATGCAAATTTGAAATACAAGTATGGAAACCGTCATTTCTGGTGTAGAGGATATTATGTCGATACAGTAGGTAAGAATGCAAAGAAAATCGAAGAGTATATCCGAAATCAGTTAAAAGAAGATTTGGAGTATGATCAAATGTCGTTGAAAGAGTACATTGACCCGTTTACGGGTGAGCCAGTACAAAAAGGCAAATAAAATGAGGCTCTTTAGAGCCAGCCAGTGACCGTAGTGCGGAAGGCGAATCTTCAGAGCCTCTTTAGAGGCAA
>JAFSCH010000037.1 GCA_017436865.1 Lachnospiraceae bacterium
TATGTTCATAATAATCGGTAAAAATGGATTGTAAAATATTCATAGTTGAATTTTACAATAAAGTAACACAAAGAAAAACCCCTTACCCCTCATGATTGAGGGGCAGGGGAGTTGAGAGTGTCGAAGACACTTTTTTACTTTATAGGAAAGTGCTGTAGCGTAGTGGCAGTTAGACAAGAATTTCGTAAGAAATTCTTGCCAAAGTGCGTGCGCTGGCACGCACTATTTTTATTTTATGTTGTGCAAGTTTCCCACTTGGTCCTTTCAGGAGAGTGGTGCGGTTCTGACTGACAGATGAACTGCAGAAAAGTAGATGAGTTTTTGAGAGATGTGAAGAGATAAGATTGGCACAAAAATGGCATGGTTTTGTCATTCAACAAAGTAGTATGTAGAGGTATGATTATATTGATAATTAGTTACGACTAACACATAATGGAAAGGAGATAATATAGTGGCTGGAAAAATAAAAAAAGGATTGGGATTATGTGTAATAATGTTAAGTGCAGTATGTGCTAATTTAACTGTTTTAGCAGCAGAAATGAAAAGTGTTGAGAGGGATGATGTTTCAACTGCAATAGAACAAGCTGTAGAGCCAGTAGAAGGTGAAGTTGTTCGTATTGACATTCCAACTGAAGGTGGAGAGTTTATTACGTTGGAAGGAGAGGAAGCGAAAAAGTGGTATATGGAAGCGACTCAAGAAACGGTAAAAGCACTGATAGAGGATGAAAGTATCCAAAATTATATGGAAAATGTGAATGATAATAGCAATAGGATTATGCCATATGGAGCATTTAAGTATCAATATAGGTATGTGGAGTCAAAACGTACTAATAATGTCAAGAGGACGGATTTGAAAAGAAATGTAACAAATGAATTAACAAACTACACATCAACAACACAATCTTATCAATTAACGCTTAATGTTTCCCAATCATGGACGATTAATTCGGAAGTGACAGGAAAATATAAAGATGCTGTTACAACTGCTTTGGGCGGTGAATGGGGAAAAAGTTATAGTAAAAGCGAATCATTACATATCAATATAGAACCTGGAAAAACTGTTCAAGTGCAATTTGTTCCTATAATGGATAAATCAGTTGGTGTATCACAAAAGTATTATATTCCTAGAGGCGGAATGAGTAGTAAACCGATTATAGAAAAGAGTGTTTCTGTAACAACATACAATCCTAAATATACTACATGTAAAATAGGGCCATTTACAATGAAATCAGTATATGGGGCATATATATGGATTGAAAAATAATAGGGATAAACACATTATATTTTCAAATAAAACACTTTTAGAGAATGTTCGTTTTGTTTGAAAGATTATATGGCGATACAGGATAAAAAAAGATGAATCATAAGTATTATCAAAGGTTACAAAGATTCCGATAATAATATTGGAACACAAAATAACACTTAGCTAAGGATAGCGTTATATTTTCATGGAAGATTACCATGTAAAATATAACGCTGTTTTTTTGCTTTTTGTTCTTTTAACAAAATGATGAAAGGAGAAATGCAATGAATGTAAAAGGAATAGGAGGCACATATTCGTATATTTATGATGCTTCAACAGGAAAACTTGCGACCAAGGATGGTTTTAAGAATGAGTTTGTAGATTATTACAATGGTGAGTTAAAAGGCGAAGATTCAAAGAGTTTAAATGGTTTTGATGCTAGGATGAAACACGATATTGAAAATATGATTATGATTTTTTCAGCTGGTATAGGGAAAAATCCCTTTGTTAATACCATAGAGGACAGTAAATTTGAAATAAGTGGAAATATTGTAGATGCTGTGACGACAGAGTATTCGGTTGATGGGCAAAAACTCTTTACTTCTCATTCGGGAATGTCTCTGTCAATTCCGGAAATGTTGGATTATATAGAAAAAAGTCAGCCTTTTGAGAAACTAATGGCAGAAGGTAATGACTTAACGACAGAACAAAACGTTCATTTGGACTTTGTAAAAGAGGTAGGTATATATACAGATAAGAGTGTGTCTATGAGTGATGCACAGCAGTTGGTTATGTCACGGTTGGAGAAATATAGCTATCAAATGTTGGCAGATAGAGTGAGGTTTTTTTAATACCACTTGGTCCTTTCAGGAGAGTGGGGCAGTTCTGACTGACAGAGGAACTGCGGAAAGGAGAATTATGCAGATAGGTAGTTGTATGAATGTGGGATATTATATGCCGTATCAGAGTAGTGTAGGTGTCAAAAAGGATGCTGCAATAGTGCAAGGAACACAGAATGAGTTTGAACAAAATGAATGGACAAGCGCAGTGTCTATAGCGGAAACAAAGGCTGAGGGAGAGATATTAGGGATTACCATGGTGCCGGAGGAAGGAGAGTCTGTTATATATGGTATGAAGGCAATACTAAGTAACAGGTCTACACATGATAATCCGATTGTTCAGGTGGTTTCGAATCTTGGTGGAGAACAGGTTCTCTATGATGTAGAAGTGAATAAGGTGAATCCGAAAAATGCGACACAGTTAGAGATGTTTGCCTTGTTAAGCTATACCGACAAAATGGGTATTACAGATAGAGGAACCTTTGGTTCGCATCAACGATTAGAAGTGTATAGTAAAAATGCAAGTGAGCTTGGATATTGTAATAGTCTGTCTGGAAAAGATGTATTTTTGAATGAGAGATTTGATTGGGCTTCTATTATGGAGAAAATGATACAAGTGTATCAGGAAGCAGGAATTACGAATCAAGCACAAAATTGTGAAGAACTGTTTGATTTCCTTGATGAATATACACCACAAAGTGAGCAGAAAACAGATGTGAAAGCTGATTATGAACGACTTGTATCAAATTATGCCAATAAGGTAAAACAGGTATTGGAGGAGGGGGAACCTTCTTATCAAATTGGTTCACAGTCCTTTAGTGAAAAAGAATGGGATGAGTTTCTTGATAAATTTGATGCAGTGGAAGAGGTTATTAAGGATCAAATGAAGGAAGAACAGGAAAGACGAGAAGAAATGGAAGAAGCAGAAATGCTGTTAACAACGCCATCTACTTCTTGTGTGTATGAGACAGCAAATCCCAACGATAACGACAATCGATACATTACATGGTATACCGAGGAAGGTATTTTTTGTAGAAAGGCTGGGCAAACAGAAGGATATGAGTGGACAATTCCTTTTGAAAATGCAGAACAATATAATAAAGTAATCGAATTTATTGAGCAGTTCCCGTCTGACTGGAATATGCGCTTTGCGGCACATGAAAACTTCTGGAATGATTTTCTGAATAATGAGATTGATATGGATGGCTTTATGGAGTTTATGAATGGAACGAATAAAGGTGTTCCAGATTTCAGTATGAAGATAGGCGATTCTACCTATATTGATAAAAATAAAGTACAGTGGGCAAAATATACCAATCCATTAGGAGCAAGGTTTTATACAGCGGAAGAAATGCAACAGATGCAGAGGGAGATGATTGCCGCTAATAAAAGAAAAATGTAACGATGAAGGTCTAGAATAGTTATCTATAAATAAAATGACATGCTGTGAGAGGAGTTTGTGATAAATTACGGATACTGCTCAAACAGCATGGTATTTTTATATTTATCTTGCATTTTTAGTAGCTTTCTTATATAGTTAATATATTCTAAAATAAATACAGCTTTTGGGTCATAAGAGGTTGTATTTCTTCAAATCTAAGTGTCTATAAGTAGCGATAAGTTTGATATAGTTACTTGTGTAAACAAATCTAATTATCTATAATAAATTCAAAGAATCTTTTTCAAAAATCCCACATAAAAGATAAAATTGGTATAGAGTAAAGATGTTATAACAAAGTTTAGATGAAATACTTCTGATGGATTGAAGGCTGATATTTGTTTTGGATAAGAATAAAAACAATGGAGGACGAAAGATGTCAGAAGTAACCGTAGTAACAACAGAAAAGGACAGAGTGTTTAAAATTATTTTTAGCGACAGGGAGAAGCTTTTAAGCCTGTATAATGCATTGGCGAATACTTCTTATGAAGATGCAAGTAAGCTGGAGGTAAATACGCTAGAGGATGTAGTTTTTATTGGGATGAAAAATGATTTATCATTTATTTTAGATGGAAGAATGAATCTTTATGAACAGCAGTCAACGATAAATCAGAATATGCCCTTACGCGGGTTGTACTATATTGCGGATTTGTATAAGCAAAGGTATCATGGTAAACAGCTTTATTCATCGAAATTAATTAAGATTCCGACACCACAATATATTGTTTTTTATAATGGAATAAAGGAGTTGCCTGACAGGCAGGAATTGAGACTTTCGGATGCGTTTGAGCATCCAACAGATACCCCGGATGTAGAAGTGATAGCACATATCATCAATATAAATATTGGGCATAATGAAGAGTTGTTGAATAAGTGTAAAGTGTTATGTGATTATTCTGTTTTTAATCAGCGAGTGCGTGAATGCATAGCAGGAGGCATGGCGAAAGAAAATGCCGTAGAGAAAGTGGTAGATAGTTGTATTGAGGATGATATTTTAAGAGAAATTCTCAGAAAGGATAGGGCGAGGATTATGGCATCAATATTATCAGAATTTGATGAAATAGGATATGCACAAATGTTAAGAGAAGAAGGAATTGAGGAAGGAATGACTTTGGGAGAAATGAAAAAACTGATAGAACAGGTGTGTAAAAAATTAAGAAAAAATAAAACTCCCAAATTGATAGCAGAAGAACTAGAGGAAGAAGAATTTATGATAAAGAAAATTTGTGAAGTAGCCAATAAGTATGCACCAGATTATGAGATAGATAAGATTTGTGATGAGTGTTGGCAACTGTTGTAAAAACACGTCAATACTGATATACTAGACAGGATATTAAATTACGAGTTGTAAAAAGAGGAGAATAGATTCATGGATGAGATTGCAGTATTAATTCCTTGCTATAATGAGAGTAAAACCATTGAAAAGGTTATAAAGGATTTTCAGGCAGCATTGCCAGAGGCTGTTATTTATGTATATGATAATAATTCTACAGATGGAACAGACGAGATTGCAAGAAATGCAGGTGCGATTGTTCGTTATGAATACCAGCAGGGAAAGGGTAATGTAATCCGTAGAATGTTTCGTGAGATCGATGCAAAGTGCTATATCATGACGGATGGAGACGATACCTATCCGGCAGATGAGGCAAGAAAGCTTTGCGAACCAGTGTTGCAGAGAAATGCTGATATGGTAGTAGGGGACAGGCTTTCGTCTTCTTATTTTGAGGAGAATAAGAGACCATTCCATAACTTTGGAAATTCGATTGTGCGTGGCTCGATCAATAAGATGTTTAAGAGCAATATCCGTGATATTATGACAGGATATCGTGCATTCAGTTATTTATTTGTAAAGTCTTTCCCTGTATTGTCCAAGGGATTTGAGATTGAGACAGAGATGAGTATTCATGCGATTGATAAGAATATGCGTGTGGAGAACGTGATTATTCAGTATCGTGACAGACCAGAGGGTAGTGTTTCTAAGTTGAATACTTTCTCAGATGGATTTAAGGTGCTTAAAACGATTGTGAAACTTTATAAGAATTACAAGCCATTCGGGTTCTTTACATGGATAGCGGCATTGTTAACATTGCTCGCCACAGTATTTTTAGTGCCGGTATTGTGTGACTATGTTTCCACAGGTCTAGTGCTGCGATTCCCAACGCTGATTGTTTGTTGTTTTGTATATTTAAGTGCGATACAGGCATTTTTTGCCGGTATCATGCTTTCTACAATCAGACAAAAGAATTTACAGGATTATGAGGCAAGGCTTGTAACTTTGCAGAGTATCTATCAGAGCATTGTAAAGAATTCGTAGTTTGAAAGAAATAAGGTTATATTACACCGAGAATAGGAATCTAATAATGTCGGTGTAAAGGATAAATGGGAACAGAATATGAAGCGAGTTTTATTAGTTGGAGTGAATGCAAAATACATTCACTCCAATCCTGCAATTTACAGCTTGGAAGCTTATGCGAGAGCTCATATAAATAGAGAGCTTGCAGACGGAGCGTTAGAGCTGATGGAATATACGATTAATCAGAATATGGAAAACATTTTGGCAGATATTTACCGTAGAAAACCGGATATAGCTGCCTTTTCCTGTTATATCTGGAACTGGAATATGATTCAGGATATCTTAATGGAGCTTCCAAAGGTTTTGCCAGATATTAAGATATGGCTTGGAGGGCCTGAGGTGTCCTTTCATGGAGAACAGATTTTAAAGCGCTTTTCGGCTGTACAGGGTATTATGCTTGGTGAGGGTGAGATTACCTTTGCGGAGCTGTTATCCTATTATCAATGGGATAAGGAAGAAGGAAAAGCGCTTGAAAGCATTGGTGGATTACTGCTTCGAAGTGGTAGAACAGGAGCACAAAAGCCGGTAGCTATGGATGAATTACCTTTTTTCTATGAAGAGAGTGAAGGCAATAATAGTGGATTAAAACGCTTTCAGAATCGTATTTTATATTATGAATCTCAAAGAGGCTGTCCTTTTAGCTGCGCGTATTGTTTGTCGTCTATTGATAAAACAGTTCGATTCCGTAGTCTTGAGAAGATTAAGAAACATATGCAGTTCTTTTTAGAACAGAGAGTGCAGCAGGTTAAGTTCATAGACAGAACGTTTAACTGTAATGCCAAGCATGCACTCGAAGTATGGAAATATCTAAAAGAAAATGACAATGGTGTCACTAATTTTCATTTTGAAATAGCAGCTGACCTTTTGACTAAGGAGCAGTTAGAGGTTATGGAGGGTATGCGTCCAGGACTCATACAGTTGGAAATAGGAGTACAGTCTACGAATAAGCAGACACTGCAGGCGATTCATCGTGATATGGGGATGTCGCATTTGCGAGAGATAGTAGAAAAGGTACATTCTTTTGGAAATGTTCATCAGCATTTGGATTTGATAGCAGGACTTCCTTATGAAGATTATGTAAGTTTTGGAAAATCTTTTGATGATGTTTATGCGATGAATCCACAACAGCTTCAACTAGGCTTTTTGAAGGTGTTAAAGGGTTCACCGATGGAGGAAAAAGCTACCGAATATGGTATTATTTACAACTCGAAATCGCCCTACGAAGTGTTATACTCTAAGTGGCTGTCGTATGAGGATGTGTTGAGACTCAAAGGCATTGAGGAGATGGTAGAGCTTTATTATAACAGCAATCAGTTTGTGCATACGATAAGAGTACTAGAAACCGAGTTTTCTTCTGCCTTTAAGATGTATGAAGCTTTGGCTGCTTTCTATGAAGAGAATGGCTATGCAGTCCATACTCCGGCAAGAGCATATCGTTATCAGGTTCTTTTGGATTTTGCGTGTAAGATAAATCCTACAAAAAGAGAGCTGTATGTGGAGCTTCTCACCTTTGATCTGTATTTAAGAGAGAATTTAAAGAGCAGACCGGCATTTTGTCCTGTATTAAATCCAACAAAAGAGGATGGAATCCAAGTGAAGGAGTTCTATCAGAACGAGGCGCAAAATCCGAGATTTTTAACACATTACAAGGGGTATCAAGGAGCACAGCTGATGAAAATGACGCATTTGGAGGCTTTTTATTATGCCGTATGGAGCAAGGAGCCGCAAGAATGTACCAATAGACTGGAGAAGCCAGTTTATGTGTTGTTTGATTATCAGAGTCGAGATGCTCTTACACATGATGCCCGTTTTGTTGTAATAGGAGAATGCTTAGAAGATTGTCAGGTTGCGAATTAAGTAGCATTTTAGTATGTTGATGAAGCAAAATTGTGGTAAAAAAGTGATAAAATCAAAAAGGAGGCGGATGTTTTGAATAAGAGAACGAAGGCGATTTTGGATGCATTGGATGAGCGATACGGAACGGATGTATACTGCCACCTTGATTTTGAAACACCGTGGCAGCTTTTGATTGCGACCATGCTTAGTGCACAATGTACCGATGCGAGAGTTAATCTTGTTACAAAAGATTTATTTCAGAAATACCAAAGTATAGAAGCGTTTGCAAATGCAGACTTGGGAGAATTAGAGCAGGATATTCGTTCCACAGGCTTTTATCATAATAAGGCAAAGAACATCATAGCCTGTTGCCGGAAACTTCATTATGAGTATCAGGATGAGCTTCCAAGTAGTATAGAAGAGTTGACCGGATTTGCCGGTGTGGGGAGAAAGACTGCGAATGTGGTGCGTGGACACATTTTTCATGAACCTAGTATTGTTGTGGATACTCATGTAAAACGCATTAGCAGACGACTTGGATTTACGAAAGAAGAAGATCCGGTTAAGATAGAATTTGACTTGATGAAGGCGCTTCCGAAGGAACACTGGATTCTGTATAATATGCAGATTATTTCTTTTGGAAGAGCGATTTGCAAGGCACCAACACCAAAATGTGAGGAATGCTTTTTGGTGGATTACTGTAAGAGCAGGGATAGGAAGGGGACTAAAAAGAAAAAGACGAAATAATACAAAAGACAAGAAGGATAAAGTTAAAAAATACAAATGGAGGATAGGAAAGTTACTGGAACGTAGTGAACAGTAACTTAGGAAATAAGTATGCTGACAGATTATGTTGCAATGGATTTGGAGACAACTGGCTTGAATCCGCGCATGGAAAAAATTATAGAAATTGGAGCGGTACGGGTTCGCAATGGTGTAGTAGAGGAAACATTTTGCACCTATATAAATCCTGCAAAGGCCATACCACAGAGGATAACAGAACTTACGGGAATTACAAATGAGGATGTTTCGAAAGCACCCTATATGGAGGAAGTGCTTCCTAGGTTTTTGGAATTCTTGGGAGAGGATTATCTGCTGGGGCATAATATTATCTTTGATTATTCTTTTGTGAAAAAGGCGGCTGTGAATCAAAAGTTATCTTTTGAAAGAAAGGGTATTGATACGTTGCGAATAGCAAGGCGCTTTTTGACGAATCTGGAAAGCAGGAATCTTGGATTTCTGTGCAAGCATTACGGGATTCCACTAGAAGAAGCTCATAGAGCATATCACGATGCGCATGCAGCGCATTTGTTGTATCAAAGACTTAGTGAAGAGTTCTATGAAAAAGAAGAAGCGACTTTTTTACCAAAGCCGCTTGTATACAGTGTGAAAAAAGAAGTTCCTATGACGCCAAGACAGAAAACATATATTTTAGACTTGGCACAAAAATATCATATGGAAATCGAAAATGGACAGATAGTATTACCGCCTGTGCTTGTAGAAAAACTAGGAGACAGACTGGATATCGAACATATGACGAAAAATGAGGCAAGTCGACTCATTGACTGCGTATTGAGTAGAATGAAAGCAACGATTCAATAGAAATTCGCAAGTAGTGCGGATCCTTAAATAAAATGTAATATGTATAAGCAATCATTAACAAGAAGAACAAACAGAATGTAAATGCTGTAAAATAGAGTTCTTCATGATAGATTGAATGCCTTCAGCCTGCTTGATCAGAGTCTGTATTTTCTCTGGTGTACCAACCTGGGTATAAAGCTCAGAGAGCAGATAAAAGCTTTTGCTTACATCGCTTCCGGTAGAAATAGCATATTCTAACACAAGGATGGCATTTTTTTTGTCGTCCGATTCCGCAAGCTTTTCCGCGAGCTTATGGAGAATGGTGACCATTTGCGTATAGTGAGCATCATATTCACTTAAAGGTGTGATGTTTGCCGTACCATAAGTGAGCTTTAAGTCAGTATTGCTGATACCTGTCAGGTTTACGATTTTTAAGGAAGACATATCCTTTAAATCCTGCAAATACGAAAGGATTTGTGAAGTGGGCTGAAGTGGTTGTAAAGTTAGGATTTCTTCCGGGATGGAAATATAGTTCAAATTCTCCAAAGATTTTTTTCGGACAAAATTAGACTTATATTCTTTGTTCCAGAAGTTTTGATCTATATTTTCTTGTTTGTTTTTGTCTCTTGTAATAGAAATAGCAACAAAACAACCCAGGATCAGGGTGCTTGCAAAAATAAAAAAATTCATTTATAATATCCTTTCAGTATAAAGATTATGGAATGGAGTGGTAAGATTATGAATATACATAATAAGAAAACACAACGAACCATAGCTGCAGTAATCGTAATTGTTCTGATTCTTGCAATGGTGATTCCAAGTTTCCTTAGTATAGTAGGTGTTTAAATTCAGAATCCTAGTTATATTTTATAAAAATATTATGTAAATTACAAGCACTTGTGTTATATTTGTCTGAATTGTTATGAAAGCGGAGTGAACAGTAAAATGGAACGAAGTGAAGAGTAACATGCAGGAGGAGAATATGAAAAAATTGAAAGAGAAGAAATGTTTTACAATTTCTACAGTGTTATTTGCTGTCATGGTCATGTTAATGTCATTGCCTATGCAGAAGGTGCAGGCGAGAAGTGAAGATAAAACCATATTAGATGGTATTTATATGGATCAGATTGATTTGTCAGGCATGACCGTAGAGGAAGCAACCAATACAGTAAATGCCTTTGTGGATGAATTGAAGCAGCGAGTTGTTACTTTTGGTGCAGTAGATGAGCATTATGTAGCAATTACTGCCGGAGAGTTAAACCTTATTTGGACGAATCCGGAAGTGTTGGAAGAGGCAGCGGGTCTTGGAAAAGAAGGAAATATTGTACAAAGATATAAAGCGATTCAGGATTTGAAGCATGGGAAAAAGATATACCCTCTTGCATTAAGTGTGGATAAGGATATTATTCGTACGGTTATGACAGAACAGTGTGCAGAATATGATATTCCTGCAGTGAATGCTTCCTTACGACGTGAGGGAGAAGGTTTTATTGTAATTGAAGGGCAGACAGGACTTAGTACCAATATTGAAGAAACGATAAATAAAACATATGACTATTTGACGAAGAATTGGGATTATCAGGATGCGGCGATTGATGTTGTTGTTGATGTAACACAACCAAAAGGCGATGCACAGGAGCTTGCAGCGGTAAAGGATGTTCTTGGAACTTTTACTACAAGCTATTCGACTAGCGGTAAGGCAAGAAGAGCAAATGTAGAGAATGGTGCTAGATTGATTAATGGTATTACGTTATATCCGGGAGAGGAGTTCTCTACCTATGAAAGTGTAAGACCTTTTACGGAAGATAATGGGTATTATCCGGCAGGTTCTTATCTGAATGGTAAAGTAGTAGATAGTATTGGTGGTGGAATCTGTCAGGTATCAACTACGTTGTATAATGCAGTTCTTTTGTCAGAGCTTGAGGTAACAGAGCGACACAATCACTCCATGATTGTCAGCTATGTAGAACCATCCATGGATGCTGCGATTGCCGAATCTGCAGGAAAAGACTTTAAATTTAAGAATAATTTGAATTACCCGATTTATATAGAGGGTGTAACAGCAGATAGAAAAGTGACTTTTACTATTTATGGACTGGAAGAAAGAAGTCAGGATCATAAAGTGAAGTATGAAAGCGAAGTGCTCAAGGTAACAAAGCCGGAATCTGAGACAATTGTTCAGGATGCGGGTATGCCAATTGGTTCTGTGGTAGTGGAATCAGCACATATCGGTTATGTTGCACAGCTTTGGAAAGTCATTGAGGAAAATGGACAGGAGATTAGTAGAGAGGTTATTAATAAAAGTAACTACAAGGTGTCTCCTAGAAGTGCAACGGTAGGAACTGCAACCGATAATCCATTGCATGCGCAACGCATACAGGCTGCCATTGCTACGGGAAGCATTGACCAAGTCAAAGCAGAAGCAGGGGCGATTAAGGCAGAGATGGCAGCTGTTGCGGCTCAACAACAGCAGATTGCTCAACAGCAGGCAGAGTTAGAGGCGTATTATAAAGCTTTGGCAGAACAAGAAGCAGCGGAAGGTGTAGCAGCACCTTAATAACATATTATAGACAATAAATGAATACAGAGGATAGGTTATGAATTTTGGAAAGGTATCGGAGAGTGTTTATAAGCGCACCGTATATAAAACCATTCATACAATTGGATATTTTGATAAAGAAACAAAAAATGGCGCAGTACTGGGGGCAGACTGCGCCTTTTTTCGGCTTACGCCGAAAAAGTCAATAGGTGCGCACTCGTTTGAAGATGAAGAATGTCGCAAGCGACCACACTCGGCGCAAGAATGTGCTATGCACATTCCATCTTTAGGTTCATTGGTTACGGCTAGTGGGCAGGCATGGGGAAAGGATGCTGCGGTAGCGACAAGGGCAGCACACCATGCATTAAACCATTTGGCGACAATGGGGGCCTTGTGTGATGTGGAAGAAGAAAAAGCAATTGCTTATATCACCTTAAATATGAATATTCCAACAGAGTATCGGGAAGCAAAGTTGCGGGCAGTCTTGGAAAAAGTGACACAGACAATGGCAGCGATGCGTGTGTCGATTCTCACAACGGAGGTACAGGTTATACCGGGGATTACAACTGTTCTAGTAACAGCGCATGCGTATGCTTATGGTACAAAGCAAGCAATTCTTGTACCTGGAGGAGCACAACCGGAGCAGGATGTTGTAATGACAAAATGGCTTGGACTTGAAGGAACAGCAACGATTACAGATAGAAAAATGCGAGAGTTGTTGACTCGTTATCCAGCAGGATTATTAGAGGAAGCTGCAGGGTTTGAAAAATACCTGTCGATTATTCCGGAGGCAGCAATCGCCGCACAGTCCGGCGTTAGCGCGATGCAGGTGGTACGCGAAGGTGGCATATTTGGCGCACTTTGGGAGCTTGCAGAGGAGAGCGGCGTTGGACTGGTCATAGACTTAAAGAAGATACCCGTGAAGCAGGAGACAATAGAGGTTTGTGAGTTTTTTGATGCAAATCCGTACAAACTGTTAGCAGGAGGAAGCCTTCTGTTTACGACGGACAAGGGCGTGGACCTTGTAGAACTGTTAGGGGAACATGGTATTGCGGCAACTGTAATCGGAAAGACCATAGAAGGAAATGACCGTATTCTAGTGAACGAGGAAGAGAAGAGATTCCTTGAGCCGGCACGAGAAGATGAATTGTACAAGGTGCTGCAATAAAACGGGATAGGTCATGAGAAAATGAATATGATTCAGGGAGTCATAGAGTGCGATATTATAAGGTAAAGGAGAATGAGACTATGAGAGAAAAGATTTTGTCTATTATCGAGAAGAACAGTAGAATTGATTTAAAAGAGCTTGCAGTGATTCTTGGTGTAGAAGAAGTAGATATTGTAAATGAAATGGAGCTTATGGAGAAGGAAGGTGTAATCTGTGGTTATCATACTTTGATTGACTGGGAAAAGACCAGCGCAGAGAAGGTAAATGCTTTGATAGAGGTAAGAGTAACACCACAGAGAGGAAATGGATTTGACAGTATTGCAGAGAAAATCTATAAGTATTCTGAGGTGCATGCTGTTTACTTGATTTCCGGTGGTTATGATTTACTTGTAACTTTAGAAGGAAAGTCTTTGAAGGAAATTTCAAGCTTTGTATCAGAGAAGCTTTCTACACTGGATTCAGTATTAAGTACAGCAACACATTTTATTTTGAAGAAATATAAGGATCACGGAACCATTCTTGCAAAAAAAGAAGTTGATGAAAGGATGCAGGTGACACCATGAGAAATCCATTATCAGAAACCATCGTAGGGATTAAGCCTTCAGGCATCAGAAAATTCTTTGACATCGTAAGTGAAATGAAGGATGCCATTTCTCTTGGCGTTGGTGAGCCTGATTTTGAGACTCCGTGGCACATAAGAGATGAGGGAATTAAGTCCTTAGAAAAAGGAAAAACATTTTATACATCCAATTCCGGTCTATTAGAATTAAGACAAGAAATGTGTAATTATTTAAAAAGAAGATATGATATAACCTATCGTGCAAGAGAGGAAGTATTGGTTACCGTTGGCGGTTCTGAGGCTATTGATATTGCGCTTCGTGCTATGGTAGACCCAGGTGATGAGGTACTCATTCCTCAGCCAAGTTACGTTTCCTATGAGCCTTGTGCTGTGCTTGCAGGAGCAAAGCCGGTTATCATTGAGCTAAAGCATGAGAATCAATTCCGATTGACAGCAGAAGAATTAGAAGCTGCCATTACGGATAAAACAAAGATTTTGATCTTACCATTTCCAAATAATCCAACAGGTGCGATTATGGAAAGAGCTGATTTGGAGGCAATTGCAAAGGTAATCGAGAAGCATGATTTGTTTGTTGTTTCAGATGAGATTTATTCTGAGCTTTGCTATACAGAGAAGCATGTTTCCATTGTAAACATTCCGGGAATGAGGGAGAGAACGATTTTAATCAATGGTTTTTCAAAATCCTATGCCATGACTGGTTGGAGACTTGGCTATGCTTGCGGACCGGAAGAAATCATTGCTCAGATGACGAAAATTCATCAATTTTGTATTATGTGTGCACCAACTACAGCACAGTATGCAGCGATAGAAGCACTTAAAAATGGTGATGATGATGTTGCTATGATGCGTGAATCTTATGATCAGAGAAGAAGATTTTTGGTACACGCCTTTAAGCAGATGGGCTTGGAATGCTTTGAACCGTTTGGAGCTTTTTATATATTCCCATGTATTAAGGAATTTGGTATGACAAGTGATGAGTTTGCAAACCGCTTCTTACAGGAAGAAAAGGTTGCTGTTGTACCGGGAACTGCATTTGGTGAATGTGGAGAAGGATTTATTCGTATTTCCTATGCATATTCTATGGAACGATTAAAAGAAGCGATTGGAAGATTGGAGCGCTTTGTGGCAAGACTTCGTGAGGAAAAAGCGAAGAATTAATAAAATGGTATATAAAGTGCAAGCTACTGGGCTTGCACTTTTTGAAATAATAGAAAATTGCTGTAACGAAGTGGTAGTTAGACAAGAATTTCGTAAGAAATTCTTGTCTAACGTGATTGCTACTGAGCAGACACTTTTTTAGTGAGAAAGAGGTAAATGTCATTATGAATATCGTATTACACCAGCCGGAGATTCCGGCAAATACTGGAAATATTGGAAGAACTTGTGTGGCAACCAATTCCACGCTTCATTTGATAGAGCCACTTGGTTTTCGTTTGACAGGAAAAGAGTTAAAACGTGCAGGAATGGATTACTGGGAGCATCTCGATGTCAGAAGATATATGAATTTTGAAGAGTTTTTGGAGAAGAATCCAAATGCAAAAATCTGGATGGCAACTACAAAGGCAAAGAAAACCTATACCGAAGCACAGTTTGGACCAGATGATTATATTATGTTTGGTAAAGAAAGTGCTGGTATCCCGGAAGAGATTTTGGTGGATTATGAAGACACCTGTATTCGTATTCCGATGCTTGATAAGGTAAGGAGTCTCAATTTGTCCAATTCGGTAAGTGTTGTGTTGTATGAAGCACTCAGACAGAATGATTTTGCCAATATGCAGTTAGAGGGAGAGTTGCATCATTTGTCGTGGAAGTAGTAGGTATGTTGAACGATATTAATAGCTGTTATTGAAAAAATAAGGAAAGCGATTTTACGCATGCTTTAAAAAGCCAGAAACGAGACATTGGACTTGTTTTTGGCTTTTTTTCAATAGGAAAGTTATATGAACTGTTCTACTGAAAAAAATATGCGTAGAATGAAATAAGGAAATTATTACATTGTTCTTTTAGAATGTAAAAAGTGCCAAAAACTGTTGTGTCCAATGACAAAAAATAAGAAATGGGGGAAAAGTATAGATACATTCCCGAAAAAATATAGATTATCTCTGTTTTTGAGAAAAAATACGCTAAAAGCCTTGATAAGTTATACAAAATACATAAAATAGAAAGAGTAAGCGACAAAAATATAGATAACATAGCCAAAAGCAAATAATGGCACAAATGGCGTAAAATAAGCAAAAAATGGAAGAAAACAATAAAAACAAGGAAATAAGAAGCCTGAAATTCTTCCTAAGCTTGCTCAGTATGAGTTAACACTTCTTGACTGGGTTGAAGAGCATAGAGGATACAGAAAGTATGTTGCTATCGCAGGAAAGTGCTGGCCAGCATTCCAGACACAGTTCGGATTCGTTCCTTGCTATGTAAACAGCCGTTTAACTGGACGTGGAATCCCGGTTTCCTGTGAGGTAGATATTTATGGTGCATTAAGTGAGTTCATTGGTACTGTAATCAGTGAAGATGCTACAACATTACTTGATATCAACAATACAGTTCCATCTGATATTTACGAAGCAGATATCAAGGATAAGTTCAACTATACATTAAATGATACATTCATGGGCTTCCACTGTGGAAACACATTCTCTAAGAAGTTATCATTCTGCGAGATGAAGTATCAGCTTATCATGGCTAGAAGCCTTCCAGAAGAAGTAACACAGGGTACTCTTGAAGGAGATATCGTTCCTGGAGATATCACATTCTTCCGTTTACAGAGTACAGCAGATTGCCAGATTCGTGCTTACATCGCACAGGGTGAAGTTCTTCCAGTAGCAACAAGATCCTTTGGTGCAATCGGTATCTTTGCAATTCCTGAAATGGGAAGATTCTATCGTCATGTATTAATTGAGAAGAATTATCCTCATCACGGAGCTGTTGCTTTCGGACACTTTGGAAAGGCTCTGTATGAAGTATTCAAGTATATCGGTGTTCCATTAGAGGACATCAACTTCAACCAGCCAAAGGGTATGATGTATCCAACAGAGAATCCTTTTGCATAAGGTAAATAAAATGCCTGATTGGATTTCGAGGTTGTGAAGGCAAGCGAATCCATATTCTTGTCTCTTGCTAGTCGTTTGAAGTCAAGATTTTCTAAGCACCTCTATATAGAGATGTAAGACGGTCGGGTCGGTGCAAATTCGCATCCATGCTCAGTTGCACCTTGCGCGTACATCCGTGTACGCGCAGCCCTGCTATGTTAAAGAGGTGCTAAGTAAATCTAAGACTTCTCACTAAATCGCAATTCAACAAGAATACTGGATTTGTTGCCAGGCAACGTTGAGATTCCAATCAGGCTTTTTTGAAGCTTAATTGGTTGTTTTTGAATAGTTGGTATTCTAATATTCAAACTTTAATCAGTATTTTTGCTTTGCATTTTAATTGGCTGCTTGTGAGTAAAAGTATATCGTTTAAAATTTCCTTTAAAGTTTGCGAGTGCTGAAAAGGGTATAAAAATGCTTGAAAATTATGACTATATTAATCTGCCTTGTGTTGAAGGCGACATAGAGGAGTAAGTTGTTATTTTTGTCTAACAATCAACAGAAAAGATATGAACATATTTTATCGGTTACAGAGCGAATTGATAAGATTGCCATACAGTATGGATTGGTTGGAAAAGATAGTATAAGCATTCGCGATTCAGCAATTCGTGAATTTCAGGAAGAGACAGGGCTTACTATTTCCAAGATAGAAAGCAAAGGGTTTTATTATTGGGAAGGCGAAGATGATTTCAAGTATTTTGTATTTTTGTATAAGGCAACAGAATATACAGAAGAGTTGAAATCAGCTATGGATGAAGGTAACGTGTTTTGGATGGATAAGAAGGAACTGGAAAGCTGTATAGTTATAGTATGGACATATGGAGAATAAAACAAGGAAAAATGTCCAAAAAAAGACTTTTTTTCTTGAAAACAGTGGGGTGTAGACTACTTTTGGACATATATGAACCAAAAATAGTCTGTATGTCCAAGATATTTCATATTTTTGGACATAGGAGCAGAGAGTAAGGAATATATGTCCAATCCACATGATAAAGTATCAATTTGAGCAGGAAAACAGATACATTTTGGATGTTATAGTTGTGTTTGGTTGTATATGTCCAAAATGATAAAAAACGTAGATAATAGACATGGTAAATGCTGGAGATTTTATGATGATGGGAAATATTGTAACAGTAGCTGTTGATAGACCGCTTGGTAGCTATCACCCAAAGCACAAGGATTTGTATTACCCGATTAATTATGGCTACATCGAAGGTGTAATGGCACCGGATGGAGAAGAACAGGAATTGCAACGGTAAGACATATTATTGATGGATATGATTATGCTATTTCAAAAGGTTGGGATGAAGTCGCAAGGGTGTGTCTTACACATTCATTTCCTGTTAAGGATATAGAAGCAGATATAGGAAAAACTCTTAACAAAGAAGAAATCGTAGGATATGTAGGAATCTTGAGCATAAATGAGGTGCCTGAACCACAGATATGGAAGTATAATGGAGAGGACTTAATCGTATGTGATAACAATTATCAGTGGCTGACTATCATGCCTAAGAATGATTATTATTGTCTGACTGTCATGATGAATGAAAATCGTGAAATGCAGGTGTGTTACATCGATATGATTGATGAGCAAGGATATGATGAAGAAGGTGTTCCGTATTTCTATGACCTGTACCTTGATCTCGTTGTTTATCCCGATGGAATAGTCATCGAAGACGATATGGATGAATTACAAGAAGCACTCCCAAAAAGCGATATTACACAGCAGCAATATGAGCAGGCACTTTTAACGAGTGAAAAGCTAAAAAAGGTTTGTTAAATGATATGGATGTATTTAAAGAATATGTACAAAGGCTGTATGAGAAAGTGACAATCTAAACGGATGATATAATAGGAAATTTTGAATAGAAGTGATGCTTTCAGTTTTGCGGATAAATGATTTCTAATTTATTTAGCACAATTGTCTATCAATCAAAGGAGGAGATTGAAATGTATTACATAGGTGTTGATTTAGGAACATCGGCAGTAAAATTATTGTTAATGGAGGGAAATGGCAAGATTGCAAATGTCGTTTCCAAGGAATATCCGTTGTATTTTCCGCATCCAGGCTGGAGCGAGCAGAAGCCAGAAGATTGGTGGGAAGCTGTAAAGACAGGATTAAAAGAGCTTACAGAAGGCTTTGATAAGTCTCAGGTAGCAGGTATTAGCTTTGGTGGCCAGATGCATGGACTTGTTATTCTAGATAAGGATGATAATGTCATCAGACCTGCCATTCTTTGGAATGATGGTAGAACACAGGAAGCGACAGATTATCTCAATAATGAAATTGGTAAGAGCAAGCTGTCTGAGTGTACAGGAAATATCGCATTTACAGGCTTTACTGCACCAAAGATTTTATGGGTAAAGAACAAAGAACCTGAGAATTTTGCTCGTATCGAGAAGATTATGCTTCCAAAGGATTATATCGCATATAAGCTTTCCGGAAGCTTCTGTACCGATGTTTCCGACGCATCCGGTATGCTTGTATTTGATGTAAAGAACAAGTGCTGGTCTAAGGAAATGTTAGATATCTGTGGTATTAGAGAAGAACAGATGGCTAAGATTTATGAAAGCTATGAAACAGTTGGAAACTTAAAGGTTGATGTAGCAGCTGAGCTTGGATTACCTGAAACAGTTAAGGTTGTTGCAGGTGCTGGAGATAATGCAGCGGCAGCAGTTGGTACAGGAACAGTTGGCGATGCGATGTGTAACATTTCTCTTGGAACAAGTGGTACGATTTTCATTTCCAGCAAGGAATTTGGTGTAGATAAGAACAATGCACTTCATGCATTTGCTCATGCAGATGGAAAATATCATCTCATGGGCTGTATGTTAAGTGCGGCATCATGTAACAAGTGGTGGATGGAAGAAATTATGCAAACCAAGGAATTTGCAGCAGAGCAGGCTGCGATTACCGAGGATATGCTTGGAACCAATCATGTTTACTTCTTGCCATATCTGATGGGTGAGCGTTCTCCTCATAACGATGCAAATGCAAGAGGTACCTTCATTGGTATGACAATGGATACCTCCAGAGCAGATATGTATCAGGCAGTGTTAGAGGGTGTTGCTTTTGCAATTCGTGATTCCTTTGAAATTGCAAAGAGCCTTGGTATTGATATTAAGCGTTCTAAGATTTGTGGTGGCGGTGCAAAGAGCCCACTTTGGAAGAAAATGATTGCAAACATCTTAAATATCGAAATTGATGTTATTGAAAGTGAAGAAGGACCTGGCTACGGCGGAGCTATGCTTGCAGCGGTTGCATGTGGTGAATATGCATCGGTAGAAGAAGCAGCAGAAAAGTTGGTTAAGGTAATCGATACCGTGAAGCCGGATGCTGAGATTGCAGCTAGATATGAAGAAAGATATCGTCAGTTTGCGCAAGTATATCCAACAGTAAAAGAACTGTTTCCTAAGATTCAGTAAGAATCAATAAGAAAAAGGTAACTATGAAGGTACTGAATAGTTACAGAAAAAGCGAGTGTATGGAAGCCTCAAGGTTAATGCTTGAGAGTGATACGATGCACTTGCTTTTTTTGATATCTAGGAAAGACTTTGTCATACTAATGTGTAGAGAGGATAAAAATGCAAATGATTCGCAAAAGTGTTGACGGACGAAAAAGAGTGGTATATAATGCAAATAATTTGCAAATGTTAAATTGTGACATAACATTTGCGGCCAATAGAAAGGCATGGGGATTCGTATGCAAAAGGGGTACAGTACAAAAGTTAGCAGAGCAATGGAGAAGTATTTGGAGAAACAAAGAAATACCAGCTTTTCTGTTGCAGATGTATATGATTATATGCAAAAGGAAGGAATACAGGTAAATCTGGCTACGGTTTATCGAAATTTGGACAAGCTTGTAGAGAGAAAAATGCTAGTGAAGTATAAAACGCAAGGAGAAGATGGCTATTCTTATCGCGTTGGAGATGAAAATGGAAACTGTCACGAGCATTTACATTTGCAGTGTATGAAATGTGGTAAAATTCTTCATTTTGATACTGAGTTGATGGATGAGATGTCAGTTTATCTAAAAGAGCAGTTTGGATTTTGGCTGGATTGTGAGAAATCAACCTTGTGCGGAATATGTGCACAGTGTAAAGAAAATTAGAAGGATACTGGAACAGATAGGAAAAGGAGGTGTGCAACGCTATGATATCAGGAAATCAAAAAAACAAGACTAAGAACATACTTGTAATCTTATTGGCTGTTCTTATGTTATTTGTGACATTTGTGTCTTATCAAATTATTGTAGAAAAAGCACACCATGAATGTACAGGAGAGAACTGTTCTATCTGTATACAGCTGGAGGAAGCGGTATCCTACCTCAAATCTATAAAATATGTTCCCATTTTGTCGTTTCTTGCGACAATTCTATGTATTGTTACAAAGTGGGTACCACACAAGGTTCCAGATGTTTGTGTGAGTCCGACATTAATTTCCCTAAAAGTAGAAATGTTGAATTGATTTTCAAACAATGAGTTTATGTAAGTGTTGAAGCAGTAGATGGTGTTGCCTATACAACGCTTTATTTGACGTTAGAATGTGTGTGGGACATTCTTAATTTCGATAAAAAATTGTTACACAGATAGGTGACAGTTGGAATTAGATTTGTTTGGAGAGAAATGAT
The DNA here is from genome assembly GCA_017436865.1 of Lachnospiraceae bacterium. Lineage (GTDB taxonomy): Bacteria > Bacillota > Clostridia > Lachnospirales > Lachnospiraceae > COE1. Next base: position 21,301 of record JAFSCH010000037.1, read on the forward strand.
ATGAAAAAAAATAGAATATGGAAAATGGTTGCAGGTTGTCTTAGTGGAGCTTTGTTATTGACAGGATGTGGGGCACAGGCATCAGATGTTGGCAGAGTAGATACCGTATCAGCCAGTGCATCTAAAAAGAGTATTGTATGTACTACTTATCCGCAGTATGACTGGGTTTGTGAAATTCTAGGAGAAAAAAAGGATCAGTTTGAAGTGACCTTACTTCTTGACAATGGTGTAGATCTGCACAGTTATCAACCAACGGCAATGGATATGGTAAAGATTAGTACGGCAGATGCATTTATCTATGTTGGAGGAGAATCTGAAAATTGGGTAGAGGATGCTTTAAAAGAAGTTACCAATAAAAATATACAAGTAATGAACATGGTAGATGTTTTAGGAGAACGTGTAAAACCAGAAGAATTTGTAGAAGGCATGGAGCATCATCATGATCATGAACATGATGAAGAGCATGAAAATCATGAGCATGACGACGATCATGAACACGATGAAGAGCATGAAAATCATGAGCATGACGACGATCATGAACACGATGAAGAGCATGAAAATCATGAGCATGACGACGATCATGAACACGATGAAGAACATGAAAATCATGAGCATGGCGACGATCATGAACACGATGAAGAACATGAAAATCATGAGCATGAACACGAAACAGATGAGCATATATGGCTTTCTTTGAAAAATGCTAAGCTTTTGGTGGAGAGTATCACAGATTTAGTAGTAGAAATGGATCGTGAAAATGAACTTGTTTATGAGAAAAATTGCAACGATTATGTAGAAAAATTGAATGCATTGGATCAGGAATATGAACAGCTGGTAAATGCATCGGAGAAGAAAACGGTAGTGTTTGGGGATAGATTTCCGTTCCGCTATCTAATGGATGATTATGGTATTTCCTATTATGCAGCATTTGCAGGATGTAGTGCTGAGACAGAGGCAAGTTTTGAAACAGTGACATTTTTGGCAGGAAAAATAGATGAATTATCACTAAAGAGTATTTTGGTATTGGAAAATGCAGAGACAAAGCTTGCAGAGACCATAAAACAGAATACCACAACAAAAGATCAAAATATTTTGCATATGGATTCCATTCAAACCGTAACACAAACAGATATAGCAAATGGATTTACTTATTTGAAGGCGATGCAGGAGAATTTGGAAGTGCTTAAAGAAGTACTTGGAATGTAATAGATTGTTGAGAAAGGCAAGGTTTTCGTGGATGGCGTATATTACTTGTAATCATTTGACACTTGGCTATGACGGGAGAGAAGTGGTGTCAGATTTAAGCTTTTTGGTGGAAAAGGGAGATTATCTGTGTATTCTTGGGGAAAATGGAGCAGGGAAAAGTACCTTGATTAAGACACTATTATGCTTGCAGGATAGGCTGGGTGGTGAAATGATTATGGGTGATGGGCTAAATCCCTATGAAATCGGATATTTGCCACAGCAAACAATGGTGCAGAAGGATTTTCCGGCTACGGTTTGGGAGATTGTGTTATCAGGAACGTTATCAAAATGTGGAAGAAAGCTTTTCTATGGTAAGGAAGAGAAAAGACTTGCCAGAGAAAGCATGGAGAAGCTTGGTATTTGGGAGTTAAGAAAGCTATGTTTTCGACATTTGTCCGGAGGACAGAAGCAAAGAATACTTTTGGCACGGGCGTTATGTGCAACGAGCAAGGTATTGTTGCTTGATGAGCCGATTACAGGGTTAGATCCAAAGGTAACAAAAGAATTTTATCAGCTTACAAGGCAGCTAAATGAGGAAGGGATATCCATTATTATGGTATCCCATGATATTCAAGCGGTTGCGTACGCATCGCATATTTTACACATACAACAGGAAGCTTCTTTTTATGGAACGAGAGAGGAATATGAAAAAAGCGACTATTGGAAGCTTTTTGAGTTGCAAGGAGGTATAAAACATGAGTAGTTTACTGTTCTATTTGCAATATCCGTTTGTAAGATATGCTTTGATTGTTGGAGTGTTAATAGCACTTTGTTCCTCCTTGTTAGGAGTTACACTAGTGCTAAAACGTTTTTCATTTATAGGAGATGGCCTGTCGCATGTGGCATTTGGAGCAATGGCAGTTGCAACAGTATGCAATATTGTAAATGACACATGGATTGTTATGCCGATAACCATAGCTGCAGCAGTTTTGCTCTTAGGAATGGGGCAGAATGCAAAAATTCGTGGAGATGCGGCAATCGGTATGTTGTCGGTTGGCGCTTTGGCAATCGGTTATATGTTGATGAACGTTTTTTCAACATCGGCTAATATTTCCGGGGATGTGTGTACTACGTTGTTTGGTTCCACGTCAATTTTAACGTTGACAAAAGAAGAGGTAATACTGTGTATTGTGATGTCGATTGTGGTAGTGGCATTTTATGTTCTTTTTTATAACCGAATATTTGCAGTTACCTTTGATGAGGATTTTGTCAGGGCAACAGGAAAAAATGCAAAAATGTATCATATGCTGATTGCTGTAGTAACGGCGGTGATTATTGTACTTGCAATGAATTTGGTAGGTTCTTTGCTGGTATCTGCATTGATTATTTTTCCGGCAGTATCAGCCATGCAAAGAGTACACAGTTTTCGTGGAGTAGTAATCTATGCGGCGGTATTGTCTGTCATAGGAGCTTTTGCGGGGATGTTGATATCGATTCTTTGTTCTACACCGGTTGGAGCGACGATTGTAGTGATGGATATCGTTCTCTTTGCACTAAACTGTGTGGGAGCAAAGAAACCGAAGGCTCTTGCAACAATGGTATGCATGTGCTTCCTGTTATCAGGTTGTGTAGAAGATGGGAAGGTGCTCGTGAAGGAGGAAAGTACGAAAAGTATTAGTGAGTCTGCGGTAGAAGAGGAAAGTACGGAAGGTGTTAGCGAGTCTTTCGTGGAAGAACAGACCACACAGGAAAGTGAAAAGTCAAATGAGGTGGATTATGATCTTACGTTGATGGGAAGTGATATGGTATATGCAACCGTATATCAGTTGATGGTAGACCCGCAAACGTATGAAGGGAAGACTTTTAAGATAGAAGGTCAGTATTATCCGGCCTTTTATGAACCAACCCAGAAATATTATCATTATTGTCTTATTACAGATGCACTGGCCTGCTGTTCTCAAGGCTTAGAGTTTGTCTGGGAGGATGGAACGCATAGCTATCCGGAAGAGTATCCGCAGCCAGGAGAGAACATAGTTATTACGGGGAAATTTGAAACATACCAGGAAGGTGGAAATACAAGTTTGTATTGCAGAATTCAGGAAGCTAAGTTAGAAGTAGTTAAAACTGAAAATATAAAATAAGCAGAGAAGAAGGTATACGAAAATAGATTGTATACCTTCTATTTTTAAATATTAGGAAATTGCTGTAACATAGTGGTAGTTAGACAAGAATTTCGGCAGAAATTCTTGCCAAAGTGCGTGCGCTGGCACGCACTATTTTTATTAAGGTAGGTCAAATATTCAGAATATGATAAAAAGTTTATACAATTTCAAAACAATATGTGATATACTAGCATATATATATGTGAAAAATGTTATATCTTTTTGTAAAAAAGTGCATACTGTAGTTATATCTATAAGAAAGGACACCCATCTAGTATGAAAATAGCATTTTATTCTACAAAACCATACGACAGAATCTATTTTGAGCCAATGAGCGAGGAATATGATATCAAAATACATTTTTTTGAAGTACCGTGTAATGAAGAAACGATTCCGCTTGCAAAGGGGCATGATGCAGTCTGTATTTTTGTAAATGATTATCTGAATGCACAAATGATCCATGAGTTAAAAGAAATGGATTGTAAGGCGATTTTGCTTCGAAGTGCAGGTTTTAACCATGTGGATATTAAGGCGGCAGCAGCGTGTGAGATTCCGGTATTGCGCGTACCAAGCTATTCACCGGAGGCAGTTGCTGAGTTTGCAATGGCGTTGCTCTTAACGGTGAACAGACATACTCACCGTGCCTATACCAGAACCCGAGATTTTAATATGAATATCAATGGGTTTATGGGAATTGATTTACATGGAAAAACAGCAGGAGTTGTTGGAACCGGTAAGATTGGGCAGGCGATGATTCGTATTTTACAGGGATTTGGTATGAAGATTGTTGCCTATGATCCGTATCCGAATCCTAATCTTGATATTGAGTACGCTTCTATAGAAGAGGTATTTCAAAGAGCAGATGTGATTACGCTACATTGTCCTTCAACAAGAGAGACAAAGCACATTGTGCAGGCAAAAACGATAGAGCTGATGAAAGATGGTGTTTATCTGATTAATACTTCAAGAGGAGATTTGATTCGAACAGAAGACTTGATAGAAGGGCTTCTTCAGAAAAAATTCGGCGGAGTTGGTTTGGATGTGTATGACGAGGAGGGCGGAGTCTTTTATGAAGACCGTTCAAATGACATAATGGAAGATCCAAATCTGGCAAGACTGTTATCGTTTCCGAATGTGTTAGTGACTTCGCACATGGGATTTTTTACGAGAGAGGCTGTACAGGCAATTGCAGAGGTTACTTTGAAAAATGCAGATGCAGTACAAAAAGGATTACCTTTAGAAAATGCAGTGCAATAATTATAGAAAAGTCACTTTTTATGGGGTGAGATTAGGATGATATTGGGAAAAAGGGAAACAAAAATCATAAAGAATTATCAAATGCAGGAGGAAAAGCCGAACATAGTAGTGCGTTCGGCTTACAGGGATGAATGGGATGACGCCATGGCGTTAGCGTGGCGCACCTTCATGCGGTTTGAGGCGGATGACTATTCGACAGAAGGGATAAAAAGCTTTCAGGATTTTATAACGGATACAACGTTATACCGTATGTTTGTAATGGGAGCATATCAGCTATTTTGTGCTTTGGATGGAAAGAAATTGGTTGGCATGATTAGTCTTAGAAATGAAACGCATATATCATTATTGTTTGTAGATGCTTCTTATCATAAAAAGGGTGTTGGAAGAGCTTTAATTGAGCATGTAGGAAAATATGTTCTTTTGGAAGAAGGTTTTCATAGACTGACTGTGAATGCAGCACCGTATGCGGTTGGTTTTTATCATAAACTAGGTTTTCATGATACAGATACAGAGAAGATAAATGATGGAATTCGCTATACACCAATGGAAAAGAAACTGGTGTGATACATAGGAGGGGACAAAATGGCAATAGAATATATTACAAGTAAAAATCTGTTTTCGTTAATCTGTGATACTTTAAAATTAATGGATAAGTCTTTGGTAAAGCATGGAAAAAGAGTTAGCTATATCATGTCAAAAATGCTGGAATGCAAAGGGGGATATGAAAAATATGAGATAGCTGATTTTATGTTGCTTGCCGTTTTACATGATATCGGAGCTTATAAAACAGATGACGTGAGAAAGCAGCTTACCTTTGAGGCAAAGAATCCATTGCCACATTCCATTTACGGTTATCTTTTTCTGAAGTATCTTTCTCCGCTGGAGGAGCAGTCTAAGATGATTTTGTATCATCATGCGGATACGTCACAGATAGCGCATGTTGATTATACATATATGGATGAAGCGGAGATTTTAAAGGTTGCAGAAATCATGGACATTTGGATGAAAGCCTTTGGTGAGAAGTTCGATCCGCATATGATTGATCGTTATCGAGGAACGAAATATCAGGATGAGGCGTGTGACTTATTGTTTGAAGCTGTGGAAAAATATGATATTTTCACAAAACTTAAGGATGGTTCTTATGAGAAGGAATATGAGGAAAGTCTGGAATACATTTTGCTTTCAGATGAAGAAAAGGAAAAATATTTAAAGATGCTGATGTATTGCACAGGTCTTAGGGATGAGACTATGGTATCGAGTACCATTGCGACTATTTATGTCAGCAGAGAAATTGGTAAAAAGTTGCGAATCAGCGAGTTGGATAAGAATGAGATTTATTATGCAGCACTGTTACATGACTTAGGAATGCTTGCTATGCCAAAGGAATTAATTGATGCACCTAGAAAATTGGAAGAGGCAGAATTGAATCTCATTCATACACATGTGGAACTGACAAGTGAAGCACTTAAGGGCAAACTTGCGCAGAGTATTATTGATATATCAGCTACTCACCATGAGCGTTTTGATGGTAGTGGATATCCACGTGGCATTAAAGGTAGTGTTATGAATAATAAGCAGGCAATTTTGCAGATTGCAGAGTTGGTAGTAAACTTGAGCAGTGATAAACCATATCGAAAGGCGCATTCCAAGGAGGAAATCGTAAAAGAACTCAATGATGGTATTGTATCCGGTAAGTTTGATGGTATTGTAACGGATACCTTCTTAAAGTACTATGATGAGATTATGGAAAAGGCAATGGAAAAAGCGTCGGCAGCACTTGTGCTATATCAGAAGTTGCAACGTAACAGTGACCAGGTTTATAAGAATTTTACAAAATAGTATAGATAGTTAGTAATTGAAGGTTGAAAAATAAACAGCGTTAGTGTATAGTTTTCTGATGTGTATTGATTTACATAACCAATACAAAAAGAGAAGTTATGAGGAAGGACAAAACGATGAAAAAATTTGGAACAAAAGTATTTGTAGCACTAACGACAATAGGATTGGCTTTAGGTAGTATGCCATTAACAATCAATGCTGCAGAGCCACAGGCTGCTGTAATGATTCCAGCGAATGCAGGAACATTTAATGGGCATTATTATTATGTATTTAATAATGAGAATTATACTTATGAACAGGCTAAACTGTTTTGTGAAGCTGTAGGAGGATATCTTGCAACAATTACAAGTCAAGAAGAGAATGATTATGTATTTCAGTATATGAAGCTTTCAGGATATCAAAGTGCATATTTTGGACTTAGTGATTCTGCAACTGAGGGAACATGGACCTGGTCCAATGGTGAAACTGTAAACTATACAAATTGGTCAAAGAATGAACCGAATGCAGAGCGTAGTGATGAAGATTATGCAATGTTTTACTATAAGTATGAGACTGGAAAATGGAATGATGGTAATTTCGGAAATGGAACAGTACGTGGTGGAAAAGCATTTATCTGTGAATGGAATGGAGATGCAACAGGACAAGTACCTGTAGCAACAGAACCAGTAGTAGCACAGCCGACCACAACAATTCCAATGCCGGTAGATGCAGGTGTGTTTAATGGTCATCATTATTACATATATAATGGTGCAGGCTATACATATGAACTGGCTGCTCAACACTGCATTATGGCAGGGGGATATCTTGCAACAGTTACAAGTCAGGAAGAAAATGATTACTTATATCAATATATGAAGAATGTTGGATATGAGAGTGCATATTTTGGATTAAGCGATGCAGCGTTAGAAGGAACATGGGTGTGGTCTAATGGTGAATTGTTAGAGTATACTAATTGGGCACAGGACGAGCCAAATGCTGTAAGTAGTGGAGAAGACTATGGAATGTTCTATTATAGAAATAAAGATGGAAAATGGAACGACGGAGACTTTGATTCAGGTACTACAATAGCAGGTGGTAAAGCATTTATTTGTGAGTGGAATTACTAGAATTGATTATCATAAATGAAGATATTTATAAGAATTTTACAAAGTGATTTTCACCCAATTTATTGAAATGAAAAATGAAACATAGTATTATATTTTCTAGCAGTTTTTGCTCGAGAGGAGAAGGTATACTATGTTTAAATTAGACAGTCCATTGATGAATTTTTTGGGAAAAGTATGTGACATTATGATTCTGAATGTCCTAGTGATTGTTTTCAGCATTCCCATATTCACAGCAGGTGCAGCAATCACGGCAGCCTATTCCGTTGCGTATAAGATGGTGAAAAACGAAGAGGGGCATATTACAAAAGGTTTTTTTAAAGCGTTCAAGGAGAACTTTAAACAATCAACAGCAATTTGGCTGATTTTCCTTGCAGTATTTTTTATATTATTCTTTGATTATAGAATTATGTTCTATTCCGAAGTGGAATTAAATGAGTTGATACAGTATGGTGTAATTGCGGTAACGGTGATTCTGGCGATGGGATTTTCTTTCGTATTTCCGCTTCAGGCAAGATTTAGTAATACAGTAAAGAATACGATTAAGAACTCATTTTTAATGGCGTTATCCCATTTGCCAAGTGCGATATTGTTTGTGGTATCTTACGCAGTTCCAATTCTTGCGTTTTACTTCTTGCCTCAGTTAGGTCCTGTGGTACTCATGCTTGCTTGTGGTTTACTTCCTTATGCAAAGTCATTCTTGTTTTTGAAAATCTTCAAAAAATATGAGGTTATGATAGCAAATAATGAACAAGAGGAAGAATCGACTGGAGAAGGAATCTTTGCAGTTAGTGATGCAATGGAGAAAATGTCTGAAAATAATAAGAAAAAGAAGTAATTACAAGAGAATAAAAAATACATATTCGTCAATCTGTACATGTAAAAGTATATGGCTTAGTCAAGTTGCTTACTGAGCGGACAAATCGTTCGTTTGGTAAGCAACTTTTACATAACGTCTAAAAAATATTTGTGGATTTGTGGCATAGCATTTTTAAATAAATTCTTATATACTTAGAGCATACGAAAACACGATATAATATTTTTCGGGAGGAAAGAAAAATGGCAAGTTTATCTTTAAAAAATGTGTGCAAAGTATATCCTAATGGATTTGAAGCAGTAAAGGATTTCAATCTTGAAATCGCTGACAAGGAATTCATCATCTTCGTAGGACCTTCAGGATGTGGTAAGTCTACTACACTCCGTATGATCGCAGGTCTTGAAGATATTTCTTCAGGTGAATTAAGAATCGGTGATAGATTAGTAAATGATGTAGAGCCTAAGGACAGAGATATCGCAATGGTATTCCAGAACTACGCTCTTTACCCACATATGACAGTATATGATAACATGGCATTCGGTCTTAAGTTAAGAAAAGTTCCTAAGGCTGAAATCGATAAGATGGTAAAAGAAGCAGCTAAGATTCTTGATCTTGAGAAGCTTCTTGATCGTAAGCCAAAGGCTTTATCCGGTGGTCAGAGACAGCGAGTTGCTATGGGACGTGCTATCGTTCGTAATCCTAAGGTATTCCTTATGGATGAGCCTCTTTCAAACTTGGATGCTAAGTTACGTGTACAGATGCGTATCGAGATCGCTAAGTTACATCAGAGATTAGGTACAACCATCATCTACGTTACACATGACCAGACAGAGGCTATGACTCTTGGTACAAGAATCGTTGTTATGAAGGATGGTATCGTACAGCAGGTAGATACACCACAGAACTTATATGAGAAGCCACAGAACTTATTCGTTGCAGGATTCATGGGATCTCCTCAGATGAACTTCCTTGATGCAAAGGTAGAAGTTACAGGTGATGTAGCAAACTTAAAGATTGCAGATCTTACTATTGCACTTCCACCAGCTAAGTCTAAGAAGTTAATTGAAGGCGGATACAACGGAAAGACAGTTACTTTCGGTATCAGACCAGAAGATATCTATGATTCTCAGATGATGGTAGAAGCTAAGTCTGGAAGCACATTCGAGACAACTATCCGTGTATACGAGTTACTCGGTGCAGAAGTATTCTTATATGCTGATTTAGCTGACTTCCCTATCACAGCTAGAGTTGATCCTAGAACAACAGCTAGACCTGGCGATAAGGTTAAGTTCGCTATCGACGTTGAAAAGATTCACGTATTCGATAAGGAAACAGAAAAGGTTATCACAAACTAATCTGAATATATGTTGTAAATTTACCCGAGTGGTTCGCCACTCGGGTTTTTTGTTCCTTTATAGGAAAGTGCTGTAGCGTAGTGGCAGTTAGACAAGAATTTCGTAAGAAATTCTTGCCAAAGTGCGTGCGCTGGCACGCACTATTTGTTCGTATAAATCTAAATATCTCTTAAAATACCGTTTACGCTCTAATTATGACCGTTCGCGAAAAAAATGAATTCCTAGATTTTTTTATGATACAATGACAAACGGTTAGTATACATGGTGAAAAGAGGAGAGTTGTAAATATGAAGAGAGGAAAAATACTGTTATTAGCTTTTATATTTGTATTACTGACGGCTTGTGGAAATAGTGAGGTATCTACACAGACAGAAGATGAAATAACACAAGAAGTAGAAGCGATACAAACAGAAGAAATAACAGTTGAGATGATATCTGATAGTGAGCCTTTCGTAACAAGAAGATATGAAGAAGGTTTGCCAGTATATGATGCATGGGAAGAGGATTTAACAGAGCTATATGAGTTAAAAGAGAATACACCGGATTTGAGTTTTAATGGATTTCGTTTCGGGAAATATAAAGTTGATTCCATTGAGGCAGCTGGGAAGAGTGTAGCCGAGTTAGCTTTAGAATTAAGAGATAACATGGATAACATGAGAATTACATACATTGGAGATGAAGATAGTCACGTATTATGGGGCCAGGATGAAGTACTGGCAGAGAATGTAGTAGATGAGGAAATAAAAACGATTGAGGATATACAAGCGGCTATGCTTGCAATGGTAGAGAGTGAAGAACAGAAAGTAGATTATAATGATTATATCAATGGATTAATCTTTTTGATGAATGGGGAAACGGTAGAGGAGTCAGATGGGTGTGTAGAAATACATCTTCAAATTAGAGATGGTGTTATTGAGAGTAAGTCTATGGAATTCAGTGGTACGATGAGAAATCCGGTATCGTATTTGTTTTTTGCATTTATTATAAATGAAACAGAGGCTAAAATCTTTGATGTAGAATGTAAAGAGAACCCGGAAATAATCAAAGATCATTCTAGAGATAATTTATACGAGCTTGACTATAAAGTTGATGTATTGGAGCAGTATGGTATTGATTTAACAATTGATGAGATACAGTGGAAAGATGAAATAGGAAATAGTGATTTAAGGATGAGGCTTACATTTGTAAACAATACAAAATGTGAGTTTTTGACACAGCCAAGAAATGATCTTGTATTAGATGACAAAGGAGAGCGAATTTACACATTTCTAACATGGTCAGAAACAATACCAGCAGGAGAAACAAAGACGATTGATGTTAATATTGGAAATGTGGGTAAAGTGATTTCGAGTATTGAAATGGGATTTTATGCGACGATTGTTTTAAATGCTGATGTAGAGACAACTGTTTTAAAAATAAGTGACTTTACAAATGGAATGCCAACAATATCTTTTGATGGTCAGATTAAGGATGTGGGTAGTAAGTACTTTGAAATGGTAGGAGAACTGTAGGGTTGTAATGTCATTGAGGCATAATAATATATAACCAATGAAGCAAGGAGGATTTTATGAAAGCAAAAGATATTTGGTTAGGAACAATGAAGTTTAACTGGATTAAGCTTGGTGTAGGATTAGGGTTTGATTTGGTAGCGCTAATACTGTTAATTGTATTTTGTGCAATTGGAGCAGTGATTGGAGAGTTTATTGGTGCGTATGTTGCATTTTTAGTTTGGGGATTTACCGTTTTTAAATTGTATCATGTGGTATCTGATTATGTAAGCTATATGATTAAGTCTGCCCACATTGCATGTATGGCAGTGGCAGTGCAGGAAGGAAAGATTCCTGAGAACATGGTTGAAACAGGTGCACAATTGGTAAAGGAAAGATTTGTTTCTTCTAATGTATACATTGGAGTAGATAAGCTCGTAGGTGGTGCAGTTGGACAGCTTCAGAGAACTGTTGGTAAGATTGGAGGCTTTCTTGATTTCATTCCGGGAATGGATAATGCAGTTGAAATCTTACAGAAGTTTATTGGCATTTTTTTAGGATATGTAGATGAGTGTTGCTTAGGTTATACTTTTGTTAATAAAGACCAGAATGCATGGAAGAGTGCATGCGATGGTGTATGTATTTACTTCCAGAACGTTAAAACATTCTTAAAGGAAGCGGTAAAAATTACATTTATTGTTATGGTATTTACTACAGTAGTAGCGATAATAGCAATGCTTCTTATGCTCGGTCTTGTTGGTATTTTTAATGTACCTTCTTTAGGAGCTGTTGTGTTGGGAATTATGGTTGCTTTGACTTTAAAAGAAGCCTTTGTCGATAGTTATATCATGTGCCAGATGTTAACTGTTTTCTTACAGGTAGCGCCACAGACAGAACTGAGTGTGGATGTATATGGAAAGCTTTGCGGATTATCAAGCAAGTTTAAGGAAATGTGGCAGAATGCTGGATTACAGAATCAGGATGTTGCATAAAGAGTAAAGTACTTAAACTTCCCACACCCAAAAGGTGTATTGAACCTTGAAAACTCTATATTGTAGCCAATAAAAAAGGCATAAATCTTGACTTTTTGGTATAATTGAATCGCTAAAACAAATTACCTAAGGAGATTTATGCCATGTCA
>JAFSCH010000038.1 GCA_017436865.1 Lachnospiraceae bacterium
AGGTGCACAGGAATATCTTACAATTATGAGTTACATCGGATCAGCTCGTAAGCATGGAATCAATGCTTTCACAGCTATCCGTGAAGCACTAAACGGAAATCCGGATATCATTTTCAACTAACGGGGTTCTGAACAGATACCATAATTCACAAAAAGACTGTGTAATACTACACAGTCTTTTTATTAGTATATCAAAAATTAATTACATCATTCCGCCCATTCCGGCACCTGCTGGCATCGCTGGAACGTCTTCTTTAATATTTGCAACTACAGATTCTGTTGTCAATAATGTACTTGCAACGCTACATGCATTCTGTAAAGCACTTCTTGTAACCTTAGCTGGATCAAGAATACCAGCCTCGATCATATTTACATACTCTTCCTTGTATGCATCAAATCCACAACCAACCTCAGATTCCTTTACTTTGTTGATGATAACGCTTCCTTCAAGACCAGCATTAGATGCAATCTTGAATAATGGAGCCTCAAGTGCCTTTAATACAAGCTTAGCACCTGTCTTCTCGTCACCCTCTAATGTATCTACAAGCTTAACAACTTCCTTTGAAGCATGAATATATGCAGAACCACCACCTGATACGATACCTTCTTCAACAGCAGCTCTTGTAGCATTTAAAGCATCTTCCATACGAAGCTTTGCTTCCTTCATTTCTGTTTCTGTAGCAGCACCTACACGGATAACAGCTACACCACCTGCAAGCTTAGCAAGTCTTTCCTGTAACTTCTCCTTATCAAACTCAGAAGTTGTTTCCTCTATCTGCTTCTTAATCTGAGCAATTCTTGCCTCAATCTTAGCCTTATCACCAACACCATCAACAATGATTGTGTTTTCCTTCTGAACCTTAACAGACTTTGCACGTCCGCACATTTCTAAGTTTGCTTCCTTTAAGTCAAGACCAAGTTCTTCGCTGATTACCTGACCGCCTGTAAGGATTGCAATATCCTCAAGCATAGCTTTTCTTCTGTCACCGTAGCCAGGAGCCTTAACAGCAACAACATTGAATGTACCACGTAACTTATTTACGATTAATGTTGTAAGAGCTTCGCCTTCAACATCCTCTGCAATGATTAATAACTTAGCACCAGACTGAACAACCTGCTCTAATACAGGAAGAATTTCCTGAATATTAGAAATCTTCTTGTCTGTAATTAAGATATATGGATCATCAAGATTTGCTTCCATCTTATCCATATCAGTTGCCATATATGCAGATACATAACCTCTATCAAACTGCATACCTTCTACTAAGTCAAGCTCTGTCTTCATAGTCTTAGATTCTTCGATTGTGATAACACCATCATTAGAAACCTTTTCCATAGCATCTGCTACCATCTCACCTACTGTCTCATCACCAGCAGAAATGGTTGCAACCTTAGCGATCTGCTCTTTTCCATTTACCTTAGAGCTCATTGCCTGAATTGCTTCTACAGCCTTATCAGTAGCCTTCTTCATACCCTTTCTTAAAACGATTGGGTTAGCACCTGCTGCAAGATTCTTCATACCTTCGTTAATCATTGCCTGTGCAAGAACAGTAGCTGTTGTTGTACCATCACCTGCTACATCATTTGTCTTAGTAGCAACTTCCTTAACAAGCTGAGCACCCATGTTCTCAAAAGCATCTTCTAATTCAATTTCCTTTGCAATCGTAACACCATCATTTGTAATTAATGGTGCACCGAAAGATTTATCTAATACTACATTTCTTCCCTTAGGTCCGATTGTTACGCTTACTGTATCTGCTAATTTATTTACACCAGCTTCTAAAGCCTTACGCGCCTCTGCGCCATACTTAATTTCCTTTGCCATGTTTCAAAATCCTCCAAATTTATTAATATAAGCCGAATGGCCTCTTTAGTGCTCGTATTCAATACGTACACCTTCAATAATCACCTTCCAGTATTCACGGCCGAATGGCCTCTTTAGTGCTCGTATTCAATACGTTTATCTTCTACGATATCTTACAGTATTCTCGGCCGAATGGCCATCTGCAATAATTCTGCCTGCAGAATTATTGTATAATGGCTAAGATATCGTTCTGTCTCACAACGATAAATTCTTCCTCATCAAGCTTTACATCTGTTCCTGAGTACTTAGAATAGATAACCTGATCTCCAACCTTAACTTCCATCTTTACTTCCTTGCCGTCAACAACTCCGCCTGGTCCTACAGCAACAACTTCTGCCTGCTGCGGCTTTTCTTTGCTCTGTCCTGGTAAAACGATACCTGATTTTGTTGTTTCCTCTGCAACTAACTGCTTTAATACAACTCTGTCACCTAATGGTACTAACTTCATGATAATAGCCTCCTTAAAATGATATATAACCTGATGCAATTCTCTGTTTTGCATAGCAACTGCATATTTGACTTTCGTAATTCATTAGCACTCTTTTACTTCGAGTGCTAACAGAACTAATAATAATTTTTTCCATATCGTTGTGCAAGCAGATTCAGCTCATCATAACTTTTGTTTTCTTTCATTTTTGATATGTTTTCTCTTTTTTTCTCTCGTTTTTTGTATTTGGTTGACTTAATAATTATTTTAGATTTAGACCTTTTTCCAGTCTTTCACGGTATCCAGGCGTTTTTTTCAACACCAGCTTATCCTCATACATTGCATACTCAGCATCAGAAAGTACTTCCTTATAAGATGTGTCTACATTCATCTTCATAACGCAACCAATCGCAACGCTCGGTGCTAATATACTATCTTCAAATGTCAAACATGCTTCTTGTACCTTACGACAATACTCTCTCGCTTCCTCCTCTTCTATCATAGGAAGCAATACTTGAAATGCATCTCCACCGCTTCTTCCAATAATCGCCTGCTCATCTGCACAGTTCTTGAGTATTTCCGCAACAGTCACAATCAAACGGTCACTTTCTTCTTCTCCAAAATTGTCATGAACAAATAACCAGTCGTTAATATTTACACAGATAACTGCTGTTGGAACAACCTCACGCTCCTTAAGCTGCTCCATATTCTTTATAAAAGAACTCTTATTTAATACCCCTGTAAGCGGATCATTCTGCTCATCATACTTTGGCTGATATGCTTCCTGCTCCAACTCCTGTTCAAGTTCATCTATGTATACTGCCTGTTCACTACTGATATAGGACTTTTCACTATAGCACTCTAATGTCTTAATATATGCATCAAGAAGTCCTTTTACAACTTCTGTATACTCTGGTTCTATTTCTTCCGTTTTGGCATAAACATGACATACGGTACATCCCTTAACACGAATCTTAATTCCCGGTTTATTTACTACATCCGGTTTAAATTCTCCAAATTCTCCATTTATCTGAATCATTGCACCATGGCGGTCTGTCATCATTGTCGCCAATCCAAAACTTGTATGCATCAATGAAAGAAACTGTTCTGCAGCTGTTAAATCAAATAAATCCTTTGGACTATAATCCTTAGTGTTCTGTTCTAATCGTTCCTTAAATGCCCTTTTCGTCTGTCCCATAAATATCCGTTCCTTTCCACACCTTTCAATCTGTCTGTTCATTCTGTAAATAGACACCACACTTTAACCATCTTACCATATATTTTTCTTCTTTACTACCGCCTTTTGTACTAACCCATGGAAATAAATTTCGAGAAATAAATAAAGTTTATATCTAGTGTTGAAAGCCCTTTCTACTTATGTTAAAATACCTTTGTTTGGGCTTTTTTCCCAATAAGACACCTAAAATTAGTATGAAAAGTAGAAAATGAGGTTTAGTGATGATTAGTGCGAATAATGTAACCTACCGTGTAGGTAAGAAAGCTTTATTTGAAGATGTTAATATTAAGTTTACAGAAGGAAACTGTTATGGCCTGATTGGTGCCAATGGTGCTGGTAAGTCTACCTTCTTAAAGATTTTATCTGGTAAACTGGAAACAACCAAAGGTGATATCGTAATCACCCCAGGTCAGCGTCTGTCTGTCTTAGAACAGGATCACTTTAAATATGACGAATATCCAGTTATGGATGTTGTTATCATGGGTAATTCTAGACTTTATGAAATTATGAAAGAAAAGGAAGCCATCTATGCAAAAGAAGATTTTTCTGATGAAGACGGCATCCGCGCAAGTGAGCTTGAAGGCGAATTTGCTGAAATGGACGGCTGGGAAGCAGAATCTAACGCTGCACAGCTTTTAAATGGTCTTGGTATTCCATCTGAAATTCATTATTCTGTTATGAAAGACTTAAACGGTAGTGAAAAGGTTAAGGTTCTCCTTGCAAAAGCATTATTCGGTAATCCTGATATTCTGCTTCTCGACGAGCCTACTAACCATCTTGATTTAGATGCTATTGCATGGCTTGAGGAGTTCTTAATCGACTTTGAGAATACCGTTATCGTAGTATCTCATGACCGTTATTTCTTAAATAAGGTATGTACCCAGATTGCCGATATTGATTATGGCAAGATTCAGTTATATGCTGGTAACTATGACTTCTGGTATGAATCAAGCCAGTTACTTGTAAAACAGATGAAGGAAGCTAACAAGAAGAAAGAAGAAAAGATTAAAGAGTTGCAGGAATTTATTTCTCGTTTCTCTGCTAACGCTTCTAAGTCTAAGCAGGCTACTTCCAGAAAACGTGCTTTGGAAAAGATTGAATTAGACGATATTAAGCCATCGAGCCGTAAATATCCTTACATTGATTTCCGTCCTGATCGTGAAATCGGTAACGAAGTATTAACTGTTGAACATCTTTCCAAAACCGTCAATGGTGTGAAGGTTCTTGATGATGTTTCTTTTATCTTAAATAGAGAAGACAAGGTTGCTTTTGTTGGTGGAAACGAATTAGCAAAGACTACTCTTTTCCAGATTCTTATGGGTGAAATGGAGCCGGATGAAGGAACTTATAAGTGGGGTATCACAACCTCTCAGGCTTACTTCCCTAAGGATCCTACCAATGAGTTCAACAATGACTATACCATCGCGGACTGGCTTATGAGCTATTCTCCTGTTGATGATATTACTTATGTACGTGGTTTCCTTGGCAGAATGCTCTTTGCCGGTGAAGACGGTGTAAAAAAGGTAAAGGTTCTTTCTGGTGGTGAGAAAGTTCGTTGTCTGTTAAGTAAGATGATGATTAGTGGTGCAAACTGTCTCGTACTTGACGAGCCTACCAACCATCTTGACATGGAATCCATCACTGCACTTAACAATGGTCTTATCAAATTCCCTGGCGTTGCAATTTTCGCGTGCCATGACCATCAGTTTGTACAAACAACCGCAAACCGTATTATCGAGATTCTTCCAAACGGTACTATCGTTGACAAGATTACTACTTACGACGAATATCTTGCAAGCGATGAAATGGCTCGTAAGAGAACCGTCTATACCGCGGAAGCTGAAATCGAAGACGGAAGCGACGAGTAAAAATTGTGCGTGCCAGCGCACGCACATTGCAAGAATTTCGTAGAAATTCTTGATTAATTATCACTACGTTACAGCTACAAATGAAAGAATCCAATTCCAGTAATGTAAATGGAATTGGATTCTTTTCACATGGCGACACTCTTATAGAAAGGCTAGGAAAAAGAATATGGGACAAGTAGATTTACATGTACATTCCACGAAATCAGATGGAACATACACACCTACAAAACTGGTAAATTATGCTCTTGAAAAAGGATTAACTGCATTTGCATTAACTGATCACGATACTATTGATGGCATTGAAGAGGCATTAGAAGCTGCAAAAAATAAACCCATTACCGTTATTCCTGGCATTGAATATTCCACGGAATATCTGAATCGCGATGTGCATATCGTAGGACTTTTTATAGATTATAAAGCTCCTGTTTTTCTGGAATATTTGAACCGGTTCCAGCAATCCAGAACTGACCGCAATTATAAGCTATGTGCTAATCTTCGCTGTGCCGATATCGATATTACCTACGAAACATTGCTGGAAATGTTCCCAGATGCCGTTATTACTAGAGCACATTATGCAAAGTACCTGCTTACTAAGGGTTACGTGAAAAGCATGAATGAGGCCTTTGACCGCTATCTTGGTGACTATACACCATACTTTGTACATCGTGAAAAGATTACACCACAAGAAGTTATCGAAGTAACATTAAAAGCCGGCGGTGTTCCAGTTCTTGCACATCCTACCCTTTATAAACTAGGTAAGGAACAGTTAGATATTCTAGTATCAACTTTAGTAGAACATGGCTTAAAAGGTATCGAATGTGTCTATAGCACCTACACACCACAGGAAGAACGTCAGATAAAGGCTCTTGCCACAAAGTATAACCTAATCCCAAGTGGCGGCTCTGATTTTCATGGAGACAACAAACCAGGACTAGACCTCGGGATTGGATATGGGAAGCTATATGTGCCTGAAGAATATATGACAAAATTAAAAAATGCACAGACTCTATGAGCCTGCGCATTTTCTTATGAAATAAATCTTTCTATTTCTTAAACAATCTTCCAAAGAACGACTTCTTCTCTGATGCAACATCTTCCGCACCATCTGCTGTCATTTCAACCGTCTTATTCTCCTTCAGTGCCTTTGGATTCTCTTTCAACTGCAACAGCATATCGTATGCCTGTAAAGGATTCAATCCCTTCTCGTCAGCAAGCTTCTTCGCTGTATA
Source organism: Lachnospiraceae bacterium (assembly GCA_017436865.1). GTDB lineage: Bacteria > Bacillota > Clostridia > Lachnospirales > Lachnospiraceae > COE1. The sequence goes on from JAFSCH010000038.1 coordinate 6,626, forward strand.
GCCTTCTACTGCTACCATACCTACAGAAGAATACTCTCCGTTACGTACACAGGAAGTAAATTCTACGAAGATACTGTTATCTGTCTTCAATCTTCTATAATAGTATAAGGCTTTCTGATAAGAAAGATTCAAGCCCTGAGTCAGATAAATCATTAACTCTTCTTTTAATGCTTCATTCTTTTTCTTCTGCTTTGCTACCTCCATCATCAGGCGAACATCTGCTAATGCAAGAAGTCCAGGACCGTCAGTAATAGCAACAACCTTACTTGCTTCTAACATCTTTGTCATAAACTGCTCGTTTGCAATGCTTACCGGCATCAGTCTGCCTTCTCCATTTCTGCCACTCTCAAAACGATTCGTTACGATAAGATATCCAATGTTATTACGAAGAGCGAATTCTCCATCTTCTCCCTGCAAAGTATATATGTAAGGTTTCTCACATAATTCTTCTGTCAAAGGAATCGTCATCAGGTTCATCAATACGTTATACTTCTTGATATCTTCCTGATTCTGTTCACTTCTTGCAGTATCAAAACGCTGTCCGGCTTCACGAAGCATCACAAGCATCTCCGGTAAAGTACAGCCAGCCATATAAGCTACTCCCATATCACTATCTGTATCTAAGTGCTTTTTCAGTTCAGCCTGTCTCTCTTCACTAACATCATAAATATTTCTGGTATCTGCAAAAGAAATCGGTTCAAAACGGAATCCGATATTGCCATCCTTTTCAACCTTGACACGTGCACATTCTTCTACTGTAAAAATCTTTTCCAAATCTGTTTCCATTTGGGCTGTTTCAGTAAAGAATGACATTCTGCTTCCAATTGCATTTTCTGTTTCCATATCAAGATTTATACCTGTTACACCCATGTTTGAAGCAATGGCAAGAACAGTTCTCAAGCTTGACATCTTGTTATTCTTATTCAAAACACCAATCGGATATGTACCGTCTAATACAGGAAGAATCGCCGGATTCATCAGACAATAGTTCATTGCATCTGTATACTTTTCAAACAAATACATCATAACATTTTTATCGTCCGGTCTTATAAATAACGGAATTCCTTTGCAACTTCTATAATCACTAAGATTCGGAGCCAGAAGAATATATACCTCTTCCATATCAAGATAAGAGTTAATTCTCTCCTTCACCTTATCGTCATTCCACGCGATTGACTGATAATGCTCTGAAATATCTATCGTAGCAGGATCATATTCTAAATAATAATTACGATGTGGCTCGATTACTACCTGAAGACGTCCCTTAACAAACTGTGACAATAAAGCTAACTTATAACGATTAATCGGTTTCTTATCCGGATTAAATCGCATCGCACTTCCCGCTGTTAAAAATACTTTTACTGATTCATAATCAAATTTGTCTGCTGACGGTGCACTTCCATCTAACTTACGCTTCATAGTCATAAGTTCAACCGTCTGTTTTTCTTCAGTATTTACTTTTCTAAAATCAGGAAGATTTCCAATAATGAAAATATTCTTTGTCCAAAGTTTTGCAACAGCCTCTTCCTTTGACATTCTTTCAATTGAAGCTGTATACATATAGTGATAGCTCTCTACCACATCATGAAGTCCCATGAGGTCTTCCACTGAGATATATTTCTCTTCGCATAATGTACTTTTAGATACATCCGGCTGTGTTGTTACATGAAACACCATTCCTGGAATCTCTTCATCAAAAATCTGATAAATAACCTCTCCCAGTTTATCCTCATGATATGCATAACGATGCTCACTGTATTTTTTTGCCTTATTTACATAGGCATCATAATATTCCTTCTCAAAAAATACATGAATTGCACCATCAAACACCTCTTCTTCATCACGTTGCATTACCATAACGTCTTTGTCAAAGCCGTCAAATAATCCAAGCTGCCATACTGTTACATTTGATTCTCTTTCCACTTAACCTTACCCTTATCCTGTTCTATAATTTTTAGCTCTCCACAATCAAGTATCTTCCATCCCCAATATCAAACACTTCCGGAGCTTCTGTAATTCCTTCCTTATCCAGACCTTCTAAATCCATCCCTTCTTCGTCGAAATACTCCCATACTTCATCAAGGGAATCTACAACTACAGCCATACACTCCTCTAAAAATGCTTCTGCTTCATCAATGTTCTCAGCTACCTTCTCTGGTAATAATTGAAGCTGATTCTTCACAAAACATTTTAATACTGCTTCATCATATTCATGCATAGACTAATCCCTATCCTTTCCTATAACACGATTCCAAGCTTAAAAAGCTCCTGCATCAATCTTGCAACCGGTAAACCTACCACATTATTATAATCTCCACAGATGCCCTTTATATAAGCAGCGCACTTGCCCTGAATTGCATAACCTCCTGCTTTATCCATTGGTTCCTTTGTCGCTACATATGTATCAATCTGTGTCTCTGACATCGAATACATCTCGACATCTGTTTTTTCATGAAAGGTTACAACTTGTCTATCCTCTGCTGTCATGATTATCAGTGTTACACCTGTATACACCTGATGTGAACCATCCTGCAATTTACGAAGCATCTCTTTCGCCATCTCTTCATTCCTTGGCTTACCCATGATTTCCTCTCCATAGGCAACAATTGTATCTGCTCCTATTACCACAGTCTGCTCTGCCACCTCCAGCTTCGTCTCGTAGCGCCCTGCTACCTCTGTTGCTTTTTGCAATGATAATTCCTCTACAATTTCCCACGGAAGCTTTCTGGTAATGACTTCTTCCCCATCTGCAACCGAAATCTCAAAGGAAACACCTATCTGCTCTAAAAGCTCTTTTCTTCTTGGCGAACCGGAAGCTAATATCACTCTAACCATACTATATAACCTAAACACTTTCTATATGAATCTCCGGAATAAAAGTTCTCGACTGCTTCTCTTCCTTCTCCTGAGCGGCTACAGCCTGCACATATTCCTTACAGAATTCATCCTGTGCTATGTACTGGTCTTTACCTCTCCTGTCAACCTTATCATAAGTTCCGTCAGGTTGCAATATCTGAGCCTTCATTGTATCTCTTAATTGTACATCTAGTACATGCCATACCTTCTCCTGCAACTCAGGATTCAGAATTGGAAACAGAATCTCAACTCTTCGTTCCAGATTCCTAGGCATCCAGTCTGCACTTCCCATATACAGCTCTGCCTTTCCTGCATTTTCAAAATAAAAGATTCTTGCATGCTCCAAGAAATTACCTACAATGGAACGAACCGAAATATTATCATTAGTTCCTTCTACTCCTGTCTTAAGACAGCAGATTCCTCGTACAATAAGGTCAATTTTAACCCCGCAAGCCGCTGCCTCATACAATGCTTTGATTACATCCTGATCACATAAAGAATTCATTTTGGCTACAATTCTTGCCGGTCGATTTTGCTTTGCATTTTCCTTCTCTCTATTAATTAGATAAAGGAACTTCTCCTTTAACCATATTGGTGCAACCGCCAAATGATTCCATCCAAGCGGCTCCGAATAACCCGATAGCATATTAAATACTGCAGTTGCATCCTCACCTATTGCCTCATTACAAGTCAATAGACCAAGGTCCGTGTACAACTTTGCTGTCTGATCATTGTAATTTCCTGTTCCTAGATGAACATACCGTCTTATGCCCTCTTCTTCTTTTCTTACTACAAGTGTAATCTTACAATGTGTCTTTAGACCAACAAGTCCATAGATAACATGACAGCCTGCTTTCTCCAGCTTTCTCGCCCAAACAATATTGTTTTCTTCATCAAAACGTGCTTTTAACTCAACAAGTACCGTTACCTGTTTTCCATTCTCTGCTGCCTGTGCAAGTGCTGCAATAATTGGTGAATTACCACTAACACGATACAACGTCTGCTTAATCGCAAGAACCTGTGGATCTCGTGATGCCTGCTTGATAAAATCAACGACTGGAGTAAAGACCTCATATGGATGATGTAATAAAATATCTCTTTTACTAATCTCCTCAAAAATATTCGCTCCCTGTGCTAAGTTTGCTACAGGCTGTGGTGTATATGGCTTATTCTTTAAATGTTCAAATCCTTCCATACCATACATTTTCATTAGAAAAGTAAGATCAAGCGGACCTTGAATATCATAAATATCCTTCTCCTCAATCTCTAATTCTTTCTGGATAATGGAAAGAAGCTTCTTATCTATACCATCCTCTACTTCTAGACGAATTGCCTGTCCCCATTGTCTTTTCTTTAACTGTTTTTCAATTTCCTTCAATAAATCAGCCGCATCATCCTCTTCAATTGATAAATCTGCATTTCTCATAATTCGGAATGGAGATACGCATTCTATATTATAATTCAGAAACAGCTTATCCATATTTCTCTCGATAATCTGCTCTAAAAGAATGACTCTTTTGGTTCCATCTTTGTCTTCAGGCAGCTGTACAATTCTCGGAATAACACTTGGCACCTGAACCGTAGCAAATTCAAGCTCCTTACCAACATTTGATTTTTTATGGAATAAGTGTTTTTTGAATCCGCCCTTGCCTTCTTCCTTTCTGGAAACCAACGCACCCAGGTTCAAAGATTTATTACGTATCAGTGGAAATGGTCTTGATGAATCCACTGCCATCGGTGTTAAAACAGGATAAACATTATCTTGAAAATAACGATCAACAAACTGCTTATCTGTCTCTTCCAATTCTTCATGCTTTTCAATAATTTTTAAGCCATTTTGTGAAAGCAGAGGAAGTAATGAACGATTATAAGTAGAATACTGCATGTTTACTAATTCATGCGTTGCCTGATTTACTGCTTCCAGCTGTTCCATTGGAGTCATACCTGCAATATCTTTTTTCGTATATTCTGCATTTACCATATCTTTTAAAGATGCTACACGTACCATAAAAAACTCATCTAGATTCGATGCTGTAATACTTAAAAATTTCAAACGCTCAAAAAGAGGAATTGTTTTATCCCTTGCTTCCCCTAAAATACGATGATTAAAAGCAACCCAGCTAAGTTCTCGATTATGATAATATTCTGATTTACTGTAATCTATCTTCATTAAATTCCGTCCCCCTTTTATATATTACTCTTTTTCTGGCGAATAACCGGTTTAATATTAAATACTTCTTCAAAGAAATTCGCTTTCTGTTCAAAGAATCCAAGCTCCAAGGTCATATCAGAATTTGTTTCTACCGTTATTGTTACGATATCCTCCTTCCATACTACCTTTACATGCTCAAACTTCTGCTTGTAACTAATATCCAGTGCATTTACCAAACGAAGCATTGCTGTCAGCTTTGCAATCTTTAAATAAGAACCTCTGTCTAAGGTCGTAGTTTTACCAAGTGTGTCAAAATATTCAAATGGCGCTCTTACATATTTCACAACATTAGCAACAATCTCTCTCTCTAAATGTGACAAACCAATCATCTCTGTTGCCATGACTATATTATAAGAGCTCTCTCCCACACTTGTAAGACTAATATATTTTCCACATTCACAAAGAATAGCAGAAAGCTGTAACAACAATCTGTCACGTTTTGAAAGCCCGTGTGCTTTTTTCATGTGGTCAAATAAATTCAATGCAATTTGTGCTCTTTCCTTCGCTTTTCTCTCATCACACTGGTATCTCCTGTTCATATCCCATGCACAGGCAAGAATATCCTGTTCAAAATTATGAGTTACTGTCAAAAGTCTGTTTTTCTCTGCGTATTCATAAGCCATTCCATCACACAAAGCAACTCCCGGTGCCCATATCATCTCAACACCTAAAGTCTTTATCATATTACGTAACATCAAAGCTGATAAATAAACAAGAGAAGTATTTTCTTCCGGTATTCCTAACGTTCTTGCTATCTCCTGAGATTTTTTCTGCTTTAAATCTCCTACAAATTCAAGAAATACCTTTGCATCTACCTGTCCCTTTTTTGCAGACTCTTGAATTCCTTTTTGCAAAATCAAAGACACATAATCATCTACCAGAATCATATTCTTAATCTCACGATTTCCAACAAAGTTATCCCGAAAGCTTTGAATACTATCTCCAATCAGTTCATCTACCAGTTCCTCTAGCTGATACATGCGGTAAGATAATCTTCCCAGCTCCTCTCTCATTCGTAGTACACCGGGACGAATGTTTTGTGTCGTCACAAGACTATCCTTATCAAAAAGAGAAATCTGCATACTGCCTCCACCTATGTCAATGAATACTGTTCCCTTTTCAATAACCTTCTGAAAAGCCAATCCCTTTGAAGCCACTGACTTATAATCCAAAAATCTCTGTTCTGAATTACTTAACACTTCAATACGGATTCCCGTACGTGCATGTATCTGGTCTAATAGAATCAGTGCATTCTTCGTTTCACGAATCGCACTTGTTCCATAAGCCTTATAGTCCTCAACCCTATATGACTTCATAATCTCTGTATACTCTCGTAAGATTCGGCAAAGCTCATCCATTCGTTCATTCGTAAGCTTTCCGGTCAGATAAGAATCCGTCCCCAATTCGATTCTATGTCTAATATAATCAATTTCACGAATTCCATTTTTCGATGAAATTTCAAATACCTTCATCGCCAGCTCATAAGAGCCCACATCAATTGCCGCAAACGTCTTATATGCCATGTAATCACCCCTTCTTTTATTCTATTCAGGTTCAGAGCTACATCTCAAAAACGCTTTGTGTTTCCTCGATGTGCGTATCCGCCAAATAGAATTACTTACAAATGCACTCTTGAATGCAAGCATTCATCATGCATTTTTCGTAATTCTGCTTGGCTCTGAACCTAACAAGTAGTCAATAAACTGTTGTGCTGTTCTTCCTGACAATCCACCATGTGCAAGTTCCCACTTATTTGCTTCCAGTAAAAGTTCATCCTCTTCCATATTAATATCATTTCTCTGAGCCAATACTTTAACAATATTCTGAAATTCTTTTTTATCCGGAGCACAGAAGAAAATAGAAACACCAAATCTTGCAACCAATGACAACTTCTCCTGTACCGTATCAGAAGAATGCAAATCGTCTCTTCTTTCTTCCTTATCCGAATACTTCTCTCTTACCAAATGTCTTCTATTAGTGGTGGCGTAAATCAACACATTATCCGGCTTCACCTCTAAGCCACCTTCAATAATCGCTTTCAAATACTTATATTCGATTTCAAACTCTTCAAAGCTCAAATCATCCATATAAATAATAAACTTATAATTTCTATTTTTAATCTGGGCAATCACATCATTCAAATCTTGGAACTGATGCTTATACACCTCAATCATACGAAGTCCCTGATCATAATACTTATTAATGATTCCCTTGATACTAGATGACTTACCGGTTCCTGCATCACCAAACAACAGACAGTTATTGGCTGGCTTTCCTTGCACAAAAGCTTCTGTATTTGCAATCAGCTTCTGTTTTGGAATCTCATAGCCAACCAAATCCTCCAGCTTTACATGGTCAATATTCTTGATTGCCTTTACTTCCATCTCTTTTCCTTCCGGATGAGAGATTCGGAAAGATTTATTTAGTCCGAACTTACCAACACCATAAGCCGCATAAAAATCCGTAATGATTTTCTTTATGTCTTCTACTGAATCCGCTGAACCAATTCCTCTTGCCACTTCACAGATACAATCTCTAATTCGCCTATTATAAACATGACTTTTTTCTTTATTCCCTTCGAAGTTTTTAATAAATTCTAATACACCCTTACCAAACACTTCTTCCATACCAGCAAAATCATAGTCCAAGAATTCCTTAATAATTGCAAAATCATGGAATGCCACACTACTCAGTGTTCCTTCCGGTTCGCCTTTTATCTCACAAGCAAGGCTGTAAGAATTTTCATCATTTACCAAAAGATTTGCAAGATAACAATGCCAAAGATTTCCATAAAATCCATGATGAGCCGCCTTTTCTAAAATATTATGTATGCATTCGTAAAATAACTCTTCTCTATCCTCTAAGTTATAATACTCATCCCTATAATGCTCCATAAGCCATGCCATATCACGAAGTAGCTTATCTTCTTTGAGCTTACGATAAACAATCAATTCTTTTTCTTTCATTGTCAAACTCGCTCCTTCTATATCTTAATAATTTCCTAATATTTTCATATTTCTGGTTTCTTCACGAAGCCCTCTAAGTGCATTCTTTACCGCGCTGTCCTGCATATTTCCTTCAAAATCCACAAAGAAACGATATTCCCAGTTTCTTCCGGTTAGAGGTCTACTCTCAATCTTTGACATATTTAATCCATTATAAATCAAATGAGATAAGGCGTGATACAATGCACCACTTTCATGATTAATTTCAAAGCAAAGGCTAATTTTCTTGGCCTCTGGTGAAAATACCTTCTGGTTTGTAACAATGATAAAGCGTGTTGAATTTTCTTTCAAATCATTTACACCCTTCTTTAATACCTGAAGTCCATAAACCTTTGCTGCATATTCACTTGCAATGGCTGCCTGTGTTAAATTCTTCTCATTTGCAACCTTCTGTGCCGCAAAGGCATTATTTTTCATACTAATCTGCTGCCATCCCGACTCACGCAAATACTCACTACTCTGCATAAGTGATTGAGGATGCGAATACACGGTATTGATATCTTCTATGTTTGCTCCTTCACAAGCAAGCAAACAATGCTCTATTGGAATAATCTGCTCTCCTACGATATAATTCTCAAATTCTACAAGTAAATCATAAACTTCGCTAATGATACCTGCTGTAGAATTCTCAATCGGAAGAACTGCGAAGTCCGCACTACCTTCATCAATAGCCAACATTGCATCACGGAAGGTATCCACATTGAAACAATTTACCTCTTCTCCAAAATACTCAATCATAGCAGCCTGAGAATAAGCACCTTCCGCCCCCTGAAAAACAACTCTACACTTCGTCTTGTCCATTTCAAGCATTTCATGAAATGCAAGATTACCTCCCTTTCCATTTTCAGCTAACAATCTGTACTGAAGTTTTCTGCTCATAGACATAATCTGCTCAAAAAGCTCTTTTACGCCGTATGCATTAAATTCATTATGGGCCAAAGCACTCACAGCCTTTAGCTTCTGTTGTTCTCGTTCCTTATCAAATACTCTTTTTCCTGTCTCTATCTTATACGCAGCTACCTGTTCACAAACTGCCATTCTTTTCTCATACAACTCTACAATATTTCGATCAATTCCATCTAGCTCATTTCTTAATTCCAGTAAATCCATACTAATAACCATGCCCTTCCTAAATGTTGTTCCTTTTAGTATAGCACACCAATTCTTCTTTGTAAAAATATATAACCCCTCTTTTCTTTTTGCAAATAATTCTTTATAATATTTAATATAGGGGGAATTTTTTATGAAAAGAAAGATTATTGCTATATTTTCTATCATTTGTATTATCACTGTATTTATTGTTACTGGAATTGTAGTACAGTTAAATCAGCGTATTGTCAAAAATCCAGTCGGAACTGTTGGAAATACCGCTGGAAATCTTTATAATGGAGGGCTTTTCTGCGAAGATGATGGTTACGTGTATTTTTCCAATCCTTATGATACTTACGCCCTCTATCGCATGCGCCCTAATGAAACAGAAATAGAAAAATTAATTCAAACAGAAACTGGCTCCATTAATGCTGCCGGAAAGTACTTCTATTTTTATCAAAAGGGTTCCGGTTCAGGAGAAGGCTTTGGCTATATGATTAGTACTACAGGTATCTATCGTGCTGAAAAAGAAAATCCAAACAAGATTGAATGTCTTGACCGTATCCTAAGTGAAACCATGGTACTTGCAGATAATTCTATCTATTATAATACTGCTAAACAAGAAGAAGGTGTTAATTTAAAGAAAATAGATATAGATGGTGAAAATGCAGAAATTCTTTTGAATTATAAAGTAACTCCTGCATGTGTTAATAACTCAGCCATCTATTTCAATAATACAACAGACAATGGCCATCTAATGCAGCTTCCTTTAGGAAGTAAAAATGCAGCTGATATTTTAGCTGAGGATATGTACATGCCTATTGTTGATGGTACTACAGTATACTATATTGATATTCACAATAATTACGCATTAATAAGCTATGATATGTCAAGCGGTGAAAAAACAGTCCTTACAACCGAACGTACTGACACATATAACATCTCAGACTTATTCATTTATTATCAGACAGCAGGTGAAACACCACAGCTTAAGCGCATTTCTAAAGACGGAGCATTTTCTGAAGTTGTTGCAGATGGTGCATACCACAACATAAATATTACCTCTCAGTATGTTTATTTTCAAAAATTTGGTGTAGAGAGACCCGTATATAAAACTCCGGTGAATGGTGTTGTTACCGTCAGCACCTTTGACTCCGCAAAATTGACAGGATTTTAATATCCTGTCTTTTTTGCTTATTCAATGATACATTTCCTCACAGAATCCGCAGTAAATTCTTATTCCTGTTGTATAGTTACGTATACTCTTCCTATTTATGGCTATACTAAAAACATGAAACATTTATTTTATCAGTTTATAATCCATTTACCAATTTATCATTTTCTTTCTGACTTCATCCATTGTGGAATCACTGGATGGTGTCTTGAAATCGTGTTTACAGCGTTCCACTCCTTTCGAAGGCGCGAAATGTCCCTAAAAGGTACTACCTCTATCTGGATGTTTCCCATTTATGGAAGTATTGCTGTGTTAAAGCCTATTTTCTATCTGATGCGTCAGCTTCCGATATGGCTTCGCGGCTTACTCTATACTTCCTGCATTTTCACTGGAGAATATATCAGCGGACGGCTGTTAAGTAAACGCAACCTATGTCCTTGGAATTATGGACACAGCAAATGGCATATTCAGAAGGTTATCAGACTTGATTTCCTCCCTTACTGGTTCCTGACTGGATTGCTCTTTGAAAAATTATTAACAAGCAAAAGAAAAAAGTAGGGCTCTTAACAAAGGTCCTACTTTTTTCTAATTATTCTATTTCTTCAAACTCTTCTGCTGTGATATCCTGCACATTCATGGTACGCCGCTTTCTTCTTGCAATCTCTGACTGCTCCCAAATAAATTCCTTAACGTCTTTTGCATTTTTTATATGCTCTAAAACAAGTTGCGGATTTGTTGTATCACCTGTATGACATACGATCGTTCCTAATCCAAACATTCTCTCAAAAAGAGAAGCTTTTAAGGTTACATCCTGAACCTTATACATGTAACAGTCCTCTTCCTGCTTATTTAAAAATCCCATATTAATTGTAATACCATTTTCTTTCACCTTGTAAACCGTAAAAGTAAACGGAAGCCCGAAAAACACCCATCTTTTGCGTTCTTTGAATTCCATCCTTATTCCCTCCTTTTTTTCTATAGATTATAAAAGAAGCAGAATTTATAGTCAACCTAAACAACAATGGTTATTTTGTCGCATAAATAATAGCCAACTGTTTTATCAAATCTTTATTTCTAATCCATATTTCCTGCCACTGGGAATACGGCAATGGACAGGCTACCGTTCCTGTTTCAATCAGAACCGTAGGGGTATTCTGCCCTATCATCATCCAGTTATAATCAAGCCCATTTAAGGGAGACTGTTCTCCATAAGAATACCCGGTAACCTGCTTTACTTCCACTGCTAATGCAGCAGTCTTATCCAACAATTCTCCACTCTGGCCTATATTCCAGTATATTGCTCCCTCCATAGAATGATACGAAATCGCAATATCAAATTTTCTTTGTGCAAATGCATTTGCAATTGCCATAGTTTCTGGCTCAGAAAATGAAAAGATTCCTTCATAAAACTCTGAGGCTGGCGCCTTTACGCACCGTTTGTTTCCCCATCCTGTCATAAAATTCCGATTAATATCCACACCTGCAGCATTTGCTTTCCATCTTGCCGGTTTTGATGCACCTTTCATTTGATATAAATTCGCTCGAAGTAATTCATTCTGAATGGCATCAATGCCACATTGACTTATCGTTACTCCATCCGGATTAACCATAGGAACAATATACACTGCACACTGCTCAAAAATATCACCAAGCTCAACGCCTTCTACAATTGGTGTCTCCCAGTTCTTCATAAGCTCTTCTATCTGCTTCATAAGCATCCAGGAGTTCATCCACTCCCGTCCATGCACTGCTGCCTCAATAAAAATAGCCTTAGGTGCCTGCGGATTTCCAATTACAACCTCCCATACTGTTCGTGAATCTAATGACGCCCCAATCGGTATACATGCCATTTTATCTTTATACTGTTCTTTCAATTGCACTAAATCACATTCCATCTCCATATAGGTATACACGTGATTCGTTACATCTACAATTTCCGTTTCTGGTAAGTTCAGTTCCTTAGCCTGCACACGTCCCCCGATAATAATACTCAACATGCACAAACCTAAAAATGCTTTTACTTTTTTCACCCAATTTTCCCCTTTTGTTTTTTCTGTATTCTTTGCATTTTTCTTTTATTTTTCTAACTATTTATATTGTAGCATCAATCTTTCTATTTTGTCATCCATTTGTTATCGTTCTAATCTTATTCGTAATTATGAAGGTACTGAATAATTACGAGACATCTTTGATGTCTTGCAGTAACATTGCAGTAACATGTAAAAAAACATTGAAACCCTTCTCCCTATATGCTATGATTAGAAAAGTATGTTGAACCGATAGAAAAGGAGATTTTATCATGGCTGTATTCACTGGTAATGCGAGAAAACTTTATAGTAATCATTCCAGACAGTACGATACTTTTATTTCTTTTTCCATTGTCAGACATTTTGATTTTTATAATGTAAATAGTTAAAGAAGAGATTATTCTCTTCTTTTTTTGCGCACATTCGATTTTATATAAGGAGGATTCTTATGAGACACTTAATGAGCCCACTGGATTTTTCCGTGGAAGAACTGGACAAGCTATTTATGCTTGCCGATGATATCGAACACAATCCTGCAAAATATGCACATGCTTGTGCTGGTAAAAAGCTTGCAACTTGTTTCTATGAGCCTAGTACTAGAACACGTTTAAGCTTTGAATCTGCTATGCTGAACCTTGGTGGCAATATCCTTGGCTTCTCTGACGCCGGTTCTTCTTCTGCCGCAAAAGGTGAAAGCGTATCTGATACGATTCGCATGATTTCCTGCTACGCAGATATCTGTGCCATGCGTCATCCAAAAGAAGGTGCGCCAATGGTCGCTGCAACTAAATCAAGCATTCCTGTAATCAATGCAGGTGACGGTGGACATCAGCACCCTACCCAGACACTGACTGACCTTCTTACTATACGTGCCATCAAGGGACGTTTAAACAATTTCACTATAGGTTTATGCGGTGATTTAAAATTCGGAAGAACCGTACATTCCTTGATTAACGCACTGGTTCGATATGACAATATTAACTTTGTATTCATCTCTCCGGATGAGTTAAAGATTCCTGAGTATATTATCGAAATGCTTCGTGAAAAAAGCATTCCATACCGTGAAGTTACTGCACTGGAAGATGTTATGTCCGAGTTAGATATACTTTACATGACAAGAGTTCAAAGGGAACGTTTCTTCAATGAAGAGGACTATGTACGCTTAAAAGACTTCTATATTCTGAATAAAGAAAAGATGGAACTTGCTAAAGATGATATGATTGTCCTACATCCATTGCCTAGAGTAAATGAGATTTCCGTAGAAGTAGATGATGATCCAAGAGCTGTATATTTCCGTCAAGTTCAGTACGGAGTCTATGTCAGAATGGCATTACTTCTCACATTACTCGAAATCAAAGTTGATTATTAAAAACGGGAGGTTTTCATATGTTAAATGTAGGAAAAATTGAAGAAGGCTTCGTATTAGACCATATAAAAGCTGGAAAAAGTCTTAGCATTTATAAGCATTTAGGCTTAGACAAGCTTGACTGTACCGTTGCCATCATTAAAAATGCAAAAAGTGAAAAAATGAGAAAAAAAGATATTTTAAAGGTAGAATGTGATATCAATACCTTAAATCTGGATATCTTAGGATTTATCGATCACAATATCACAGTTAATGTAATCAAGAACTGTGAAATTGTTCAAAAATTACCTCTTTCACTTCCAAAAGAGATTAAAAATGTCTTAAAATGTAAAAATCCTCGTTGCATCACTTCAATTGAGCAGGAATTACCACATATTTTTGTTTTAACTGATGAAGTAAAGGAAGTATATCGTTGTAAATACTGTGAAGAGAAATATGGAAGTAAAGAAATTTAATTATGTTTACATCTTTAAAGAGCCCGAAATCCTTAATTTCGGGCTCTTACAATATCTCTTATTAAGTAAAACTAATGATCTCATCCTTTGGCTTCTTTGTTGCAGTAACACTAACTGCTCGAAGAACAGGTCCTTCTGCTCTGAACTCTGGACGATACTCCTTATCCACAGTCGCTATTACCTCTACCCATGATTTTTCTACAAGTTCATAAGACTTGTCATATTCACAGGCAAATCCAAGGAATGCCATATCATCTGCACAACAGGTCATTGCCATTCTTCCCGGCACAAAATAATTCTGCGGAAATTCCTTTGGCTTTAATACCATACCAACAAACTTAACTGTTTTACCAAGATATCTTTCCAAGTTGTCCATGGAATCTAAATACCAAATACCATATCCCATATTATCAAGTGGAATAACAGGCTGATTCAAGTCATAAGGTAAATCTTCCTCTAATAGTTGATTAATCTCTCCATTCTCATCCTCAAAAATAATCTCTGCCTGAGGATTTACCGCCTTAATGCTTCTCTTAAAATTTGCAAGCTGGTCATTAAGTCCATCACAGCGATTAAAAATAATCAGTTCTGACTTTCTAACCTGCTCTGCAACAAGAGATTTCATATTGGCATAATAGGTTTGAAAAGTGGCACCATTAACCGTTGTAATCTGCTGCTCTACCTCCCAATGCCAAGGAAGCTTCATATCCTTGCAATTCCACATGCCATTATACTCAATCACAATACGCTCTGGCTTATGTTCTTTTTCCAACTCTAACAGCTTCTCTGCTGTAAAGTCTTCCTCATCTTCAATGACTTCCATAACTGCTCTGCTCTTTTTTAAGAGTTTTTCATCATATTCTACTTCGCCTTCTTCACACACGATTAGCAATGTCTTACCACGTATCTGAAAGTAAGGTTGCGAAATGGTAAATGTAATAAATTCTGTCTTACCACTCTCCAAAAAACCATTAATAATATAAACGGGCTTCATACATTATCTCCAACTATTTCTCAAATAATTTCTTAAGTTTCTCTTCCTGCAACTTAGAACCAATCACACAAATCTTACCGGTTACCTCTGCTACACCTGGTCTCACATTACTTTCACCCGGTACATAATCAAAGTTCACCCAAGTACCATCTCCTGCTGGAACCATACCTTTTGCACGAAGAATAATACCGTAGTTTTCTTCCTCTTCCAACTTCTTAAGAATGGCTTCAATCTCTGTTGCTGTATACGCTGTTGGTGTCTCCATTCCCCAACTTGTAAACACCTCATCCGCATGGTGATGATGATGTCCTTCATGGTCGTGGTGATGATCATGGCAACCGCATGTACAATGCTCGTCATGCTCATGATGGTGATGTTCATGTTCCTCATGGTCATGGTGATGATGATCATGGTCATGGTCGTGGCAACCGCATGTACAATGCTCGTCATGCTCATGATGCTGATGGGCAACTTCTGCCATCAGCTCTGCTTCTAAATCCTTTGCTTTTTCAATCGTCTCTAAAATCTGCTTTCCATCAAGCTCATCCCAAGGCGTTGTGATAATCGTTGCCTTCTCATTATGCTCACGGATAATCTCCATAGCCGTTGCAAGCTTACTCTCACTAATTCCTGCTGTTCTACTTAAGATAATCGTTCCTGCATGCTCAATCTGATTTAAGAAGAACTCACCAAAGTTCTTTGCATACATCTTGCACTTATTTGCATCAACCACTACAACCGCACTATTTAAAGTTACTTCCACATCCGAATCTACATCTTGAACAGCTTTCATAACATCAGAAAGCTTACCAACACCTGATGGCTCAATTAAGATTCTCTCTGGTTGATACTTCTCTAATACCTCTGCCAAAGAAGCACCAAAGTCACCTACCAAGGAACAACAGATACAACCTTGATTCATTTCCTTAATCTCAACTCCAGCTTCCTTTAAAAAGCCGCCATCAATACCAATCTCACCAAATTCATTCTCAATTAACACTACTTTGGATGCATCCATTGCTTCCTGCAACAGCTTCTTAATTAAAGTAGTTTTACCAGCTCCTAAAAAGCCAGAAAAAATATCTATCTTAGTCATTATTCCAACCTCCTGCATATCTTACCAAAATCATTTATTTTTTCATACTTATCTCTAACTTAACTATTCAGTACCTTCATAATTCCTACTGAACAGTTACCTCTAACCTACTAATACTAGCACATTAAAATCCAAAATACCATAGTAACTCCTATGAAAAAACGATAAAATATATCACTTCTTACTGTTCACTCCGTTCCAGTAATTATCACTTCACCTCGTCCTTAGTGTACCACTCTAATTCTGTAGCTGGAATCATCTCATAGTTATTTTCTCCTTCACCATTACGCAAATATACATTGCGAATTCCTGCCTGAATAATCATACGTGCACAAAGAGGACAAGGTTTTGCCTTATGAACTGACAAATCTTCCGGATTGATACCTGCCAAATACAAATCCGCACCAATGGTCTGCTCTCTAGAACAATTCAATAATGCATTTGCTTCTGCATGCACAGCACGGCACATAGCATACCCCTCACCTTGATGCAGATTCATTCGAATTCTTGGACATTCTCCAATATCACAACAATTTTCAAATCCCCTTGGCGAGCCATTATATCCTGTCGATATGACCGCATCATCTTTTACAATAACAGCACCATATTTACGTTTAATGCACGTACTTCGATAGGCAAAGTTCTCCGCACAGTTTAAATATGCATCCACTTTAGAAATTCGTTTTATTCCTTCCGGTCTTACCATAATGTCACTCTCCTATTATATTTCTGTTAACTGATAAGCAATTCTCTTACTTCCATCCTTCATATAAACAATACCACACCGTTGAAATCCATACTTTTCCAGTAAATACTGCATGGTTTTATTATCATGATGCGTATCTGCTCTCAAATTGCCATGCTCTTTTCTGCAAAAAGCCAGACACGTTTCAAAAATCCCTTTCTGCTTTCCATCACCACCAAGTCTATGAATTGTTCCATAAGGTTCTACATTCTTCCATGAACCATCCTCGATCATCTGATAAGTAGGTTCTTCTCCTACAAAAAACATAAAAACTCCATGAATCTGTCCATTCTCTTCACAAACAAAAAATTGCTGTCTGCTAATATCACTCTCAATAATCTCTCTTGTTGGATATCCATTTACCCATTGATTTGGATTTCCTGAAGCAACCATGTATTCCTTCGAAGCACGATAAACTTCCATAATTTGTTCTATATCCTCTAATACTGCATTTCTTACTAACATCTGTTTTTCCTTTAACTCACCATGATTCCATATCTTTTAATCTTTTATCTCTAGCTTATTGTATTCTTCCTCTATCTGCCAAGCGGGTATACTATAAGTAATTTTCGATTCTCTTGCCAAATCATCCTTATCAACCTGCCCACCTGCTATCATTCCTAATAAATATCCCTTTTCATCAAATACGCCACCACCTGACATACCTGCTTTAGAAAAGCACTCCGTTTCCAGCATAAAAGCTTGAAACTCAGGTACAAAAACAATTTTCTTACTTGTTCCCTTATAGCAATCTGCTGCCACTTGTTGTGACGAAGCAATCTGTATAATCTTTTGCTCTTCCAGCTGTTCTCCTGCCTGTTTTATCCCTTCCTTCGTTTTCCTAACTTCATAGCAATTCCTTAGAATATCTGCATGTAACACCTCTCGTGGAATGAATAGAAATCCTAGGTCATATTCCTGTGAAAAGTATAAAACCTCTGCTTGCAAAACCATTCCATTCGAAAATGTCACACTTCCGTATGCAGACTCCTGCAACAAATGTTTATTGGCAACAATCACCATTCCATCTTCTTCCATACGCCAGATTAATCCACTTCCCGCATATTGTCCCATCACAATTCGCACAACACATCCAGATGCTTCTTCATAGAGCCTGTCTTCCTTCTTGTCTATAATCTCCGGCATCGTAAAGGCCCCAAGCCTTACTCCCCCACAGTACTCCTCTTCATATGTGGTCGTCTGAATTAAAGGACGGTTATCCCATGGATTATCATTTTCAGAAGAAATACTTTCGATTATAACTTCCTCAGCAGATATATTTATTACACTTACACTCCATACCATTATAAGTATACTAATTCGTATAAGTTCTGTCATTATTTGTTTCCATCTTCTTTTTTGCATACTCATCAATCATTTACCTTTTCTACGATTTGATACATAAATCTTAACAAATTTAAAGCTCTTTATCTATCGTTTCATAGATAAAGAGCTTTAAATTTGTTCACATAGTATAAAAATTATTGTATTTCCATAATTGCGGCTTGAAATCCACTCAGCAGTAGTTCCTGTTCTTCTATTACAAGTTCTCCCTCATTTATCAATAATACTTTCACCACTTGCCCAGGTATAACGGCCTTCTGTGGTTTACTCTGATAATTCGCTACCACAAACAGACGTTTCTTTTTATCTTCACGTACATAAGCCATCAGATTTTCTTCCGGCTTTGCATGTGATACAAATCTCCCGTATACCATAACATCTTTATATTCCGGATTTTTTCGCAATGCAATCAGTTTTTGATAAAATGTAAAAAGAGAATTCTCTTTTCCTATCTGTGATTCTACATTAATCCTATTACAGTTCGGATTCACCCCGATCCATGGTTCTCCATCAGTAAATCCTGCTGTCTTTTCTGCTGTCCACTGCATTGGTGTTCTTGCATTATCACGACTATATTTATTCACAGCATGTAGCGCATCTTCTTCAGAAAGTCCCGCTCTAAGAGCAACCTTATACTCATCAATTGTTGAAATATCATCAACCTGATTTATAGAAGAAAACTGCACATTTTCCATACCTATTTCTTGCCCTTGATAAATAAATGGAATTCCACGTAATCCCATAGTCAATAATGCCAGCATCTTTTTTCCTTTTTCAGTACGACCTTCCTCGGGCAGATATCTGCTAACTCCTCGGGGTTCATCATGATTTTCAATAATATTTGCTAAAAATCCAATGTCATTCATTTTTTCCTGACTACTACAAATCGTCCTAATATACTCTTCTGGACTTACCGATTTATATGCATACCACCCCTTTTCATCTCCTCCTATCAGGGTTGTTCCAAAGTCAAACATCGTCGAAAAATAGCCATTATCTCCTACAAAATTTGCAATTTCATTTTCTTTAACGTCAAATACTTCCCCAACAGAAAATGCATCATGTAAATGAAATGTACGATCTCTAAGCTCACTCAGAAATTCCCCGACCCCTTGTGCCTCTGCAAGCATATTGTTTACCTTGGATAAGTTATCATCTCTATCTACTGGATAATCTTTAAATGGCAATGCTTTTTTTATATTAATAATTGCATCAATACGGAATCCTCCAAGTCCCTTATCTAACCACCAGTTTACCATCTTATAAATTTCTTCTCTAACTTCTTTATTCTCCCAATTCAAATCGGGTTGTTTTTTATGGAACAAATGAAGATAGCATTTATCAGACCACCCTGGAAGAAGATCCCAGCTGCTTCCACCAAAATAAGAACGCCAATTTGTTGGCATTTTTCCATCTTTTACATCTTCAATATAAAAATATTTTCCATACTTTCCTTCTGGATTTTTTATCGCTTCCGCAAACCACTCATGCTCATCGGAACAATGATTTGCAACTAAATCCATCAAAATATACATATCACGCTTTTTAGCTTCTGCAATCAGGTTTTCCATATCCGTCATAGTACCAAATCTCGGATCAATATTATAATAATCAGAAATATCATATCCTTGATCCGCCAGTGGCGAACAGAAAATAGGTGATAACCATATAATATCAATACCAAGCTCTTTTAAATAATCCAATTTACCTATAATACCAGGAATGTCCCCTATGCCATCCCCATTAGAATCAAAAAAACTTTTTGGATAAATCTGATAAGCAATCTTATCATGCCACCATTTTTTATTCACACATCATCCCTCCACTATTTGTGATAAATAACTAAAGTTTCATATGGTCGAAGTTCTTTTACTTTCACAGACTCCCTACCATAATTAGAAATCAAAATTCTACAATCTGCGGTCATAAACTCTTCCGGGATTTTAATCGCCTGTTCTTCCTCACTAAAATTACAAAGTACCAATAAACGCTCCTTTTCATATGTTCTTGTATAAACATATAAATTAGGATCATTCTCTAATAATAACTCATAGGTTCCATATACAATTATCTTATACTCTTTTCGTAGAGCTATCAGTTTTTTATAATAATGAAATACGGAACTAACATTGTTAACTTGTTCCTTTGCGTTGATTTTCTTATAATTTGGATTTACTGCAATCCATGGTGTTCCCGTTGTAAAACCTGCATTATCACTATCATCCCACTGCATAGGTGTTCTTGCATTATCGCGACTCTTATACTGAAAACAAGCAATCAACTCGTTCTTTTCTCTACATTTCTCTTCTTCTACCAACTCACGATAAGCATTTATACTTTCAATATCACGAAATTGACTAATATCCGTAAATGGATAATTTGTCATTCCTAATTCCTCACCCTGGTAAATGTATGGCGTTCCCTGCATCATGTGCAGACATGTGCCAAGCATCTTCGCAGAACGTTCCCGATATTCCGGACTATCATTGCCAAAACGTGATACACAACGAGGTTGGTCATGATTTGAAAGATATAAACTATTCCATGCTTTTCCATTCAATTCAGTCTGCCATTTTGATAATATTTTCTTCAGCTCTACAAGTGGTACTTTGTTGAGATTCCACTTATTTCCATTATTTCCGATGTCTACATGTTCGAACTGAAACACCATATTCAACTCGTTTTCATCTTCTCCCGCATAACGTTTTGCTTCTTCCACAGTAACGCCTGCTGTCTCGCCTACGGTCATCAAATCATATTTTGAAAGTACTTTACGATTCATCTCTTTTAAATAATTATGTACATTTGGACCATGAATAGAATATGGTGCAAAATCTCCATATACAGCCCCCTCTGCCTTTATTCCGTCTGGCATCTCTTTCGTCTTAGAAATCATACTGATTACATCCATTCGGAATCCATCTACACCTTTTTGGCACCACCAATCCATCATAGAAAATACTTCTTGACGTACTGCTTCATTATCCCAGTTTAAATCTGGTTGTTTTTTCGAAAATAAATGCAAATAATACATGTCTGTTGTCACATCATACTGCCATGCCGACCCTGAAAAAGATGATCCCCAGTTATTAGGAGGTTGCTTTTCACCTTTTCCTTCTCTCCAAATATAATAATCTCGATAAGGATTATCTACACTTTTTCTACTCTCCACAAACCATTGATGTTCATCCGATGTGTGATTTACCACCAAATCCATCATAATTTTTATTCCACGTTTATGCGCTTCCGAAAGCATCTCCTCAAAATCATCCATTGTTCCAAATTCTTTCATGATTTCCTGATAATCACTGATGTCATAACCATTATCGTCGTTAGGTGATTGATAAACCGGTGAAAGCCATATTACATTAATCCCTAATTCCTTCAAATAGTCCAAACAAGACGTAATTCCTTTCAAATCACCCACACCATCTCCATTACTGTCTTTAAAACTCCGTGGATAAATCTGATAAACTACTGCTTCTTTCCACCATACATGTTTCATTTTCTAATCCTCCAATATTTATTTGATTGCTCCTTCTACCATTCCACGCATAATCTGTTTCTGCGCAAAAAGGAATAAAATAATAACCGGTACCATTGCTAAAAATGCAGCAGTCAAAATCAAATCCCACTGTTTTACATATGACCCAACGAAACTTGTCACAGCAACCGGAATCGTCTTAATCTTTCCATTTAACCCCAACATAAGCGAAGGAAGAAGATAATCATTCCAAATCCAAAGTCCATTTAAAATAGTAATGGTTACCAATACTGGCTTTAACAAAGGAAAAATAATTCTGAAAAATGTTCCCTCAGGTGTACATCCATCTATATATGCTGCTTCTTCCAATTCATAAGGAATGCCTTTAATAAATCCGTGTAAAATGAATACAGACATGGCACCACCAAACCCAAGATAGGCAAATATAATCCCCTTATAGCTCTGCAACATTTGAATACCTAAAAAGTTTCCTACATCACGAAACGTTGACAACAACGGTAGCATAACAACCTGAAACGGAATAACCATGGATGCTACAAACATCATAAAAATCAAATTAGACCATCTTGTCTTATTACGACACAATACCCAAGCAGCCATAGCAGAACACACACACAGCAGGACTAAAGAGATTACTGTAATAAGCAGAGAACTACTAAATGATGACCAATAATTAAAGTTTTGATTGTTAATAACATTTTTCATATTTTCAAATAACTGTCCCCAGTTTTCCGGCAATGAGATAGGACTGATAACAATATCCGCACTCTTTTTAGCAGAATTAATTACAACTAAAAAAAATGGAAACAGAACAATAAGTGACAACACCAGACCTACTACGGTTGCTATTCTTTTGCGTATTTTTTCTGCCTTCATTACATTTCTACCTCCTTCTTCTTGCTTATTGTTACCTGTGTCAACGATACTACAGCTAATATCAGGAAAAATACAACAGCTTTCGCCTGGCCAAGTGAGTAATTATTCTTTGAAATTGCTGTATTATAAATGCTAAGTGCCAAAAACTCTGTACCTGCATACATTTTATCCCCAATAATGCGGCTTGGTGCACCATTCGTCAATGCAAAATTTAAGTCGAACTGTTTAAACGAATTTACAAGTGTCAAAAATATACAAATAGTAAATGTATTCCAAATCATTGGCATCTTTATTTTTATCAATGTTACCCAGAAATTTGCACCATCAATCGCAGATGCCTCAATAACTTCACGTGGAACGGTCTGCAGACCTGTCACATAGATCATCATAATATATCCTGCATACTGCCACGCGCTTACAATTAATATTGCAATAAATGCATAATTTGCATTAGAAAGCATAGAATTACTATTTGTGATTGCTACAAGAACTTTATTAAAAATAAACTGCCATACATATCCAAGTACAATGCCTCCAATCAGATTCGGTAAAAAAAAGGAAGCTCTAAAAAGATTTTTACCTTTTACTTCTGCAGTACACAAAAGTGCTAATGCAAACCCAATTCCATTTACCAAAATCATATTAATCACAGTAAAAAGGAATGTAATCACAAAAGAATACTTATAATCCGCTCTTTGAAACATATCAATATAGTTTTGAATCCCTATAAACTCTGTATACCGTACCCCATTCCAGTCTGTCATAGAATAAAACACACCACAACAAAACGGAAGTATTACAGTTATCAAAAAGGTAAACACCAACGGCAATAAAAATAGAATATTAATAATCATCCTATGCTTTTTTGTCGGTAGTGCATAAAGTCCAAACAAAACCAATATGACACCTATGATTAACGTTGTTCCTCTTGCATCATTATTATTCTTAGTAAAGTCTAGATATAAAGCATATGCAGCCAATCCTATTCCAACCAAAAGACAGAATATTGAAATAATTTTTTTAACAGATGTACTCATTCGTCTCTTCCTCTCTATTATAACAATTTAAGGCAGCCGTCATTTCTTTCGACTGCCTTCTGTTTCTTTTATTTTGTCTCTTCAATACAGCTCTGTATCTGACTTTCCAACATACTTACGAATCCATCTAAATCAATTTCCTCTTTTGCATATGCTTCAAATACATATCCTGTATAGTTCATTGCAATTCCTTCTGGCATATTTACCCAATCCCATGCATAAGTATCTCCCGTTGCTATGAAACCTGATAAACTTGTCGAAAGTGGAAGAGTTGGAGTAATTGAGCAACTGCTATATGGTGAAACCATACCACACTCTGTAACGAGTCCAGTACGTCCTGTTTCCGAGGTTGCTAACCAGTCTAAAAATGCTTTACATGCTTCTGCATTCTGACTATCCTTATACACACACCACCAAGATGGGCAATCTGCTAATACACCCGACATCTCCTCTTCTGTAAATGCTAATGGTGCAATTCCACAATCAAATGTCACATTATAGTCTGCAAGAGAACTATCTAGCCAATTACCTTGTGTAATAAACGCAGTCTTGCCCTGTGCCCAAAGTGCTAATTGATCATCATATGTACCCGAAATCAGTGTCTGCTCATCTGAATACTGATACAGAAGATCAATAAACTTACCGAACTGTGTCATACGTTCCTTATCAATCTCTCCATTCATCAGCATATCATAATATGTTGTGTCCCCTCTCTCAAGACCACCAGATAAATAATAACCAAACAAGTGATTTCCTGTTGACCAATACATCTGACCAGACTCTGCTGCTACCGAACATACTGCTGACAATCCAAGTTCATCTTTTTTTGCCTCAAGCGTCTCAAATGCTTTTTGATATCCACTATAGCTAGTAAGCGTTGTTGGATCAACACCTGCCGCTTCTAGAACATCTGCATTATAAGTGATACCATACCCTTCTACTGCATAAGGAAATCCAACGACTGTTCCTGCCGCATCCTTAAATCCCATATCAGTATCTTTTGCAAATGCACAGTCTCCAAGGTCAGCACACAAGCCATCCCAATTCTTATAATCTCCTTGCCCTCCAATAACGAACATATCCGGCATATTTCCTGCTTGATAATATCCCTTGATTGTACCTTGAATATCTACACCACCACCAAGAGACTCAACTACTATCTCCTGACCTGTCTCTTCTTTATATTTAGCTACAAGCGCTTTTAATGGCTCATCAATTTCAATTTTCCCATTTACCAGACGAATTGTTGCTACACTAGCTGTTTGCTCCTCTGTTGTTACATTTTCTTCTTTTGCATCTGTCGAAGTTGTGCTACTTGCCACATCTTCTCCACCACATCCTGTCATGATCCCCATACATACTGTTGCCGTTAGCAACATAGACAATACTCTCTTTTTCATATTCTTTCCTTTCTATTAACAAATTCCTTCTCTAACACGTTTCTTACCTTTTGCGCATAAGGTCTTGCTACAATTATATTTATACACCTGTTTTCTTATTATGTCAAGTCATTATTGCTAATTTATATTGTATATATAGTCATTCTTTTGTTACCTTTGTCGCAAAAGGTTGTTTTTTTATCAAAAAAAGTATGACAGGAATAAATGTTCCTATCATACTTTTTTAACCGAATCACGTATAACTAGTTCTACTGGTAGCCTAATCCAATTATTCTCTATTTCCTCACCATTTAATAACCGCATCATATAATCAACCGCAAGCTCACTTTTTCTCTTCGGGCTTTGATGTATTGTCGTAATTGCCGGACGACACATTTTCGAATAGATATTATCATCAAATCCAACCAATGAAATATCTTCTGGCACATATATATTACGGTCATAAAAGTAATTTTTTATATGCAAAGCATAGTAATCCGATGCTGCAAAAATAGCGCTATATTGATGATATATGCTATACAATTCCGACAAGCTTTTTTGTAAATCCTCCTCACCTGCACCCAGCCTCATATAATTCCTTTGACTTACATGATACCCTGCTTCCCTCATCGCTGCTGAAAAGCCACAATAACGTTCATAATCAGCACCCGCAAAGTTATCTGACACAAACAAAATTTCCTTATGCCCTTGCTCAATGAGGTAATTGGCCATCAGATGTCCCCCTTGTCTATCATCTAAGCCTATATCCACTCCTTTAATTTTCGTATCTCCGAAATAACTGTCTATATAAACCTGTGGTTTTTTATACTGTTTTTGAAGCAATTCACAATCTTCCTGTCTCATTCCAAAGAAAATCATTCCTTCCACATTCCAGGATTTAATTGTACGAATTAATTCCTGTGCTGTTTCTGAAAAATACAGCATCACAAAATACCCGTATTTTTTTAGCTCTCGTTCAATTACACCAATTAATTCTGATACGAATGCATCTCGAAGATAATTGTTATCATTTTCTTTAGAGACAACCCCTACGCCTATCAACCTTGATTTGTTTGATGCTAAATTACTTGCACTAATATTAGGCACATATCCATATTCTTCTACAAGTTTATTTACCTTATCAATTGTTGCTTGAGAAACCTCTTTTGTCTTTCCATGTATCACATTTGAAACCGTTGTGGAACTGATTCCCAACATATTTGCCATTTCCTTAATTGTAATCATATTTCACCTATCCACATTCATCAGAAAGTGTTTACCCCTATCGAGGAAAATCCAATCATTATATAACATCACATCTTTCCTTTGTAAGTTTATCATTTCCAAGATTTTTCCGCAATATCTACATTCCTCGTTACTGTTCACTCCGTTCCAGTAACGCGCAAAAATCTATCCTAAATTTGCTTCGGCTACTATGCCGTGCAATTGGATTTTTGCTTAAACATACTACATTTTTCTTACGCACTTAGCAGTAAATGCTAAGCGCTGTGTGAACAGTAACCATTTCTCACCTTACTAGCTCTTATCCTCATTATCCAAATACAAAAATTGCTCCACTTTTATTAGACATTACTTTTCCTAATAAAAGTGGAGCAATTCACCATCAAAATCCATATATTTTTTTATTATATAAAAATACAAGCGTAGCGATAAGCCGGGTTATGTCGGCGCCACAGGTCTCCCTATGACACGAATGTTCATCTATCTAGGACTGCTGTTACCAACAGCCTCAAGCGACCTACCTGGAAACAGGTCGGGCAAACCTATGATTTCCTAACTTGGTCTTGCTTCGGATGGGGTTTACATGTGCCCTCCTCGTTACCTTAGAGGCGGTAGTCTCTTACACTGCCTTTCCACCCTTACCAGACCGCCCTAATGGGCGCTCGGCGGTTTATTTCTGTTGCACTGGCCTTGGAGTCACCTCCACCGGACGTTATCCGGCATCCTGCCCTGTGAAGCCCGGACTTTCCTCACCCCCGAAAAACGGGGCCGCGAACATTTGCCACACTTGCCGTATCATTATATACTTATTCTTTTCATTTTGTCAAATGTAATATTACGTGCAAAATGCCATTCATCACACCTTAAAACAGCTTCCACCAACAAATTCTCTCACAATAGAATTCTTTGGTAAGTCTTCCGTACTTACACCAAGGAAATAACTTAAGAATTTAAGCATACGCACCGCTTCAAAATATTCCGGTTCTCCCGGCTGAATACTATGAAGCAATGGCTCTGCAAACTGTTTTAAAACAGATATCTCATAAATTAATGCTGAATTAAACATCGCATCTGCACTTTCCTGAAACGGAAAAATATTCTCCTCTTCCCCTTTTCTTACGGATGGCCACATCTGAATAGTTCTCTTTGCACTGGCCCCTCTGGTTCTTGCATCTCTTACCATACGACGAAGCAATCTGCCATCCGTGGTTGGAATACGATTATGCTCATCGATATTTAGTGTTGTCAAGGCACTGATATAAATTTTATATTTGCTCTCTGCCGGTAACGAATAAGACATCTTATCATTTAAGCCATGTATGCCTTCAATCACAAGAATATCATCAGCTCCTAACTGCTTGAAATCACCTTTATATTCTCTCTTTCCAGTCACGAAATTAAAATGTGGGAGTTCTACCCTCTTTCCTGCAAGCAACTCACACATATCATGATTAAACTGCTCTATGTCAATAGCTCCAAGACACTCAAAATCATAATCACCATTTGGCTGTCTAGGCGTTTTTTCTCGATCCACAAAATAATCATCCACTGCAATTGGATGCGGTGTTAGGCCATGTGTTCGGAGTTGTATAGACAACCTGTGAGAAAAAGTTGTTTTTCCCGATGATGATGGTCCTGCAATCATAACAAACTTTACGCCACCTCTGGATACAATATCTGAAGCAATCTCACTCACTCTGCTTTCCTGCAATGCTTCCTGCACCAGCATCAATTCGTTAAAATCACCATTCCGAATCTGATCATTCAAATCAGCTACCGTATCAATACCTAGCTTAAGTCCCCAATCCGACGCCATTTCCATTGTTTCAAAAAGCTTTGTGCTCTCCTCAAACGGTTCTACCACCATTGGATTATTCTTACGTGGCAATACCAACATAAAACCATCCCGATATGGTAACACATCAAAAAATTTCACATAACCCGTGCGCGGAAGCATGGAACCATAGAAATAATCATAATATCCATCTAACTCATATACATTCACGGATGAACTTCCTCGATAGCGAAACAGATTTTTCTTATCTAGCATCTTCTGTTTCTCAAATAGAACATTCGCATCCTCTATAGGCATTGATGTTTTAATAATCGGCAAATCAAGCGACACATAATCATGCATCTTGTTCTTTACTTGCTCTACTAATTCCTTCGTAACAATAAAATCACCTTTTTTCGAACAATAATAACCATTTCCGATCGCGAATTCCATTTTAATTTTTTCTACTTTATCCGCCCCTACCACTTCCGTAATTGCTTTCATCATGATAAGTGTTGCTGTACGATTATAAGTCTTGTGTCCCGCATCATCTGCCAATGTCAAAAAGTCAAGTGTGCAATCTCTGTCGATTCTCTTAAAAAGCTCTTTAATCTTTCCATTTCTTACCGCAAGAGCAATCGGCTGTTCATACTCCTTCTGATATTCATCCGCTATCATTCCAAATGTTGTTCCACTTACATATTCTCTTACTTCATCCCCAATTGTAACCTTGTAAGTTTGCTTCATAACCATCCCCAACCTTTCTTTTTGGTAACTATCTTATCCCTTTATAGATACCTTTTTACACATTTTTTAAACAACAACAAACGGCTCTTTTTGTTCTGCCTGATATAACTGTATATTCGGAAATTCTCTATGTAAAAATTCCTTCATATATGGTATAAACAGCTTCTCAATTCCATAATGTCCTGCATCAATTATATTGAGTCCCTGTGCAATCGCATCAATTCCCTCATGATGATCGATATCCCCTGTAATCATCACATCAGCTCCTGCACGCAATGCATCCTGAATATAACTTCCCCCAGATCCTGGCATAACTGCTGCTATCTCTACCATATCTGTCAGATTACCAAATACTCTTACGTTTGGTACTTGATATGTTCTTTTTACCAATTCAGCACACTCTGCAAGGCTTATTTTCTTTGCAAAACTTCCAAATCTTCCACACCCCTCCTTGGAAATCTCATCTTCATAAGTTACATTTAGCACCTGACAATTCTGCAACCTCAATTCATCTGCTGCTGCATCTGCCATTCCCATAACATCAAAATTGGTATGCATTGCATAATAACATATATCGTTTTGAATTAAACGAAATACTCTTCTTCCAATAAAATCGTCCGTATTGACTCTACTCATTTTCTTAAAAATAAGAGGATGATGCGTCAAAAGGAGATCCGCCTTTAGGCGGACTGCCTCCTCTATCACATCATCCGTAGCGTCAAGTGCAATATAGATTGTATTTACTTCCTTGTCTCTTCTTCCGGCAAGCAAACCAATATTATCCCATGCCTCAGCATAAGATACCGGAGAAAGCGTTTCTAATTTTTCTATGATCTCATAGCACTTCATATACGTCTACTCCTTTTTGTTCATGAAAAGTAATTATATAAACAAAAGACAATATCACTCAGTTCCTCATCTAGTTCCGCAATACGATATTGCTGTCTTGGCGTACTCTTTTTCTGGCTTAAAAGATTTCCTCTGATATTCTCGTAATTCTCTTTTTGCCATAATAAATATCTTTTTAAAACAGGATGCGCTTTTTCCAAAAGACATGGACCAAACTGATCTTGTACCCTAAGAAGTTTCTGCGCTTCTTCTTTTGATACCTCTGAAACACTTGGCAGTTCTACCTCTCCTACATGCTGTGTTCCTGTTTTTTTACATTTTTCTGCAAGATTTTCAGCTATGTGTTTCTCCTGCTTCCCAAATGCACAAGGTACTACATGCATCATCGGATAATACTTTCCATCCTCATAAACCATATCTTCCTTATCAATTACAAAACCAGATTCTCTTAGAAATCTTCGAACCTCATCAATCTCTGACTGCGGTTGTAACACAAGCTGACTCATCTTACTAATCACTTCTTTTTTTTGTGTCAAAATATGAATCACCAGCCTGCCACCCATACCAGCGCATATCATACCTTCCACTTCACCGGGCTCCAAAGCTTCCACTCCATCCGATAATCTTGTATGAATATATTCCTGCATTCCGTATTCTTTTATGTTACTTTTAGCCTGCTGTAATGGTCCGTGATTGATGTCCATAGCGATTACTTCATTACAAATCCGACGTTTTATAAGCTCCATTGCTACATAGCCATGGTCACAGCCTATATCTGCAAAACGTTCGCAGGGCTCTACCAGCCCTACAACTGCCTGCATTCTATCTGATAATAGCATTCTCATTACCCCTTGAACATGAATTAATCCAAATAATCCTTCAGCTTACGGCTTCTGGATGGATGGCGAAGCTTACGAAGTGCCTTTGCCTCTATCTGTCTAATACGTTCTCTCGTAACATTAAATTCCTTACCAACTTCTTCCAAAGTTCTTGCTCTTCCATCGTCAAGACCAAAACGAAGTCTTAATACCTTCTGTTCTCTTTCCGTTAACGTCTCTAGAACCTCTACCAACTGTTCCTTTAACAAGGTAAATGCTGCCGCTTCTGCTGGTACCGGAACATTATCATCCTGAATAAAATCTCCTAAATGGCTATCTTCCTCTTCACCAATAGGTGTTTCCAAAGAAACCGGTTCCTGGGAAATCTTTAAGATTTCACGTACTCTGTCTTCTGGCATATTCATTTCCTTTGCAATCTCTTCCGGAGACGGCTCACGTCCTAATTCCTGTAAAAGCTGTCTGCTTACACGAATCAACTTATTAATCGTCTCTACCATATGAACCGGAATACGGATTGTTCTTGCCTGATCTGCAATTGCTCTTGTAATTGCCTGTCTAATCCACCATGTCGCATAAGTCGAAAACTTAAATCCTTTACGGTAGTCAAACTTTTCAACCGCCTTAATCAAGCCAAGATTTCCTTCCTGAATCAGATCAAGGAATAGCATACCTCTTCCCACATATCTCTTTGCAATACTTACTACAAGACGAAGATTTGCCTCAGCAAGACGCTTTTTCGCTTCTTCATCACCAACCTCTAAACGCTTTGCAAGTTCAATCTCTTCCTCCGCGCTTAACAACGGAACTTTACCAATTTCCTTTAAGTACATTCTAACAGGGTCTTCAATACCAATTCCATCAGGTACGGAAAGATCAATGGATTCCATATCCACATCGTCTTCCTCTGATAAGAGAAGTTCTTCATCTGGAACATCATCATCATCTGTAATACGAAGCACATCGACATTACTCTGTTCTAGTGCTTCTAAAATCTTTTCAAACTGCTCCTCCCCAAGATTAAATTCCTTGAAAAAATCACTAATTTCCTGATATTCCAATACATTCTTCTTTTTCTTGGCTAATGCCAATAGCTCTTTCACTTTCACTTCAAATTTTGCTTGTGTGTTTTCATCCATTCTGGTTATCCTCCATACCATATTATTTTTATCCTTAATTCAAAGAAATATGCATTTTGCTAAGTTCTTCCAACGCCTTTTTCCCTTCAATAACCTGACTCATTGCACTAAGGTCAACGCCGAGTCTTTCTGAATAATAATTGAAGCTGTTACGTTTCACACTAAGCAGGATATCATGAAATGCCTTTTCCTTCTCCTGCTCACTTTCAAGCTCTGGCAGTTTAGTCGTAAAAAGGGATGCAGCCTCACTTTGCTCTTTTTCATCCGCAAACATATTGATAATGCCTGCTGGATTTAAAGAATTATTTACAATATCGGAAAACATTCTTTCCGCTACCTTGCTATATAATTCAATCGTAAAATCCGCTGGTGTAATATAAGACTTAATCTTATGATACAGTTGCGGATAATCTGTCAACCATGTAAGCAGAAGTCTCTGAGCTTTCTTTACGTTCTCCTCTGGTGTATTCTTCTTTTGAATACCAGACTTAGGCCGTTCCGGTACCACTGCATAACCACCTGCTTTTGCCGCTGTATTCACGACAAGCTTACGCAGATTGTCAAAACCAATGTGATATTTTTCAGCAACAGCTTCAATGTAATTCTCACGCTCAACATCCTCGCTAAACTCACATAATTTCTTGGCTATCGCATTATGAAAATTCGTCTTTTCCTCCGGGTCATTCATATCAAAATCCCGTTCCAAAATCCTTATCTCAAACATAAACGAATTCTCTGCATGATTGATTCTGTCCTGAAAAGCTTCCTTACCCATATTTTTCATAAATTCATCTGGGTCTTTATAAGGACTCATATCAATAATTTTACCTGACATCCCTGCATCCCGAAGAATCCGAATTGCCCTAAGCGCTGCTTTAACGCCTGCTCCATCGCTATCATACGCCAGCAATACATCTCTGGTATACTTTTTAATCAACCCTGCCTGTCCTGGTGTAAATGCTGTTCCTAAAGACGCTACTGCCTGTGTAAAGCCTGCCTGATGCATGGAAATAACATCCATATAACCTTCACATAAAATAATATTGCCCGTCCGCGCACTTCTGGCATAATTCATACCATACAGATTACGACTCTTATCAAAAATTTCCGTTTCCGGCGAATTTAAGTATTTTGGACCACTGTCAGCATCTCCCATGATACGACCGCCAAACCCAATCACTCGATGATTAATATCCTGAATTGGAAACATGACTCTATTCCAAAACTGTGTCGTAGTTCCACGTTCGCTCATTTTAGCAAGTCCTACATCACGAATCAAGTCATCCGAAAAGCCCTTCTGTCTCAAATAAGCAAGAAGTTCTTCGCCCCGTACAGGCGCATAACCCAACCCAAAATTCTTCCTAACCTCATCCGATAACTGACGCTTGTCCAAATATTCCTTCGCTTTTGCTCCGTGTGGTGTTCGAAGCTGATAAAAATAGAACTTCGCAGCCTCTTTATTAACCTCTAGCAACCTCTGTCTTCTTGTTTCTCGACGTTTTGCATCTTCTGAATATTCTACCTCTGGTAATGCCACTCCTGCCTTATCTGCCAGTTGCTTAATTGCTTCCGGAAACGTACAGTTCTCGTACTTCATAACAAAGGTTACAACATTACCACCTTCTCCACAGCCAAAGCATTTATAAATTTGTCTATTTCGATTTACGGAAAACGATGGTGTCTTTTCACTATGGAAAGGGCAACAACAAACATAGTTGCCCCCCTTTTTCTGTAATCCTACATAACCGGAAATCACATCTACTATATCATTTTTTTGTCTAATTTCTTCAATCAGTTCTTCCGGATAATACATGTTTCAACTCCTCTAGCCCATCCAGAACTTTGGAACATAAAGTTCATTATATAACGAAATCGCAAAACGGTCTGTCATCGAACTGATATAATCACATACCACCAGCTCTCTTGGCTCACCTCGCAATCCTAGCTCTACAAAAAATTTCGGAAGCTCATCCGTATGATTCATATAATACTCATACAATGTTTTTATCAGGGAAACCGCCTTCTCTTCCTCACCTTTTGCAATTGGATTACTATATACCTTGTCAAACATAAAGCTACGCAAATCTCTCATTGCGCGTTCTATTTCTTCTGACATTCGTACATCATTCGTTCCCTTGCTCTGTGTTACAATATCATGAATAAATTTGTTTAATCGTTCTCTAGGCGTATAGCCTACTATTTCACCTATCTCTCTTGGTACATCTGACTGTTTTAAGATGCCAGCCCGAATCGCATCATCCATATCATGATAGGTATATGCAATCTTATCAGAAAATCTTACCACCTTGCCTTCCAAGGTAGACGGCATATTTTCTGTCTGATGATTCTCTATTCCATCCCGCACTTCCCATGTTAAATTCAGCCCAGCGCCATTCTTTTCTAAAATATCTACCGTCCTGACACTCTGCTCATTATGATGAAATCCATACGGGCAGATTTCATTCAGGGCACGCTCTCCAGCATGACCAAATGGCGTGTGGCCTAAATCATGTCCAAGTGCAATTGCTTCAACCAGTTCTTCATTTAGTTGCAAAGCCTTAGCTATTGTCCTTGCGTTCTGAGAGACCTCTAATGTATGCGTAAGTCGTGTTCTGTAATGATCTCCCTCCGGTGACAAAAAAACCTGCGTCTTATCCTTTAATCGTCTAAATGACTTAGAATGAATAATTCTGTCTCTGTCACGTTGAAAAACAGGGCGGATATCACAAGGCTCCTCTTCCCTGCCTCTTCCTTTTGAGTTCATACTTAATGTTGCGTATGGACTAAGATAAATCTTTTCCCACTGTTCTACATGTTCACGAATTGTCATATTTCTCCCTCTGTGCATAGCACGAAAACGAAAAATCCGTAATTATTTCACATCTTCATAAATACAATGCAAAAACTCTATACTTTAATATTCTGCACGAAACCAAAAATTCCTTTTTCTTTTTTTATTTTTCCAAACTTTTTCCAAAAATTAAACTTTTTTCATTTTTTCAACAGAAAACAACAATTCATACTATCTTTTCTTACAACATCCGCAGTAAATATGTACTCCTATCGAGTAGGTATAACACTCTTTATAATTCCTCACTAAATATAATCTCTACATAATCCCCCATTGCATGTTCTGTCTTAACAAACAACACTACATGATTATCCTTTATACATGAAAATCCTGCTGGAACAAATGCCAAGTTTTTAAAGTCTATATCGTAATCCAATAGCGTCATGGCATAATCCGTCACATAGCCATTATTCATAAATGCAGCAAAATCATCCTTCAAAATCCCCTTTGAAGCCACTTCATACCCCCAGCCCGTCTCCAACGCAGAAACCACTGTTGCTACGTCTGCATAGTCCTTTAATCTTACGCTTTCTCCCGTTAGCAGATTCAGATTTAATGTTTTTACTTCATTCACCGGATAAGGACTTCCTTCATAATTTACATAGCCCTTAAAAACAAAAGAAACAACTCCAGCCCCCATCGATGCGACCTCATAATCATACTCAAAAGCTGTTACTCCCTCTTGTGCACTTCCTTGCATAAGCGTTTGTTTTATATTTTCATTTATTCTTGTCTGGAGCTCTGTATCTTGCATTCCTGTAATCTGCGGAAATGTCAGCCTTACAACACCTTCTTCATATGTTTTTGTTTCTACAGAATAAGAAACCGACTGTTCTCCTGCCAAACGATCAACCCACGGTATAATCTCCTCTACCTCTATGGTCGTTGTTTCCTCTTCTGTAATAGTCTCCTCTACACTGGGCTGCTCTGCTCTAATAATAATAGGTTCTGATTCCATCGGTGTAAGCTGTTCAAATTCTACCACCTCTTCCGTCAATACCTGCTGTTCCTCCTTTTCACACCCTAACAGCATACATGTCAACACCCCACATAAACACAAATACTCCACTCTCTTCATCGTAAACCTCCACTCCCTTTGTACTATTACAAAATTCTTGTATAACGCTTACTACGTTACAGCAATTTCCTAACGAACAGAGAAAGCCCTCAGGAATCATATGAATTCCTAAGGGCTTTTTACTTTATCCCACATAAGCCTTACGCTATGTTTTCCTTCATTCCTATAACCACTTTTCATATATAATAAAAAGTGCAGGAGATGGGACTTGAACCCACACGGTATTGCTACCACAGGCACCTGAAGCCTGCGCGTCTGCCAATTCCACCACTCCTGCGAACAAAAAATATTTTACATTCTTTATTGTTTTCTGTCAACCTCTTTTCCCTAAAAACCCCTTCAAAAAAACTTTTTTATTTTTCTCCAAAAAATGTTGACATATTTTTCTTATAATGATAATATAACTCATGCAGCGCGATGAAGTTACATAGTATTATGTTTCTGATTCCTAATTACATATAGCTGATGCGCGGAAGTGCTGGAATTGGCAGACAGGCAAGACTAAGGATCTTGTGTCCGTATAGACGTGTGGGTTCAAGTCCCATCTTCCGCATCCTTTTATGTAATTAAATATAGTTGTAAATGCGGAAGTGCTGGAATTGGCAGACAGGCAAGACTAAGGATCTTGTGTCCGTATAGACGTGTGGGTTCAAGTCCCATCTTCCGCATTAACTTTTTAATAAAAGCCTTGAAATTCAAGGCTTTTTATTTTTTTAAAAGTGCGTGCCAGCACGCGCACTTTATTAGCCACCACTATGTAACAACAATTTTCTATCGCAGAAAAATAGTGCGTGCCAGCGCACGCACCTTGGCAAGAATTTCTTGCGAAATTCTTGTTTAACCACCACAACGTTACAGCAATTTCCTATTACATAAAAAAAGCGCAAGGCGAAATGCCTTGCGCTTTTTTATTAACATTTTATGTATAAGATTAAGCTACTACATACTTCTCAATCTTTTCTAAAAATTCTCTTCTCTCTTCGATTTCAGCATGAATATCTAATACAAGTGGTTTGGTACAATCACAGCTTAATACACCTAATAAAGACTTTGCATCCAAATATGTATTTCTACCACTGATTAAATCAATATCATAAGAAGCACTTCTTGTAATATCTACAAAATCTCTTACCTTATCAACTGAATCCAATAATACTTTTACTCCCTTAATCATAATTTAACTCCCTTTCTTTATACCTTATACTAACTCATCCGTATAAGGCTACACACATATATATTTACTCTGCTATTATTACGCATTTTATTTTTGCGCGCAAGTAAAAAGTGGATTTTCTATGGTTCTTGCATTTTTTTTATAAAAGCTTTATAAATATTGTGCAAAATTACATAATAATATGAAAACAGGATAGTTTTAAATTTCCTGTTTTTTTCGACAATTTTTACAACACCATGTTTCTTGTTATATTTACAGATATTTTGTATTTTCCCCCAGAAAAAAGACACCACATCGTGATGTCCTTTATCGAGCGCTTCTATTTTATTTCTGAACAAGGTGTACCGCAAATCCCCCAATTTCATCTTCCATATAAATTGCAACTAATTTGCCATTCTTAACAACTGCTGAGTCATCAATAAACTTAACACCCTTAACGGATTCCAAATAATTCTTAGCACGAACAACATTGTTTGTTCCAATCCCAATATGTCCATTTGTACCACGACCTACAGCTTTCATAGCTTCGATCTCTATACCTGCAAAGACAGAACTATTTCCAACCTTTTTACTAAAACCAAATAGATTATCAAACTTAGAAGCTACAGAATCTGCCTCCTTCTCGTCTGTACAGTTCACCCCAACATGCCTTAACTCAAATCCAAGCATTGTTCTTACTGCTTCTTCTGTAAGATTCTGAATTTCATCAAATTTACCTGCTGCAACAAGTTCCTTGTTCACCATCCAAGAACCACCACAAGCAATAATCTTATCAAATGCAAGATATTCACAAATATTCTTCGCACTGATACCACCTGTTGGCATGAACTTCATCTGTGTATAAGGAGCTGCCAACGACTTAATCATATTTAATCCCCCCGCCGCTTCTGCCGGAAAAAACTTCACAACATCAAGGCCTAATTCAATAGCTGCTTCTACATCAGAAGGATTCGCTGTGCCCGGTGTTATAGGCCCCCCCTTCTCAAGACAGTATTTAACAACCTTGGGATTTAACCCAGGACTAACAATAAACTTAGCACCTGCATCTATCGCCCGGTCAACCTGCTCTGTTGTTAATACCGTACCTGCACCAACTAACATTTCAGGAAACTCACTTGTCATAATTCTGATCGATTCCTCTGCTGCCGCAGTTCTAAAAGTAACCTCTGCACATGGCACCCCGCCCTTAATTAATGCTTCTGCTAAAGGCTTTGCATCTTTTGCATCATCTAATACAACAACTGGTACAATACCAATTTGACTAATCTTCTCTAACACCCCATTCATATTCGCTCTCCTATCTCTGTACTCTACCAGACGCATCTCCACCAGCAAGTGTTTCAACTTCTTTTCTAGACACTAAGTTAAAATCTCCAGGAATCGTATGTTTTAATGCTGAAGCAGCTACACCATATTCAAGAGCTGCCTTAAAATCTTTTCCATCTAAAAGACCACATATAACACCGCCTGCGAAAGAGTCTCCACCGCCTACACGATCAACAATTGGATGGATGCTGTATTCCTTAGAATGATAAAACTCCTTTGCATCTCTTGAGTAGATACATGCAGACCAACCATTATCAGAAGCAGAGTGACTTACTCGTAAAGAAGAAATGCAGTATTCAAAATTGTAATCTGCAACCATCTGTTCAAAAATTGACTTATAACCTACCAGTTCAAGATCACCACTTCTTACATCTGTATTACCCGGTTTATAGCCCAATACCAATTCTGCATCTTCTTCATTTCCAATGCACACATCTACATACTGCATAAGATTCCTCATGATTTTTTGAGCTTTTTCTGAAGACCATAATTTCTTACGAAAATTCAAATCCACGGAAACTTTAACGCCATGCTTCTTTGCAACCTTTAAAGCTTCCTCCGTTAATACTGCTGCCGAATCAGAGACTGCTGGTGTAATACCAGTAAAATGAAACCAATCTACGCCTTCAAAAATCTTATCAAAATCGAAATCAGTAACATTGGCTGTAGAGATAGAAGAATGTGCTCTATCGTAGACAACCTTGGAAGGTCTCATAGCAGAACCAGACTCTAAGAAGTAGATTCCAAGTCTTTCTCCACATTTAGCAATATTCTGTGTTCCAACATTATATTTTCTCAAAGCAGCTACTGCGCATTCACCAATCTCGTTATCAGGCACTGCTGTAACAAACTCAACATTATGTCCATAATTTGCAAGAGATACTGCAACGTTAGCCTCTCCACCACCATAACATACATCAAACTCGTCTGCCTGGATAAATTTCTCATTGTTAGGTGTCGAAAGCCTTAACATAATCTCACCCATTGTAACTACTTTTTTACTCATCTTCCTATCCCTCCATTATTTTTAACCCTTTTCTTTTATGAAGTATTCCCAACCTTACATGTTTTTAACAAAATAAAAACCAATTTCATCACGCTTATTGTAAGCGCTTACAATTGTATTTTATATTGCTTTTTTGTGTAAATCAACCATATTTCACATCAAAACCGTAATCATTTTTAGGCATTTTTAGCAATACCTTCCCTTGCC
This sequence comes from Lachnospiraceae bacterium, assembly GCA_017436865.1. GTDB lineage: Bacteria > Bacillota > Clostridia > Lachnospirales > Lachnospiraceae > COE1. The sequence goes on from JAFSCH010000038.1 coordinate 46,015, forward strand.
CTCCATCTTTTTTTTATTTTTTCCACACGCTGTCTTTTCATTATGAAAACAGTTACATTTTTATAAGAAATAATTACATTTTCAATCTCTTCTCTTTATCTATTCCTCAAAAGGAGACAGCTCTTATCTGTCTCCTTTTATTCCATTCAGAATGAAATCATCCATTCTGCCTCGCATGCGTTCTATTAATTTCCATTTCTGAATTCTTTCATGCTGATCTTTTGCCATAAGTTCTACGACAAATATTGCCATTTCCCACAAAATGTTCTTTGTTTCTTCATCCATTTCACGATAGGCATTTCTAACCAGCTTCATTTTCTTTAAAAGCTCTGATGATGGTGTCTTAAAATCTGAAAGTGTCTGTGCCTCTGTTACTTCGACCATACAAAACAATTCATTCAAAAAATTTTCTGTTCTTTCTCTCCCTAAATCATAAATCCATTGATTCATTCTCTCATAAAGAGCTTTTCTCACCGGTTCATTACTCTCTGCTCGCACAAAAAAATCATTCTCAATACACCATGACAGAGGCATATGCTGTTGCACTCCCACTTTCTCACTTTCTATGAGAATATATTCTATCGACTTCTCATCATGATCCTGCATGAGCATCCCTACAAAAGATTCCTTTGGTACATATTTTATTATTTTTTCTTTTACCGAAGCATAATCTAATGTTTCCATAAAATCCGGTCTAAAACCTGGACCATCATAATCATACACTTTACCAATCTTATGCTTTAGCTTCGAATCACAACACATTGCTGCATATGCTGCAAGATTCCCCCCTTTTGAATGTCCTCCTAGGTAAAAACGTGCATTTTTTCTTCTTACAAACTTCCTCGCAACCGCTTCTACATAATCCGCACTTCTTTTTTGAGCTTCTATAGGAGTCCGATACGCCATACAGAAATCTTCTTTCCAACCGATCAGCCCATCATCTGTCCCTCGAAAAGCAATATAAATATCACCATTTCCTAGTAAAAAAGTAATCGCACTAAACTGTAGCGACTGTTCTTTATCTATCGCATTTACGTAATAATTTGCCTTCATACTACGGAAACGCCTTGTTTCAAGAATCTTATAAAACAGTTCTCTATTCTGTGCTTCCTCCCATGTAACCGACAAAAAATTCTTCTCATCCATATTCTCTTTCATATATTCTGTTGTTACTGCAGGCTTTGTTTCTTCTATTCCCGGAACAACTCCGTCATAAACATAATAAGATAGATGTGCCAGAATTAGCCCATCTATCTCACAAAGCGGTTTCTCTATAAAATTATATCCACCATATTCTTCTAAATATGATACTATTGTCCCCATCTAATACAGCACCCCATTATAATAATCAAGTAATAAATTTACTACCTTATCATACTGCTGCATGCCTTCCTCAACACCATTCAGCCTCAGAGTTGTTTCCATAAGGGTATTCGAAACTTTTTTCACCGTTGCAGTTCTTACAACAGCTTTTTTCTCTACCACTTCCCAATCTTCCTTTGACAAAAAAATGTTATCTTCAGCCACAAGGTCGCTGATTCTTACATGCCTTTTATATACATTTTTATTATTATCTATTGACTTATAGAAGTCATTATTCACATAATTCAAAACACTTAAATATCCACAATACTGTAAAAACAAATCTTCAGACTCTATACAGGCAAGAAAACCAATAAAATTTGCATCATCCTCATAGATAAATCCCTTTGTATGTGACAACTCATGACATACCGTCGGCGCTACATTACATATATGCATCATAGAGTTAATATTCGCCTCCATAGAAAACGGAAAATAATATCCCTGAATATACTGCTGACTAAAAAATTCAGAAGCAGACAAATACTTCGGTGTCACATAAAAACCAGATAATTGTTCATACTTTTCTCCAAGATGCTCCATTGCTCTTACAGACTCTGCCATTAAATCTCCGCGATAAACAGCATTCCCTTTTTCATCACGTTCAATTTGTAGTGCCAGCGCATTGCATTTTTCTACCAAATAATCACGTAATATAATAATATTTTTCTTTGTATATACTGTCCTTTTCTCTGTCATAACTTCTGTTACCGCGGACGCCTTGACATCAACAACCATGCTTCCTACTTCATTGCTACTCATATATTTTTCCGAAAAACTTGATGCATGATACATAATAAAACAATTGCATGTCATAACATCGCATACTATAAGCCCTATCCACGCATAAATCCTCCAGTATTTCACCAATGCATTTTTATGTTTTCCACAAGCAAAAACATTCCATACCAAAAATGCTATCCCAAATACCGTAAGAAACACTGCAAGAACAAGCATAATCTCACCAACTGAAAAAGGCACAAGGCTTGTGAGTCTGGCATATGTGTTTAACCAGATAGGATAAACATATGCAATATACCAATCACAAAAATCCACACTCAACCATGCTGTAATATTTACTAAAATAATCACAGCTACACCCATCACATAAATTCTTTTTCTGATATCATGCTTTTTTCCTTGTCCATCCATGGCAAAAATCTCCTTTGGCGTTTTTCTGCATATGTTTATTTTACCGCATTTTTATTATTAAATTTTAAATAATTTGTAAACATTCGCCAAATTGATTTTTATCTATTATTATTTTACCATATTTTTACACAATTCAAAGTTTTTTTCATTTATTATTTTCTACATCTTTACCTCTCTTCACCATCTTTCAACAACATATACTCTTCAAATCTACCTGCATCACTTACCTTCAAATTTGCACTTATATATACTCCATCCTCACGATAATCCATTTCATAAACTACTGCATTATCATTCAGGTATGACACCACATCCCCACGTTTATATGGTATCAGCAATTCACAATCCTGATATCCACCAGCAAGCTTTCCAGCTATTAAATTCAAAAGGGCCTCGATTCCATCCGCTGCCTTTGCTGACATAAAAATCTTATCATTTCCCTGTATCATTGCTAAATGCCCCATTCCGCATAAATCTGCCTTATTAAATACATAAATCATCGGAATATGATCTGCACCTAACTCATGTAACGTATCTTGCGTCACTTTCATATATTCCGTATGATTTTCATCCGAATAATCAATAATCTGCAAAAGCAAATCTGCTTCTCTTACTTCCTCAAGAGTGGAACGAAATGCTTTAATCAGATTATGTGGCAATTTCGAAATAAATCCAACCGTATCAGATAGTAGAAAAGGATTTCTATCCGGCGGAGCAATTCGTCTTACAGTAGTATCCAAAGTTGCAAAGAGCATATCCTTCTCAAAGACTCTCTTTTCTTCATCTCCAATGTAAGTATTTACAAGCATATTCATAATCGTAGACTTCCCTGCATTGGTATAACCTACCAGTGCAACACGAGGAATTCCTGACTGTGCTCTCTTCTTACGCTGTACCTCACGCTCTCCAGCGATTTCCTCCAATTCACGCTTCATACTGGTTAAACGCTGTTCTAGACGTCTTCTGTCCAGCTCAATCTTTTTTTCTCCGGCTCCCTTATTACTCATGGAACCACTTCCACCACCCTGTCTTGACAGAGCCTCATGTAATCCTACCAATCTAGGAAGCATATATTGTAATCTCGCAACCTCTACCTGAAGCTTTGCTTCCTTTGTTTTTGCTCGTGAAGAAAAAATTTCCAGAATTAATGTTGTTCTATCCATAACAGGCTTCCCCAAAGCATCCTGTAAATTTCTTAGCTGTATTGGAGATAGTGCATTATCAAAAATTACAATATCAGCCGCTAGATGCTCGGCCGCATCCCTCACTTCTTCTACTTTACCTGAACCAATGTAAGTTGCATTATTCACATTTTCCATGTTCTGTTCTGCCTGCCCTACGACTTCCATATCACAAGCCTCTGCCAGACTTGCAAGTTCCTTCATCGATAATTCAAAATTATCCCCCTGATTCAGATTCACTCCTACAATTAGTGCTCTTTCCATTTTTTATACCTAAGCCTTTCCGCAACAATATATCTCTTAACATATGCCTATTACACACCAAAATCGTAACTATTCAGTATAGTCACCCCAAATCATATATGTTATAATTCCCCATGTCAACCATTTCATAAGCGCAAAGAAGGCTTTATTCCGATAGCAAAGAATTGGGAGGATACTACCAGAACAAAGCCTTCTTTTAAGGATTACTATATTGAAAAAGAGTTAAGTGAAAAGCTTTTGGAATTTGAAACTTATTGTTCCAAAATCTATATTTAATATAACAAATTGTCTGACAATTGTCAATATTTTTTCTCATAAACATTAAATTATTTTTTTATTATTTTCATTGACTTTTTTATGTGAATATGGTTAAATAACTGTTGTTGATTATCGGGGTGTGGCTCAGTTTGGCTAGAGCACCATCTTAGGGAGGTGGGGGCCGCAAGTTCGAATCTTGTCACTCCGATTGATTTATAGAGTAAGAAATACCGTAGAACTCAAGGGTTCTGCGGTATTTTTGCTTGTAAAAAAGAATACACTCAATACACACCTATACATTCCATTCAAACTCCTCTATAGGCTCATTACTCCTTATGACTTCTTTATAAAATACTTCTCACGAAATGCCTCATAATCCGCCTTAGCAATCTGATACTGTTCTCTCATAGTATCATCCGCTTGCAAATACTCTTTTGGTTCTACAGCCTCTGCAAGTGCATCCGATATAATTCTAATCAAGTATTTTTTTTGCTCATAATTCGCCATAACCAAAGAGTCTCTCACATACATTGGATTTTTTCGTAATAATTCCACTCGAAAATCAATTCCCTTACCAGTTAAATAGTGCCACAAAAACGTAATACAAGTTCTTGTATTTCCTTCTCTAAACGGATGAATTATCCACAATTCCAATAGAAATTCAGATACCTTATTCCCAATTTCACTTTCTTCTTTCCATTCAAAATCCTTATATCTTTTTAATAATTCATCCAACTGTCTTTCAATATCATGATAATCCACATATTCCGTTGAACCACCAGACAGAACTCTCTCGCTTTTATATAAATTTTCTTTTCTAAAAGTTCCTGCCCACTCATAAATATCACCAAATAGATATTTATGAATATGAATCAAATGTTGCTTATCATAAGTGCATTCTATTCTATCCTGTCTCACATCAAGTCCCAAAAGTTTTGCAGTCACTTTCTGTATTTCTAATTTTTCCAAAAGTTCTTTGTCATGAATATTATATTTATTAATCAAAACTTCACTATCTGGATAACAATGTCTTCCACCACTCATTTGCTACACTCCCAAATATTCCAATCTATCTATTCTTGCTTCCATTTCCTCCAATGAAATCTTTCCAAAAATATAGGATTCTAATACATCCATAAACTTTTCATCCGGACCATTAGTAGCTGTCAAAACAATCGCTAATGCCTTTTCTACACTTTTCCTTCTTCTCTCACATGCTTCAACATATGCCTCGTCAACAAGAATTCCTTTATATTCTAAGATAGTCTTAATCATACCGATTACATAACTTGGTGGGTTTCGTCTTTCCTGTTCCCAATCTTTTAATGTCGCAACCGGTATTTCAAACATATTTGCAAATTTACTCTGACTTAATCCAGTTTGTAAGCGTAACTCTTTTATACTCATTAATATCATCTCCCATTTTTATACGGTCTTAATATATTATACGGCATTGCCTACCAATATACAATTATTTTTATTATATCTTATCCTTGCAAATCCCCTTCCCATCCCTTACAATATCCATACACAAAACCACCCTAACCCATCAAAAAATCACATTTTCCGATGAATTAGGGTAACTCCAATACAACAATATACCTGAACCATAGTATTTCTCAGCACTTGAATTGTAGTCATTCCTAACTCTTCAAATCCACGTCTGATAAGTTCTCTTGCAGCTTCTGGCATATATCCTTTTCCCCAAAATGGTTTACCAATCCAGTAGCCTAACTCACACTCATCATCTCGCTCAGTCATATCTGTATGTCCATTTTCGAAGTATCAGCCTTTCTGTTGTCAATCTCATATTTATCCCTCTATTGTATCTTTTCTATACTCTTTTAAGCCAAATATATATTACTCAGCTTTCGGCATTCTTCCACAACATTTCTTCTCAGTACAGTAACCAGCAACTTCACACTTAGGTTTAAAATAATGCTTTACAAGATAGGCCCATTCCTCTGAATAAGCTTCTAATTCTTTCATAATATCCTGCATGAGTCTACGATATTCCCAGTATGCTCTGGTACATAATCTTTGATGCGACATCTCAATTAAGTTACGAACATTTCTCTTGTCCACAATTTTAGTACTCATACCAAGTGGGAGTAACATTGCTGCGTCTTCTCTTGGTACTCCACACTCTGTCTCTAACTTATTGCAGGTTTCTGCAATCTGCTGCATAAGCTCGGTGTATAACTTCTTTGTCTCTTCCTTCTTCTCTATCGTTGGTGGAATCACATATTCAAAGTTTTTGTAATTAATATATCTGGTACTTGCCTGTAATCTGGTTGGCGCCCCTCCAATATGAGTATACCACTCTCTAATTACCCTGGCAGAATAACCGTCTAAAACCATTTCTACATTCACATATTCCAAAACACGATGATGTCCTGATTCAATACAGTCCAATCCTCGCTTATAGTTTTTCTCTTTATCATTAATATCTGCCCCCCAGCAAACACCTGCGCGCTCTCCTACAAGTGTTATTGGATTCTTTGGTGTTTCACTTATAATTGTTACTTTTGCCATCTCTATCTTCATACTCCTTCCTAACTATAAAAAGTGTTTTACTGCTACATAAAAAGCTATCATAACTCACATTTCAAATAGGTACTATAATAGCCTTTAGAAACCTTTTAATCTTGCTATCTCTTCTTTATATGGCGGAATGGTTTTCTTATCAGATCCTTCTGCACAACGCCACGGTGTTTCCAAAATTTTAGGTACTTCCTTAAATCTCTCATCGTGAACAATCTTTTGTAAGGTTTCAAATCCAATCTGCCCTTCTCCTATATTGGCATGTCGGTCTTTGTGCGCCCCACATGAATTTAAACTATCATTAATATGCAGTACTGCAATCTGCTCAAGTCCAATCACTTCATCAAATTTCTGCATAACACCTTCATAGTCTCCTACCAAATTATAACCAGCATCATTTACATGACATGTATCAAAACAAACACGCAAGCGTTCTTTTTTATGCACACCATCATAAATCATTTTCAATTCTTCAAAGGTTCTACCAAGCTCACTACCCTTGCCTGCCATCGTTTCCAATGCAATATATACGTCATCATCATTATTATCTAAAACAAAATTAAGTCCCTTTACCACTTGTGCTATGCCTACTTCCACTCCTTCATTCAAATGCGACCCTGGATGCAGCACTAAAATCTTACTGCGCATAGCTGCCGTTCTATGAATCTCTTTCTGTAAAAACTCTGTCGCTAATTCAAAAATTTCAGGTTTTACTGTATTAGCAAGATTAATTATATATGGTGCATGCACAACAATTTCCTCAATTCCTGCCTTTTTCGCATATTCCCAACCTGCCTCTATATTTAATTCCTCAATCTCTTTTCTTCTTGTATTTTGTGGTGCTCCTGTATAAAGCATCAAAACATTTGCCCCATAAGCTTCTGCTTCTTTTACAGAAGCTAAAAACATTTCTTTTCCAGCCATCCCTACATGAGAACCTATCTTTATTTTTTCCATTCTATATAACCATGCCTTTCTAAAGTACACCTATTATCTCACAAAACTCAAAAAATTTGCAAACATTATATCATAAAAATAGTGTCTTCGACACTTCAGCTCCCCTGCCCCTCAATCTTTGAGGGGTAGGTTTTTCTTTTGCCTTTTTTGTTCTATAATTATTTCATGAACATACTACAAGAAATATTCAAAGATAATTACGAACAAATGAT
>JAFSCH010000039.1 GCA_017436865.1 Lachnospiraceae bacterium
TTACTAATAGGTCGAGGGCTTATCCTGGAAGGTAAAGGAAGAATTGTGGAAGTGAGAATCCGAAAGGATTCCGGAAGTCATTTGATAAAGATTTGTGTGTTCGGTTTTGAAGGAATACGATGTGTTCCTTATTAAATAGTCCTCGATAGCTCAATGGTAGAGCACTCGGCTGTTAACCGAGTTGTTGTAGGTTCGAGCCCTACTCGGGGAGTTCGCGCGGAGAAAGTCCGATGCAAGCTTAAGGCTCCATGGTCAAGCGGTTAAGACATCGCCCTTTCACGGCGGTAACACGGGTTCGATTCCCGTTGGAGTCATTAGTATTAAGCTAATGAAAGCGCATAATACTTAATTATGCCGATGTGGCTCAATTGGCAGAGCAGCTGATTTGTAATCAGCAGGTTATCGGTTCGAGTCCGATCATCGGCTTTACCTTTAAAAGGTATGACTTAAGAGGTATTTGGACCTTTAGCTCAGTTGGTTAGAGCAACCGGCTCATAACCGGTCGGTCCCGGGTTCGAGTCCCCGAAGGTCCACTTCAAATTAATATTTTAATATGGCCTAGTGGCTCAGTTGGTTAGAGCGCCGCCCTGTCACGGCGGAGGTCGAGGGTTCGAGTCCCTTCTGGGTCGTTTGTAAATTTAGTATTTACATTTTTGTTCATGGGATCTTAGCTCAGCTGGGAGAGCATCTGCCTTACAAGCAGAGGGTCACAGGTTCGAGCCCTGTAGGTCCCATTCCACGAAAGTGGTTTAATATTTATTATGCCGGCGTGGCGGAACTGGCAGACGCACAGGACTTAAAATCCTGCGGGACTTATACTCCCGTACCGGTTCGATTCCGGTTGCCGGCATTTAATAAATAAAAAATAAAAATGTGTGCTTAGCTCAGCTGGATAGAGCGTTTGGCTACGGACCAAAAGGTCGGGGGTTCGAATCCTCTAGCGCACGTTAAAAGGACTAGAAGTATCTAGTCCTTTTTGTTTTGCATCTCAATTTTTCTTCAGGAAAAATCCTGATCAGAAGCAGCTGCTTCATTTTTGAGATACAATTTCATTTCTTAATTCTTCTAATTGCTTAAACATGCCGTTAGCTCTAACATTTTTTTACATGAATTATACAAAAGTATGATAGATACTTTTACATAAGGTGATTAAGATTTTCTTATAACATATTAATGTGTGATATATAAGTGAAGAGAAGTAGAGGAGATAATATGAGAAGAATTAATCACAAAGCAACAGCAGCTTTTATGTCTGCAATTTTGATGTCAACAGCATTAATGGGATGTGGACAGAAGGTAGAAAGTTCAGCAAAAAGTGAAAATGTAAAAGTAGAAAATGAAGTATATGCAGTTAATGATACATCGGTTGCAAATACTATAAATAAGAATATACCAAAGTATATCTTTTTGTTTATTGGAGATGGTATGAGTTATCCTCAGGTTCAGTCAGCAGCTTACTATCTTGGTACCATGGGAAATAATGGAGGAGTAGAAACAGAAAAGCTTTCATTTATGAATTTCCCTGTAAATGGTTCTGCGCAGACTTTTGATAGCACATCGTTCTGTCCGGATTCTGCATCAACAGCTACATCTATTTCAACAGGAAATAAGACATATAGTGGTGTAATTAATATGGATACCAGCAAAACAGTAGCATATGAGACTATTACAGAGAAATTGAAAGAACAGTTAGGTTATAAGATTGGTGTGTTGACAAGCGTTAATTTAAATCATGCTACTCCAGCAGCATTCTATGCACATCAGGCATCTAGAAGTAATTATTATGAAATTGGTCAGGAATTGATTGCGAGTGGATTTGATTATTTTGCAGGAGGTGGTCTTTTAACACCAACTGGAAAAAATGAGGATTTACCTGATCTTTATGAGGTAGCTGAAACGGCTGGATACACAGTAACAACAACACAGAGCGAAATAGAAGCAGTTTCTAAGGAAACAGGTAAAGTGATTGCAGTTGATGAAAATCTAGCAGATAGTGATTCGATGGCTTATGCAATGGATTTACAGGAGGGACAGTGGGAATTAGCTGATTATGTGGAAAAAGGAATAGAAGTACTTGATAATGATAATGGCTTTTTTATGATGGTTGAAGGGGGAAAGATTGACTGGGCATGTCATGCAAATGATGCAGCAGCATCTATTAATGATACACTGGCACTTGATGAGGCTGTTCAAGTTGCATATAAATTCTATCAGGAAAATCCAGCAGATACTTTGATTTTGGTCACAGGAGATCATGAAACTGGTGGTTTGACAATTGGTTTTGCAGGAACAAATTATGATACATATTTGAAGAATCTTGATAATCAGAAAATTTCATTTGCAAAGTTTGATTCAGATTATGTGGAAGGTTATAAAGAAAATAAGACACCATTTTCACAGGTGTTAGTAGATATTAAGAATAACTTTGGACTTTTAACACCAGATGATGCAGAAGCAGAAGCAAATCCAACACTTGTTTTAACAGAGTATGAAATAGAAAAGCTTAAGAGCGCTTATGAGAGAACCTTAGAGGTTGGAGCATCAAGTCAGAAAAAAATGTCACAGGAAGAATATGTGTTATATGGAACATATGAACCTCTTTCCGTAACGATTACACATATTTTAAATAATAAGTCAGGTATTGCATTTACTTCTTATTCTCATACAGGATTACCTGTACCAGTTTTTGCAATTGGTAATGGTTCAAGTCTTTTTGAAGGATATTATGATAACACAGATATTTTTAAGAAGTTATCGACATTAACAGGTGTGAAATAAGAGAATATTCACTATATAAAGTAAGAAAAATGTTTTTTGAAAATAGATATTAGTAAAAACAAAGAGGAGAATGTAGGTGAAGAAATTATATATAAAATATATAGTATCGCATCTGCCTTCCTTGATATGTAGTATATTATTATGCATCCTCATGGTTCTTCCAACGGGCTATGAGGATGCTGTTATTTATCAGGGAACAGACAGATGTAAGGCAGAGGTAATAGAAACAAATGAGTCAGCAGTTGTTCATAGTGGATTAATACGTTCAGGAGAGCAATATTGTACAGTAAAATTATTAGATGGTATTTTTAAGGGACAAGAGATAGAGGCGTATAATATGCTGACCGGTTCGTTGGAGAATGATAAGATATATGCAGTTGGTGATATTGCGATGGTAGTCATTAGTTATCAAAATAAAGAGATTCTTTCTGTAAATATGATTGACCATTATAGAATGGATAAAGAATTTATCTTAATGTTCATTTTTGCGGTTGTACTTGTTATTTTTGCTGGAAAGACAGGGTTAAAGAGCTTATTATCTTTTATAATTGCAATATTAAGTATTTGGAAAATTTTAGTACCAGCATGTCTTAATGGAGTTAATCCTATTTTTGTAGGGTTATGTATAATAGTTGTACTGACAATTGTAATTATTTCATTAGTATATGGATATGATAGACGATTTCTATCTGCTTCTGCGGGAGCAATTTTGGGTACACTCATGACATGTGTTTTGGGAATTGTTTTTACGGAACTATTCAAGATTCATGGTGCAGTTATGACGAGTTCAGAGAGTTTGCTTTATGCAGGGTTTGAGAATTTGAATTTGACACAGATTTTTATGGCGAGTGTATTTATAGGTGCAAGTGGTGCGATTATGGATATTGCGGTAGATATTACATCAGCAGTTAACGAAGTGGTAGAGAAGAAACCGGAGATAAGAGCCAAAGAGGCCATTTTATCAGGGATTCATGTGGGAAGAGCAGCAATGGGAACGATGACAACAACGTTGCTTCTTGCATATTCAGGTGGTTATATGACTCTTCTTATGGTTTTTATGGCGCAGGGAACTCCAATATATAACATTCTAAATTATAAGCATGTTGCTTCAGAAATTTTGCATACGATAGTAGGAAGTTTTGGTTTGGTAGCAGTTGCTCCTTTTACAGCCCTTATGAGTGGTTTGTTGTTAACCAGAAACAAAATAGGATAGTTTCAAAATAAGATGAATGAACTAAAAAATATGTTTTAATTTCAAAAAACATTTTTATCGCTTTTTTGTTGATAGATTATATAAGTGTGCACTATTTAACTTGCACGAAAAATAACGAAAAATTTTACGTGCATTATTCACAAATTGTAAAATGATTTATCGTCAATATTTCCCATTGAAAATAAATTGCACAATTGTTAATATAAAAACAGATAAACGATTTAGCAATTTGAGAGGTTTCCATAAAAACTTTCGTATAATGTTAGATGTATTATTCAAAAACCGCAAATAATAAAAAGTGGTTTTACTTATGTATTTTTTTTGGTACCGTTTCCGAAGAATGAAAATGTTCGAAATGAGTTTGCATAAAATATGTTAGTTTCATGCAGGTAAACAAAAAAGCTATATAAGATAAGAATTGATTATTATAATTCTTAAGGAAGAATTTAATAATAGAAAGAAACTTTATAATTTAAGGAGAGGTAAGTAATGAAAAAGCGTGTTTTAGCGTTGATTATGTCAACAACAATGGTAGCAGCAGCATTAACAGGATGTGGAAGCTCAAAAGAAGAGACTCCAGCTGCAGATTCAGCAGCATCAGAAGCTGGTGCAGCAACAGAAGAAGTTAAGGATTACGGAACAGGAGAAATCAAGGTTTGGGTTGCTGAAAATGTTAAGACATTTACAGAGACAAAGATTAAGGAATTCCAGGATGCTAATCCTCAGTTTGCTGGATATGCTGTAACAGTAGAGCAAGTAGGTGAAGGTGATGCAGCAAGCAATATGATTACAGACGTTGCAGGTGGTGCTGATATTTATGGATTCTCTCAGGATCAGTTAGCTCGTCTTGTATCTGCAAGTGCATTATCTCCAGTAGTAGGTGAGAATGAAACATTTGTTAAAGAGCAGAACGATGCAGGTGCAGCTTCCGCAGCAACTATGGCAGGAACAACATTTGCATATCCTTTAACATCTGATAACGGATATTTCTTATATTATGATAAGAGTGTTGTAACAGATCCTACATCTCTTGATAAGATTGTAGCTGATTGTGAAGCAGCAGGTAAGAGCTTCTATATGGAAATTAACTCTGCTTGGTATCAGCCAGCATTCTTCTTCGGAACAGGATGTACCTTAACATATGATACAGATGATATGGGTAACTTTACAGCTTGCAACATTGACTATGCATCAGAGAATGGTGTTAAGGCATTAAAGGCTATGATTAACCTTAAGAAGTCTCCAGCATTCGTAAATGGTTCTTCTGTAAGTAATGCAACAAACGCAGGAGCTATCGTAGATGGTACATGGGATTCAGGAGCTGCAAAGGAAATGTTTGGTGATAACTATGCTTGTGCTAAGCTTCCTGCATTCACTGTTGATGGAACAGATTATCAGTTCAGCGGTTTTGGTGGATTTAAGTTAATGGGTATTAAGCCACAGGCAGATGCTAACAAGTTAGCAGTTTGCCATGCAATTGTTAAGTACTTATCAAGTGAAGAAGTACAGCTTGCTCGTTACAACGAAGTAGGTTGGGGTCCTTCTAACGTAGCAGTTCAGCAGAGTGACGCAGTTAAGGCTGATGAAGCGCTTTCAGCACTTGCAGAGCAGTTAGCATTCACAATTCCACAGGGACAGTATCCAAATGACTACTGGGCACTTGGAACATCTCTTGGTGATTCTGTAATCGCTGGTGAATATGATAATGCTTCTGACGAAGATCTTATGAAGGTTCTTGAAAACTTCCAGACTACATGTCAGTCTTATGCACAATAATTCAGACATATAGTAAGAGCTGAATAAAGTGTTTGATTTTGGATAATAAATCGAAGTTAAATTGTAACTATTCAGGTAGGTCGAAGCATTTACTGCTGAGACCGTAAGAAAGTGATACGATAAGCAAAAATCCTATCGCTGAAGGCGATTTTAGATGGATTATTGCAAGACATCAAAGATGTCTCGTAATTATGAAGGTACTGAATAATTACGTTAAATTAAATAATGTCTAGGCAGGGAATTCTATTTCCTGCCTAGTAAATTTGTATCAAGGACTTTGAGAGAGTCGATACAGGAATTTATGAAAAATGATGTAGTGAATAACATCGAATTCAAGCAAAAAGCTTGATTCTTATTGACTTTGTAGGTGAAACATTATGAAAAAATCATGTAGTTGCTTGCCTGCATCGGTAGTACACAATCTGGAGGGACGATGAAAGAAATGGAAAAAAACTCTGGTATTTTCAAAAAAGCAGGAAGTGCAATTGTTAATTTCTTTAAGTGGATAGGTACTGATTTAAAAGAAATCGGTACAACGTTTGTAAAAGGTGATTGGAAAACTCGTGTGTCTTTTCTCATTATGGGATTTGGACAGTTAATGCATAAGCAATATGCTCGTTTTGTTGCTCTTTTTGGGGTAGAGCTATTATTTATCTATTATATGTTAACAAGTGGTGTAACATATTTGAAAGATATTACTACACTCGGAACGAAGAAGACTGGTTGGAATGCAGATGGAACATTATCTTATGGTGACAACAGTTTCTTTATTCTCTTATTTAGTATATTAAGTATTATCGTTATTTTTACATTTATTTTGTTATGGAGAATAAATGTTCGTCAGAATAGAGAACGTCAGATTCTGCTTGAGCAAGGAAAGAAACTTGCAACAACAAAGCAGGATTTACATTCTTTATTAGATGAGAATTTTGATAAGACATTATTAGCATTACCATTTGTTGGTGTGTTTATATTTACTGTATTGCCTATTATTTTCATGATTTGTGTTGCTTTTACTAATTATGATTATAATCATCAGGCTCCAGCGTCATTATTTACATGGGTTGGGATTGAAAACTTTAAGAATTTGATTTCTGTTGGAGCAAGTGGTTTTGGTAAGACTTTCGGTAAGGTTTTATCATGGACATTAGTTTGGGCATTCTTTGCAACCTTCTTGAACTATTTCTTGGGAATGGGAGTTGCGATGTTAATAAACAAAAAGGGTATTAAATTTAAAAAGATGTGGAGAACAATTCTTGTTATGACAATTGCGGTTCCACAGTTTGTATCCTTATTATATGTAAGTAAGATGTTTGCGGCAGATGGTTTGATTAATAGTTATTTAATGAAGTGGGGATGGATTGAAAGAGCAATTCCATTCTGGACTGATCCAACTTATGCGAAAGTATTAGTTATTGCGCTGAACTGTTGGATAGGTATTCCATACTTAATGTTAATCGCAACAGGTCTTTTGATGAACATTCCAGAAGATTTATATGAGAGTGCACGTATTGATGGTGCAAATGCATGGCAGATGTTTCGTAAGATTACGCTTCCATATATGTTGTTCGTAACTGGACCATATTTGTTAACTCAGTTTACAGGTAACTTAAATAACTTTAACGTTATTTACTTGTTATCAGGTGGTGGACCACAGTCTATGGAGTTAACAGGTTCAGCAGGAAGTACAGACTTGCTGGTAACTTGGTTGTATAAGATGACTGTTAATAATACAGACTATAAGATGGCCGCAGTTATTGGTATTATGGTATTCGTAGTAACAGCTGTAATTTCGTTGGTAGTATATAATATCTTACCTTCAGTTAAGGATGAGGAGGGATTCCAATAATGGCAAAAGAAGCAAGTATGAAAAGACGTAGAGCAGTAGGTAATGCAATTACTTATATTGTTTTGGTTATTATTAGTATTATATGGTTGTTCCCATTGTTTTGTTTAGTAGTTCAGAGTTTTCGATCATATGTTACTGAGTTTGGTGGTATGGTAAATTACTTGTTACCAAAGGAGTTTTCACTAGATTCATATAAATTTCTATTTAGTGAAGAGTGCCAGTTTGTAAAGTGGTATGGTAATACACTTACAATTGCGGCTGCTGTGGCAGTGTTGCAAACATTGGTTGTTATTTGTGTGAGTTATGCACTTTCAAGAATGCGTTTTAAAGGACGTAAGGCTTTAATGAATTTTTGGTTAATACTTGGTATGTTCCCAGGTTTCTTGACAATGATTTGTTTGTATTTCTTATTAAAGCAGTTTGGTCTAACTCAGGCAGGTGCTGTTCCAGGATTAATTTTAATCACGGTAGCAAGTTCTGGTATGGGATATTATGTATTTAAGGGATATATGGATACGATTCCTAAGTCTCTTGATGAGGCAGCACGTATTGATGGTGCTACTAGAGCACAGATTTTGTATATCATGATGCTTCCATTGACAAAGCCTATTATTATTTATACTGCATTAACCGCATTTATGGCTCCTTGGTGTGATTATATCTTTGCTTCCTATGTAGCGTTAGGCCACAGTGACAGCTATAACGTAGCAGTAGCCATGTTCCGCTGGGTTAAAACAAATGATTATCAAGGATTCTTTACAAGATTCTGTGCAGGTGGTATTCTCGTAGCGGTACCAGTAACAATTCTTTTTATGTGCTTACAGAAGTACTATGTAGAAGGTGTAACTGGTGGTGCAGTAAAGGGTTAATACCCGTTATATAAGACTTTAAATCGGCAGTCTAAGATGACTGCCGATTTTCTGCATATATATTCTGGAAAACGGATATGCAGGATAAGTAACATAGATTATACGTAACTATTCAGGTAGGCCGAAGCATTTACTGCTGAGACAGTAAGAAAATGATACGGAAAGCAAAAATCCCATCGGTGAAAGCGATTTAAAATGGATTATTGCAAGACATCAAAGATGTCTCGTAATTATGAAGGTACTGAATAATTACGATTATACTAAAAATACAGAAATAGGCTAGAATAATGACTCGACAGAAAGGAATAATGTATGAAAAGTAAGAATATACTTCAAAAATTAACGCTGAGTACAATGGTAATAACATTAGGAATAACCGGATGTGCAGGGACAGGAGAACAATTAAGCGCAAGTACTGATGGTGTAGAGAAAATGACAATAGCTACAGCAGAAAGTATGGAGGCGTCAGGGATAGAGGAAGTACAGCCAGAAGTAGCTACGCAACCGATAGTATATGAATATGAGCAGGAACTTAATATTATAGATGACAATTATAGAAACTATTATGAAATCTTTGTTTATTCCTTTTGTGATTCTGATGGAGATGGAATTGGTGATTTAAACGGAGTGATAGAAAAGCTTGATTACGTACAAGATATGGGATTTAATGGAATCTGGCTCATGCCCATTATGCCATCAACTACATATCATAAATATGATGTTACAGACTATTATGCGATAGATGCAAAATATGGAAGTATGGAAGATTTTGAGAAACTGGTAGAGGAATGTCATAAACGTGATATACATATTATTATTGATTTTGTTATGAATCATTCATCTTCCAAACATCCTTGGTTTACAGAGGCTTGTAAGTATTTGAAAACACTTCCAGCAGATGCTCAAGTGGATGCGAGTGTATGCCCGTATGTAGAGTATTATCATTTTACAAAAGAGCAGGTGGACAATACATTTTATCCGATAGAAGGAACAGATTGGTATTATGAAGGTTCTTTTTGTGAAGAGATGCCGGACTTAAATTGGGAAAGTGGTGTATTAGAAAAAGAATTTGAGGATATTGCAGAATTTTGGATTGGTAAAGGAATTGATGGATTTCGAATGGATGCAGTAATGCACATTAGTGAAACGGATAAAAAACTTAATATAGATATAATGAACTGGTTCTATACATATTGTCAGAGTCTGAAGTCTGATTGTTATATGGTATCGGAAGTTTGGGCAGGATTGGCAACGATTACCGATTATTATGCAAGTAAGACACCAAGTATGTTCAACTTTGATGGAGCAGATACAGAAGGAAAGATAATTAAAACTGCAAGAGGAAATTATAAGGCAGAGAAGTTTGTGAATAGTATGTTGACATATCAGACAGATTTTAGTGAAGTATATGATGGACATATTGATGCGCCATTCATTACAAACCATGATATGGGACGTATATCAAATTCATTGAATGCGAATGAAAATGATATGAAGATGGCGGCTGGTTTATTGATGACTATGAGTGGAAATCCTTTTATATACTACGGTGAAGAGATTGGTATGGCAAGCTCTGGAAAGAAGGATGAGAATAAGCGCCTTCCAATGATGTGGTCGAATGTAGATATGTCAGGTATGACAAATGGACCAAAGGATGCGGATGATGGTATAAAGTCTGCATTTGCACCAGTGGACGAACAGTTAAAAGATGAAACATCAATATTGAACTATTATAAACGTGGAATAAGACTTCGTAATGAGAATCCAGAACTAGCACGTGGAACAATCGCATTGGTAGAGGAATTGTGCGAAGGTCATCAGGCTGTAATTACAAAAACATATGAAGACAGTGTAATTGCTGTTGCATATAATACCTCAGATGAGGAAATAAAGATTTCAATTGTAGGGACAGAGATTGCAGATATGGGAATACGGGGGTATTTAACATTGCAGGGTGAAGTTATTACTTTACAGGATGGAATTTTAAGTATGCCAGCACAGTCAATTTGTATTTTGAAATAAGTTAAATGAGGTCAGACTCATTAGTCAATCGTTGCAGTATGATTTGAGTAATTCGTTGAGGTGATTGCCGTAAGGCAATCACTTTTTCGATGAATTAGCAGTGAAATTTTAATTTTTTATGTAAATTAATTTCGCAAGATATATTTGTATTTTTTCTTTTTTTATATTATATTTAAATTAGATAGATAATAAGTCGGTGCACGTTTGATGTCTAGGTATTAAGGGTGTGGACATTTATCAAGTAGTAATATTGTGAGATGAGATACTATGAAAATATATATGATGCGTCATGGAGAAACGGATTGGAATATAATAAGGAGATTACAAGGGCGTTCAGATATTCCGCTAAATGAAGAAGGAAGGCGTTTGGCAAGGGTAACGGCAGAAGCGTTGGCAGATGTTCCGTTTACAAGAATATATACAAGTCCTTTGCTGCGTGCAAAAGAAACGGCAATGATTATCAAGGGAAATAGAGATATTCCAGTCATAGAGGAAGAAAGAATTCAGGAAATAAGCTTTGGTGTATATGAAGGATTTATCTGTGCGGAAGATAACTATACTATTCCAGACCCTGATTTTATTAACTTTTTTAAAAATCCGGAAAAATATGTTGCACCGGATGGTGCAGAAGAGATAGAAATATTATGTAATCGAACAACGGATTTTTTGCAGGAATTGGTACATACTACAGCATATCAGGATGATATCATTTTAATATCCACGCATGGTGCTGCATTGAGAGGATTGTTGTCTTCGATTAATATGAACAGTGTTGCAGAATTCTGGAAGGGTGGCGTTCATAAGAACTGTGCGGTTACGATTTTAGAAGTGATTGATGGAAAAATAAAATTGCTAGAAGAAGGTAAAATATATTATTAGCATAACGAAAGAAGGCGTGCATGACAGTGGAAAATGAGTATAGCAAGGTAAAAGTAAATAATGAGATGGATTTTTGTTCGGTAACGGATCAAAATGTTAAGACTATATTAGAAAAGGCATTTATGAAAGCAAGAGTTTCATATTTTTTACGTTGGGATAAACCAGGATTTTTTGCAAAGGTATTTAAGGGAGAAAGCCAAAGCATTGTCTTTTGCATTAATTCAGCACAAATAGAAACAGCAGAGGAAGTAATCAAAGAACTTGCGGATGTGGAAAGTGCTGTAAAGATGATTCGTACAAAATCAAATAATAAAACAGGTTTTTAAATGGTATGTAGGGGACTGTATTTCAAGAGAGATACAGTTCTTTTTAGTAGGCGCTAAAAAATTGCTATAATGTAGTAAGAACTAGACAAGAAATTCTTGCAGGTACAAGGTGTGGGGCAAGTATTTTATTGGGAATATTTATGGTTATTATGAAAAAAACTGATTACAGTAATAATGATAATAATAAGCATTGTAACAATAGCAAATAGTAACAACACCATTGTAGTATCTGATACAAAAGGTATTGTTTCTTGGGGTGGAACAGGTTCTTCTGAAATATTTTCTAGTGTTTCTGCAATTTCTTCGTTTTCTAGAGGAAGTGTTGAGGGCGGATCTACAGAAAGATATTTTGCAGAGATATATCCGTATGTTTCTTGGAAGAAAATTTCAAACCAATCATTTTGCACTTTACCAGTAACAGATATTTGTTCACCGTAAGGAAGGCTACCAATGATATCATATTGAATAGAAGGACCACTGCGGACGTTAAGACCACCCGATGAAGTGACATAATAAATGCCATCAAAGGCATCTACGATAAAATCTTCGCTAGAAGATTCTATAGCTGTTGTTTCTGAATGGATAGGTGCTTGCGTTGTAATAGTTTCAGAAATTTCTGTTGTTAGAGGTACATCTATTTCTGATTCGGTAGGGATTTCTTCTGTGGAAAATGGAGCAGTTTCCGTTGGGAAACTCTCAAATTCCATTGCTTGTAGAATCGTCGATGAAAAAATAGCTGTAACAAATAGAAAAAGCAACAAAGTACATAGTAATATGTTTTTGTTGCTTTTTGAGTGAAAGAAAGATGTGAATTGTTTCATAGTGAAGCCTCCTTTTTCGAATCGTATGCTTTTTATTATAAATATATATGATATAGCATACCTCAGAAGAGGCTTTTTATTCCTATTTTGTAACTGTTCAGAGCCAAGCAGATAGACGCAGAAATATGCGATGAATGCTTGCATTCAAAAGTATATTTCGGTGGATATCTATTGGGCGGATACGCCACATCGAGGAAATACGAAGTATTTTCGAGATTGGCTCTGAATAGTTACCCTATTTTAATGTAGTGATCGAAAACTTAGTATTCAGGAATTACAATTGCTGCAATAATGTAAGCAAGAATTCCACATCCACCTACTACTGAGAAAATAATCCAAAGAAGGCGAATAACAGTAGGATCAATATTGAAATATTCACCGATACCGCCACATACGCCACAAAGCATACGGTTTCTTGATTTGTATAGCTTACGATATTCATTGTTGTTGTTCTGATTAAAGTCCATTTTAAGAGTCCTCCTTCATATTTATTCAAATAGAATATTCATGTTTCCCATACCACAGGTAAGAGTATAGGTGCTGTCTGCATCATGTTCGATATGCCTAGAATAAGCAATGGAACCAAATGATTTTTCATGAAGTGTCAGATTACCCATTGCACAGTCAATATTGTAATTGTGTGACTCATAGGAATCATTGAGAAATAATTCGAGATTACCCATTCCACATTCAGCAGTTAAATCTCGACTAAGTATTCCGTGATAAGTCATATTACCCAAGCCAACAGTAACATTAGCGTCTTTAACATCACCGTTTTCTATTTCTACATTACCAGCACCAAGTTCAAGTGAGAAAGAATTGGTATTGAGTGATGTTGTGATTAATTCACCGGCACCGACTTCAAGGTTGATTTCGTTAGCGGCAATTAAGGAATGAGCTTCTAAATATCCTGCATCAAGTTCAATATTGATATTCTCAAAAGAGAAATTTTTAGGAATATCGAGATATATCGCATTGTAGTCATTCGTATGAATTCCAAATGTAAATTTATCAAAGCCTTTTAGATAAAGTGTATTGTCTTCTTTGTAATATTGAAATTTGTTAGCGTTATTCGTATAAATATGGAAAAAATCGTCCGATGATTCGGAAATAATACACATCCCACCGCCCAAATCAATATCTAAATTTTTAATTTCAGAAGCAGTAGCTACCTGCATATTTTCATGTTTGCCAGAATGGGTCTGATAATGTTCCGAGAAGTCAAGGTGACTTTCGCCATTATGAAAAGTAACAACAGTACCATCAAAAAGTTTGGAAAAGGAATCATGCTGTAAACTTTCGTTTTTTAGATAATGAAAAAGTGAGTTACCACCAATGATAATACATATAATAAGTATGAGGATTCCAATAAAAAACATGGAAATAGCTGTTAAAAAGCAACCTTTTGCAAATTTTTTCATGCGTGAGCCTCCTTGTTTGATTTGTTCTTTCGGTGAAAAAGGTTGCTAAGTAAGCGGATAATCCAAGGGATAACACCGATGCATAGCCAGCCTGTGAAAAGCATGAACAATATGCCGAGTGCAGTAACTACAAGTCCGACTCCGATACATGTTAAGCCTGCTAGAGGATTGTGCAGTAAAACTGGGAAAGCGGCAAAAAAGATAATAATACCTACAATAAAGCATATAAGTCCTGCGATGCCAAAGCCAAAAATCAACCCAAAGACAGCACCAAAGATTCCCAAAAGGATGCCTAATAAACTGCCAAGAAGTCCAATCCAAACAGGACTTAATAAAATAATTCCAATAATTGCTAGAATAACAAGAAGTGGATTATGCTTCTGTACAGGAACTGGTGGCTGTTGAGCGGTGTTTCCATAATGATAGGAATAAGTCTGCTCATTTTGTGTAGAAGCGTATGGCTCTGGTGAATGTTTTATGGTATTGGATGAATAGTTGATATCTTGATTATTCTTATTTAGCATACCTGATTTAATCTCGGCGGCCACAGCCTCTGGTGTGCCAAGTTCTTCTAAAATAGTTTCTTCATTCTCCAAACCGGCATCCTCAATATATTCTCTGTAATATGCAAGCACCTCATCTCTTTCTTCCGGTGGAACATCAGAGAGTAATGTGGAGAGTTGGTTTAAGAATTCATTTTTACTCATGAGTTATACCTCCCTCAAATACACTCGTAATTTTGTTAGAATACGAAATCCATTCTGTTCTGTAAAGCTGTAGCTGTGCGCTGCCTTTTTCTGTAATCTGGTAATAGCGGCGATTACGTCCGGCACATTCCCGATCATAGGTGGTTAGGCATTCATCCTTTTGTAGGCGGCGCAATACAGGGTAAAGTGTGGATTCACTAAGCTCGATAACTTCCCGAACATCTTGGGTAATCTTGTAGCCATAAGTACCTTCTATGTCCTTTGATACAACAGCTAGAACAATAGCATCAAGCAGAGTAGAACCTGTATTAAATACCATGAATTCATCTCCTTTTTAATTTATAATATTATATGGTATATAATATTATTCTTATCAATACTATATGCCGTATAATATTATTTGTCAAGCCATGCATAAGCATAAATTTATATATTGAGCATAAGAATATAGATTTATTCTTGTATAGAGTGCGAGCTTGCATGGCTGAATCTTCAAAATCCTGCTTGACTTTTTTCTTTTCATTTACTATCATTATACATATGAAAAATAGTAATTATTTAGAGTAGGTCGAAGGACTTGCTGTTGAGACAGTAAGAACATGATTCGAGAGTGCAAAAATCCTATGGTGAAGCAATTTTAGATGGATTTATGCATCGTAATTATGAAGGAACTGAATAATTACGAAAAAGGTAGTGCCAAAGAGGAGTATTCATTACCCCTTATCAGAGAGAGAAATCCATCGGCTGAAAGATTTCTTGAAGGAAGGAATGAAGAAGGTAGCTTTGAAACCGGAATCCGGAAAGTAGATATATCAGTAGGGATTCACGATTCGTCCCCGTTAACGGACAGGGCTCTGATGGGAGCTTGTGGAGATGGATGCAATATGCATTCGAACAAAGGTGGTACCGCGGTAACTCGCCCTTTGCTGAAATTAGGAATTTCAGTAAAGGGTTTTTTTATTTTTCGTGAATAAGCAAAGTCATGGTGATATAAAGGAAAATGGATGCTTGCATACAATTTTCTTTATATCACTATGACGCGCAACGCGACCGAGTGAAGGAACTTCACGAGGTGCTTATTCGTGATAGAAAGTTAAAGAAAAGAAAGGAAGAAAAACATGAGCAAAGAATTAGCTAAGACTTATGATCCACATGGTTTGGAAGACAGAATTTACCAGAAGTGGCTCGAAAAGAAATATTTTCATGCAGAAGTAGACAGGAGTAAAAAACCATTCACAATTGTGATTCCACCTCCAAACATTACAGGTCAACTTCATATGGGACACGCATTAGATAATACCATGCAGGATATCTTAATTCGTTTTAAGAGAATGCAGGGATATAATGCATTATGGCAGCCGGGAACAGACCATGCAAGTATTGCAACGGAAGTTAAGATTATTGAAAAGCTCAAGGAAGAGGGCATTGATAAGTGGGAGCTTGGACGTGAGAAATTTTTAGAGCGAGCTTGGGATTGGAAAAAGGAATATGGCGGAAGAATTATCAGCCAGTTGAAAAAGCTTGGTTCCTCTTGCGATTGGGACAGAGAACGTTTTACTATGGACGAAGGCTGTAATAAGGCTGTTACAGAAGTTTTCTGTAAGATGCATGAAAAAGGATATATTTACAAAGGTTCCCGTATTATTAACTGGTGTCCTGTATGTAATACTTCTATTTCTGATGCAGAGGTAGAGTATGAGGATCAGGCAGGACATTTCTGGCACATTCAGTATCCGGTTTTGAACGAGGATGGAACAGAGTCTGGTGAGTATTTGACCTTTGCAACCACAAGACCAGAGACTATGCTTGGTGATACGGCAGTAGCGATTCATCCGGATGATGAGAGATATACTCATTTAAAGGGTAAGAAGGTTAAGCTTCCTATCGTAAATCGTGTGATTCCGATTGTTGAAGATACTTATGTAGATATGGAATTTGGTACTGGTGTTGTTAAGATTACACCGGCTCATGACCCGAACGACTTTGAGGTTGGAAAGAGACATAATTTACCGATTATTAATATCATGAACGACGATGCTACCATTAATAAGGATGGCGGTAAGTTTGAAGGTATGGGTCGTTACGAAGCAAGAGCTGCTATTGTAAAAGAGCTTGATAGCATGGGATTACTTGTAAAGATTGAAGATCACAGCCATAATGTAGGTACACATGACAGATGTAAGACAACCATCGAGCCATTAGTAAAGCAGCAGTGGTTTGTTAAGATGGATGAGTTGATTAAGCCTGCGGTAGAGGCAGTAAAGAGTGGCGATATTCAGTTAATTCCTGAGAGAATGGATAAGACCTATTATAATTGGACAGATAATATCAAGGATTGGTGTATTTCCAGACAGTTATGGTGGGGACATAGAATTCCAGCGTATTATTGTGATGAGTGTGGAGAAATCGTAGTAGCAAAGGAAATGCCAAGCGTATGTCCTAAGTGTGGATGTGCTCATTTAACACAGGACCCTGATACACTTGATACATGGTTCTCTTCTGCACTTTGGCCATTTTCAACCTTAGGCTGGCCTGATAAGACAGAAGATTTAGACTATTTTTATCCGACAGATGTACTTGTTACGGGATATGACATCATTTTCTTCTGGGTTATCCGTATGATTTTCTCAGGCTTTGAGCAGATGGGTGAGAGACCATTTAAGACCGTATTATTCCATGGTCTTGTTCGTGATTCACAGGGACGTAAGATGTCAAAATCTCTAGGAAATGGTATTGATCCGTTAGAGGTTATTGAGCAGTATGGTGCAGATGCATTGCGAATGACATTAATTACTGGTAATGCACCTGGTAATGATATGCGTTTCTATTATGAAAGAGTAGAGGCAAACAGAAACTTTGCAAATAAGATTTGGAATGCTTCTCGTTTCATTATGATGAATATGGAAGGTAAGGAGGTAACTGATGCAAGTGCTTCCTTAGAGCCAGTTGACAGATGGATTATTTCTAAGCTGAATACCTTAGTAAAAGATGTAACAGAAAATATGGAGAACTTTGACCTTGGTATTGCTGTTCAGAAGATTTATGACTTTATTTGGGATGAGTTCTGTGACTGGTATATCGAAATGGTTAAGCCAAGATTATACAATTCTGACAATGCAGCTTCTCAGAATGCAGCATTGTGGACTCTGAAAACAGTATTAATCGACGCCTTGAAGCTGTTACATCCGTATATGCCATTTATCACAGAGGAAATCTTCTGTACCCTACAGTCTGAGGAAGAATCCATTATGATTTCTAAGTGGCCTGAGTATACAGAAGCAAGAGCATTTGCGAAGGAAGAAAGAGATATTGAAATTTTAAAGGAAGCTGTTCGTGGTATCAGAAATGTAAGAACAGAAATGAACGTAGCACCTTCCAAGAAGGCACAGGTATTTGTTGTATCTGAAAATGCGGATATTTGCAATACGTTTGAAGAGGGTAAGTTATTCTTTGCATCCCTTGCGTATGCTTCTGATGTAACGATTCAGAGTGATAAGAGTGGTATTGCTGATGATGCAGTATCTGTAGTGATTGCGAATGCAAATCTGTACATTCCATTTGCTGAACTTGTTGATATTAAGCAGGAGATTGAACGTCTTGAGAAAGAGTCCAAGAGACTTGATGGTGAGCTTGCTCGTGTTAATGGTATGCTTTCTAATGAAAAGTTTATTTCTAAGGCACCAGAGGCAAAAATAGCAGAAGAAAGAGAAAAATTAGCAAAATATACTCAAATGAAACAACAAATTGTAGAACGACTTGCACAATTGCAGTAAATAGTGTTACAATTGATATAAGATGTGTACTGGTTAAACAGTAACATGAGAGAGGCAATTTCGCCTTCCCGGAGGTGGCTATAAATGGTTAATGTTAAATCTTATGTCAGAGTAACAGATGATAAAACAGAAGCATGGCTTTACTTGTGTGCTCCAGAAGATGGACGAGATTATGAGAAATCAGAAATTGTTCATTATCTTAATGTGAATAAAGTAGTAGCAGGTATCAATGAATCGCATATCGCGGCAATGTGTAAAAAGAAGATATATGAACGGGAAGTTAAGGTTGCCAGCAGCGTGAAGGGAGAAGAAGGAAGTGCCGGAAGGTATGAATTCTTCTTTGATACCGAAAAAAAGAAACCGTCAATTCGAAAGGATGGGTCTGTAGACTATCGAAGCATGAGTCTAATACAAAATGTAGAAGAGGGCGATCTTCTTGCAGTGTATCATCCTGCTATGCAGGGAACACCTGGTAAGGATGTAACTGGAGCAACAGAAAAAGCGCTTGTATATAAGGAACTTCGTCCGTTGTCTGGTAAGGGCATCAGTAATGCGAAGGATCCAAACAAATATTATGCAACAAAGTCTGGTAAGATTGAATATGACGGTGACAATAAGCTTTCTATTGTAGAGGTTTATGAGGTTCAAGGAAACTGTGACTTTGCGAACAATCCAATTATTGAATTTAATGGTGACGTAGTTATTAATGGAAATGTGGAAGCCGGAGTAATTATTAATGCTGGAAAGAGTCTTACCGTTGAAGGTGTTGTAGAATCAGCAGCGATTACTGCAGGAGGCGATGTATGTCTGAAGCGAGGTATGCAGGGATCTGGCAAGGGTACGATTGTGTCTGGTGGAGATATTTTTACAGAGTTTTTAGAATATGCAAATGTAACTGCAGAAGGAAATATTCAGTCTAATGTTATTCTAAGTTCCCAGGTTAATGCTAAGGGAATGATAACTTTGACTGGTAAGAAAGGTCTGATTGCAGGCGGAAATGTGCATGGAATGATGGGAATTACCTGTATCTGTGCTGGAAATATGTCTGAAATCAAAACAGGACTTCATGCAGGTGTGCTTCCTGATATGATGGAAAAGAGAATTGCCGTGAATGAAGAATACAGTATCGTTAATAAAGAACTTGAGGATATTGTAGAAGGTATGGCAAAAATCTTAAGGGTTCGTCAGAAGACAGGAGAACTTAGTGAACAGCTTCAGGAGCATCTGATGCATCTAAAGAAGCGTAAGGACGAAGTCTACCGTAAGTGTATGGAGATTAAGAAGCAGGCAGACGCAACAGAAGCAATGGTTATGGCCGCACGAGAGGCAAAAATCAGGGTGGATGGAAATATTTACCATGGTGTTATCATTGGTATTGATAATCATCAGCTTGTGATTAATCGAGATACAAGCTTTATGGAATATAAAGCACAAAGTGGTATGATTGTTGGAACAGTTGTAGTATACTAGTAGTTTGATGAGAGACATCAGACGAAAAATAAAGGGGTCATGATTGTCTTTGGATGATCATGCTCTTTTTTTATGTAATAGGAAATTGCTGTAACATAGTGGTAGTTAATAAAGAATTTACGAAGTAAATTCTTTGAGTGATTGCCGCTGGGCAATCACTTTTTTATGGAAAAGGAAATTGCTGTAGCGTAGTGTACATTAAACAAGAATTTCGTAAGGAATTCTTGTCAAAGTGCGTGCGCTGGCACGCACTATTTCTATATGTTGAGCGCAGGAGGCAGATATGAACGTAAGAGAAATTAAGACTTACAGACAGGCGGAAGAATATATATTAGAAGTACCCAAATTTACAAGCAAAAATCCTTTGGGAGAGACAAAGGGCTTTTATCAATTTCTGCAGAAGCATGGCTATAAAGAAGAGAATCTTGGAAAAATAGTTCACATTGCGGGAACAAATGGAAAGGGATCTGTTTGCTCCTTTATAAATTCAGTATGTTTGGAAAGTGGTTATCATGTGGGAATGTTTACGTCGCCTCATCTGATTACTATGCGTGAGCGATTTGTAATTGATGGTGAGATGGTCAGCGAAGAGGCCTTTTTAGAGGCTTTTTTCTGGTTAGAAAATGCCATTGAAGCATATCACAAAGAAGTGAAGGAGTATCAGCCGACCTTTTTTGAAAGATTGTTCTTTATGAGTTTGTATTTGTTTCAAAAAGTAGGTGTGGATATTTCCATTATGGAGACAGGACTTGGTGGAAGATTGGATACTACCAATGTAATAGAAAAGCCATCCGTCTGTATTATTACAGAGATTGGACTTGATCATATGGCATATCTTGGAGATTCAATAGAACAGATTGCGGGTGAAAAGGCAGGAATTATAAAGACAGGAATTCCGGTAGTTTATATGGACAAAAGAAGGGAGAGTTCTGTCATAATTGAGCAGGTTGCGAAGGAGAAAGGTGCATACTGCCAAAAGGTGTCGAAAAATGTATATAAAATTAATGAAATTCAAAAAAAATACATTGATTTTTCAGTGTGCAGTCGGTATTATGGTTATGTTAGACTTGTTATGGAAACAGTTGCGGTATATCAGGTTGAGAATGCGGCAATTGCAGTGAATGCATTAGAAGTCTTAAAGGAAAAAGAACAGCTTAGTCTGATTACGCAGGAAGCCATACAGCGTGGTATCCAGAAGATGCGTTGGCCGGGCAGAATGGAAGAGATATTTCCGCAGGTATTTATTGATGGTGCGCATAATGAGGATGGAGTAGAGGCTTTTCTAGAATCAGTAAAGACAGGCTGGCAGCAGGAGGAAGGGAAGCGATGTTTTCTTATTTTTTCTGCGGTAAACGATAAAAAATATGATAAAATGATAGAAATGCTTACAGGACTTTCTTGTGTGACAGATTTTTGTATCACACGGATTCCGGGGCAGCGGGGCGTCAAAATTGACGAACTGGAGAGACAATTTAGGATTTACACTAATCGGGATATTCACGTTTACGAAGAGATAGGAGATGCATTTGACTATTGTATGCGTCAAAAGGGGGAAAAGGACGTGGTATATATCGTTGGTTCATTATATTTGGCTGGTCTTGTAGAAGACTTGGTAAAGGATAATCTGAAATGATACAGATTCCTTGTGTTGTGAGAAAGGTTTGGTATTACGATGATAGAGTTTGAAGAAGAGTTAAAGAAGTTTCACCCTAGTCTTGAAGTTGAAGATGCTGAAGAGGCAATCTATAATCAGGATTTGACAGATTTGGCAGATGTGCTTGTGAAAATGGTAAAGGATGCAAAAGAAGAATAGGGGAACTGTGAAAGATGGTATGTTATAACTGTGGTTGTCGCTTGTCGGAAAAGAATTTTTGTACCGGTTGCGGGGCTGATGTAACATTATATAAAAGAATTATGTATGCCTCAAACCGTTTTTATAATGAAGCTTTGGAGAAAGCACAAGTAAGAGATTTGTCAGGTGCAATTCATTGCTTACGCGAATGTTTGAAATTAAATAAAAACCATATTGAGGCAAGAAACCTTTTGGGACTTGTTTATTTTGAACGTGGTGAAGTGGTTGCAGCGTTAAGTGAATGGGTTATTAGTAAGAATATAAAGAGTGAAAAGAATATTGCGGATGATTATATCAATATGATTCAGAATAATCCGGGAAGATTGGAAACTTTTAATCAAACGGTTAAGAAGTACAATCAGGCATTAGCATATTGCCAACAGGATAGTTTGGACTTGGCGGTAATTCAGTTGAAAAAGGTATTATCCATGAATCCGCGATTTCTACAGGCGCATCAGCTTCTTGCTCTTTTGTACATTAATAGTCAGGAATGGGAAAAAGCAAAAAAAGAGCTTGATAGGTGTCTGAAGATAGATACAAATAATACCATTACACTTCGTTATATGAAGGAAGTGCAGGAAATGATGCCTTCCGAGGAGGAACGAGGTAAGAAGAAAAAAGAAGCGATTGTTTATCAGAGTGGTAATGATACGGTTATCCAGCCGATTGGGAAAAAAGATAATACAGGACTTCGCACTCTAATTAATCTTATGCTTGGAGTAGTGCTTGGAGTAGGAGTATCATGGTTTTTAGTATTTCCGGCAAAGGTGCAGCATGAGCAGACCAAGGCGCAGGTTGAAAAAAATGCAATCAGTGAGCAGTTGGATGCAAAGGCTGTTGAAGTAGCGGAATTGACTAAGCAGATAGAAAGTTTGATGCAAGAGAAGAATAGCTTAAATGTAAGCCTTAACGAGGCACAGGGTGTGAATGCAGCTGTTATTGCTAGCAATGACTTGATTAAAGCATCGTTAATGTATCTGAATAAAACAGGTGATGAAATGGAAATAGCAGATATTATGGAAGAGATCACCGATGAATATTTGGAAAAAGAAGCATCAGAAGAGTTTATATCCTTGTACCAGGTACTGTTAGAAGAAATCGGGCCGAAAGCGGCAGAGACTTATTATACTACTGGATATGAAGCATTCCGCACGGAAGAATATGAAACAGCAATCGAGAATCTGACAAAGGCATTTAAGTATGAGCCAGAGAATGGAGAAGCGTTATTCAATCTTGGAAATGCTTATCGAAAGAGTGGAGATGATGCATCTGCTGTTAGTGTGTATAAGCAGGTAGTTGAATTATTTCCAGATACCGAAAAGGCAAGAAAATCTCAGAAATATATTGAAGATATACAAGGATCATAAATAAGAATACAAAAGAGGACATGAAAGAAAAACATGTCCTCTTTTTGCATATATTTTAAATAAAAGGAAATTGCTGTAACGTAGTAGGAGTTAAACAAGAATTTCGTAAGAAATTCTTGCCAATGTGCGTGCGCTGGCACGCACTATTTTTAGGAGGAGCAGAGATGGAAGAACAATGGAAAATGCAGACAGAAGAGAATCCGAATTTTGCAGTGATTGATCAGTACTTATGCATCAAGATGCCAAAGGAGGTTGATCACCATGGAGCCGGAGCAATACGGGAGAATGCGGACAGGTTGTTATTAAATGAACAAGTTAGAAATATTGTATTTGATTTTGAGAATACAAGTTTCATGGATAGCTCTGGAATTGGAATTATTATAGGGCGCTATCGTAAGATTTCTAGTCTAGGAGGAAAAGTATATGCGATACATGCAGATGAAAGAATTCAGAGAATATTAAAAGCATCGGGGATGTCATCTATTATTGAGGTGCTGTTATGATAGGAAGAGAGGATAAAGGAATGAAGGAAGAAATGAAATTGGAATTTGATGCAATATCAGAAAATGAAGGGCTTGCAAGAGTAGTTATAGCAGCATTTCTGACAAGACTTGATCCGACGCTGGAACAGTTACAAGATGTAAAGACTGCGGTATCAGAGGCAGTGACCAATGCAGTAATTCATGGATATGAGGAAAAAGGTGGGAAAATAAGAATGAGTGCGGTATTGGAAAAAGGACAATTAGAGATTACGATTGAGGATGATGGTATCGGAATTGAAGATGTATCCAAGGCAATGCAGCCATTATTTACAACAAAGCCAGAGGGGGAACGTTCTGGTATGGGATTTTCCTTTATGGAGGCATTCATGGATAAGGTTATGGTGGAAAGCAGTCTAGGAAATGGGACAACAGTACATATGTG
Source organism: Lachnospiraceae bacterium (assembly GCA_017436865.1). Classification (GTDB taxonomy): domain Bacteria; phylum Bacillota; class Clostridia; order Lachnospirales; family Lachnospiraceae; genus COE1. The sequence continues at coordinate 24,048 of JAFSCH010000039.1, forward strand.
GAAATCTTTTCAGGAAAACATTCTTTCACAGAGTAAGTTTCTTTACGGACAGGTATAGCCGATGGAGGAAAGAGAGCTTTTTCTAAGAGTACGGGAAGGGGATAAAGAAGCGAGAGAGCTCTTGTTTCATAAAAATACAGGATTAATTCGACATATCACGAAGCGATATGTAGGGAGAGGGTGTGAAGCAGAGGATTTGTTTCAGCTAGGGGCAATCGGACTTTTGAAGGCAATCGAGAAATTTGAGCCTGATTATGGAGTATGTTTTTCTACTTATGCTGTACCTATGATTGCGGGTGAAATCAGACGCTTTTTGCGTGATGATGGTATGGTTAAGGTAAGTCGCGGAATTAAAGAGAACTTATGGAAGATACGAAGAGTAAGCGAGCAATTAGGACAACAATTAGGGCGTGATGTTACTTTGCAGGAATTAGCGGTAGAAACAGGGATTGCGATTGAAGATATTGTAATAGCATTGGATGCAGGGAAAGAAGTGGAGTCTATCTATAAGACTGTGTACCAATCAGACGGAAATGAAATATATCTCTTAGATCAGCTAGGAAGTGATGAGAGAGCAGGGGGGACAAGTAGAGAAAGTGAAGGCGAGCAAGTGTTGAACAGGATGTTGTTGGATTCCTTGCTGGAAACGCTGGATAACAAGGAACAACTACTTATACGACTTAGGTTTTATGAGAATCAGACGCAGGTACAGACAGCAGTCAGATTGGGAATGACACAGGTACAGGTAAGCAGACTGGAGAAGAAATTGTTGTTACGCATGCGGCAGCAGGTGCTATGTTGTTAATGCATAAAAATATGTGACTTTATTCCTAATATACTATAAAGTTTTCAAGGTAATCAGTCGATAATAAAATTGATAGATATTGTAATGTACATATGGAAAGGAGTCCGTATGTGTAAGTATAATAGCTGTTCAGGAAAAGAAAACACAGAGTACTGAATTGTTAAGGAAAGGCTGGTATTAGTATGAATGGAATCAATTATAGCAGTTTATTAAGTAACACAAATCTCTTCTCTGGTCAGACAAAGTCTGTACAGGAGGATACTAAATATAAGACAGGCTCATTGAAAGAGAAGGAGAATAGTACATTAGAGAATGCAGATCATGATACGGTAGAAATCAATGGTCAATCAAGAGTGCAGAAGGCTGGATATGATAGACCAAAACGTGTAGAGCAAAGGCCGGAGCAAAAATATAAAGAAATGGATGCCAATGGAGTTCAGGAAGGTATAAAACTTAGCGATGCAGCAATGGATTTATTAAAAGAGTTGCGAGAAAAATATGGAAATATGGAAATCTCTGTTGCAAAGTGGTCCACAGATGAGGAACAAGACTATTATGCACGAGGATGTAAGAAGGATTTTAGTGTATTAATTGATCCGGAATTATTAGAGAAGATGGCTGCTGATGAGTCTGTAAGAGCAGAATATGAATCTGTTTTAGATCAGGCAGGAGATAAATCAGCAGAATTAAAGGAAGCATTAGGTGAGGATGCGGATAAGATTAAGAGCTTTTCTATTAGTATGGATGCCAATGGTAAGCTTTCTTATGCAGTGCAATTAATCAAAGATTTTGAAGAAAGAAATGCCAAGAGAGCAGAAGGTGCAGAGAAGTCAGTAGAAGAACTCAGAGAAGAAAGATTAGAAGAGAGAAGAGCAAAGCGACGTGAGGATGAAAAAGAACGTCTTGAAAGAATAACCGCAGATTCCATGGATGAGCTGATTGAAAAGATTAAGAATAAGTTTTATCCAGTGGAAGAGGAAATCGTAGAAGAAGTACCGGCAGAGGACAGTGTGGAAGAATAGCCGGATTGCATAATATTTGTATGTATAAAAAGAGGTGAAGTCATGGGAGGACTTCACCTCTTTTGTTCTGTGATAGGAAATTGCTGTTACGTAGTGGTGGTTAAACAAGAATTTCTATCGAAATTCTTGCCAAAGTGCGTGCGCTGGCACGCACTATTTGTTCTAGCAAAGCACATATCTTAATATTTCAATCATAATATGGATTCAAAATTCTTGATGAAAGTTTCTGCATTTTTTGCATTAAATAGATATACGGGCAGGTCTGTTGTACGGTCTGGTGTCAAGGTAAGTAAGTTCTCTGGTACTTGTAACTGATAGCCATTACCAGTTTTAATACGTATCACATAGTCCTGAATGGAGGTAAGTGGTTCATCAAAGGAAACGCCGTAGAGGTTACCATTTACCGTTTCGCCAATTCTGTGAATATCAGAACCGGCTGTCATGGGAATGTTGTGGGCTTTTGCGTAACGGTATGCGAGACGATCTTGATAAGCAGGATTGCCGGCGTTAGCAACTTCCCAAGCATCACATTGAAAAGGATGTAGTTCGATTTTATCAAGATAATCGCGTTCACGAAAAGGATGTGCCTGAACAACTAATCCTCCTGCCTTTTTGATTTCATGATAATGTGTGATATGGTCCCATTCTAATATTTCAGGATGGGATAGAAGCCATTCTTTATCAAGTCCATAAACAAGGTATTCATCAGGACCAAAGCGGCATTCCCATGCAAAGAAGACTTGAAGCCCTTGCTTATCTCCTTCTTTTTTGGCGTCTTCATAGCCTTGACAGAATAGATTTATACGTTCTTTCCAAGGAAGATTAACTGGGACACAAGTATTACCGTTTAAAAAGTGATCAGTTACAATAATTCCGGTGTAGCCGTTTTGTTTATAAAAGGAAATGTAATCGGCACCTTTACTATGTCCGCAGGCACTTGCCTGAACGGTGTGCAGGTGTGTTTCGTATAAATAAGACATATGTCGATTCTCCTATTAGATAGTATGATGTTATTCAAGGAAATGTGTATACCTGTTGAATAGTTACATCGTAGCATATATTTGAGCAAGGGTAAATAGTATACTACAGCTTGCAATGAAAAGAGGAGTTGTATAAGATATAAATATTAGAAAAGGTAGGAGTGAAAGATATGTGTAATCAGGATAGAACACCGCTATTGGATGCGATTACAAATTTTATAGAGACAAAGCCCGCATACTTTCGAATTCCAGGACATCGTTTGGAACGGGGAATCAGTTCAAAGTGGACGGATAAGGTAGGTAAGGAAGTCTTTGCGTATGACGTAACGGAAACACCATTTACAGATGACTTGCATAGCCCTGAGGGAGCAATAGAAGAAGCACAGGAGTTACTAAGAGAGCTTTATGATGCAGATAAAAGTTTTTTTCTAGTAAATGGGACAACCTGTGGAAATGAAGCCATGTTATTAAGTGCAGCTTTCGAGGGCCAGGAGGTCATGATAGCAAGAAATGCACATAAATCAGCTATGATGGGATTAATTATGTCAGGGGCCAAGCCAGTATATATTATGCCAGAAATTTTAGATGAATGGGGGCTTCAAGGGGGAATTACTTCGGAGCAGGTAAGACGTACTTTTGAAGAACATCCTAAATGTAAAGCGCTTTTTCTTGTTAGTCCAAGTTATTATGGAATTACGTCAGATTTAAAAGCAATTGCGGATGTTTGTCATGAATATGGTGCTATGTTATTGGTGGACGAAGCACATGGAGGACATTTGTACTTTCATGAGGAACTTCCTGATGGGGCATTGGAGCAGGGAGCAGATTTGTGTGTACAAAGTATGCATAAGGTAACAGGAGCACTTACACAATCTTCAGTATTGCATATGAAGTCGCACCTTGTGGATGTAGAACGATTGGTAACAAATCTTCATATTGTACAAAGTACAAGTCCTAATTATTTATTAATGACTTCACTTGATTGTGCAAGATATGAACTTGCGGTACATGGCACAGAGATGATGAAGCAGGCGTTGGAACTGGCTGAATATGCCAGGGCAAGGATTCGTGCGATAGATGGTTTTTCGTGTATGGGGCAAGAGGTAATGGGACAGGCAGGTATTGCAGGTATAGATAGAACGAGGCTTGTTATTTCGGCAAAGGAGCTGGGACTTACAGGATTTGCGTTAGAAGAGATTCTATTTGAACGTTATGCGGTGAATATGGAACTAGCTGATTACGAAAATGTGCTTGCTATAGTGACATATGCGAATACTGAGGATGAGTTAGAACGATTAATCAAGGCTTGTGAAGAAATTGCACAGAAATATAGCAAGGAAGAGAAAATAACCTGTGAACAGCCCAAATTGCGATTGATAACGGAGCAGGTGCTTACGCCAAGGCAAGCGTACTTTGCAAAGACGGAAGAAATAATGTGGCAGCAGGCAGTAGGAAAAATATCGGCTGAGATGATAGCACCGTATCCACCTGGAATTCCGATTATCTATCCGGGTGAGAGAATTACACAAGAAGTATGGGATTATCTAGAGAAATTTCGAAGAGAAAAAAGGCATATTCATGGAAGTCGTGATGGGAAATTAGAGATAATCAGGATTATAAAAGATGTATAAAATGCCCAGTTATGGTAAATGCTACTAGAAAGCATTGAATGAGAAAGGCATGGGCAATAGAATGGCAAATATAGTAATTTATGTCATGGCAAAGCAGAATGTGGAGGCAAAAAAAGAAGAAATACTATTAAGCGATGTGGCAAGTGTTTATTGCGAGGATGATGTTGTGAAGGCTAAGGCAAATGCCATGTGTATTTATAAATTTCGTGAGGGACAGGAGCCTAGAGTTGTTGTTAGTATGATGAAAATTATTGAGATGCTGACAGCATTAGTACCGGGAGCAACTGTAGAGAGTATCGGAGAAAAGGCAATTATACTCGAAAAGATACCTGAAAAAAAGTATAATGGGCGTCTGATTCCATGGAAGATAGCTTTGGTGGCAGCAGTCAGCTTTTTCGGAACAGCATTCACAATTATGGCATTTCATAATGATGTGGGAATTTCAGATGTGTTTGTGCGAATGTATGAAATTATAACGGGCGAAAAGTCATCAGGCTGTACCTCATTGGAGATCTCATATTCGATTGGACTATGTCTTGGAATTATTATTTTTTATAATCACATTGGTGGAAGAAGGATTACAAAGGATCCGACTCCTCTTGAGGTTGAGATGAAAATCTATGAACAGAATGTCAATATGACACTTGTGGAAACCGCAGAAAGAGAGGGAAAAGAAATTGATGTGGATTCGTGAGGGAATACTAATCTTTTTAGGTAGTTGCTTTGGCTTAATGGTGGCTGGTGGTGTATTTACCGTTCTATTTGTAGTAGGTATGATTCCACGATTTGCAGGGAAAACAGATACGGCAAGATATGAGTTGTTGTATGAGGAATTTATTATTGCTGGTTCTGTTGCCGGATGCATATTAAGTATTTTTACATTTCCATATATGTTGGGAGAATGGATGCAAATGTTGCCTGACGTAGTGTATGAGATTGTTACTTTTACTGCGTTAATGGCTATTGGCATTTTTATCGGTATTTTTGTAGGTTGTCTGGCATTAGCGTTAGCAGAGATGATAGATTCGATTCCGATTTTTGCAAGAAGAATGGGATTTCGACATGGTATCGGTGTCGCTGTTATAGCAACGGCACTTGGGAAAGTGTGTGGTTCGATATTGTATTTTTGTATGCATTTTTATAAATAAGAGAAAAAATAAGTCCCCCCTTGACATGATAGTATAGAGATGGAAGGGGGATTTGTTTTTGATTTGAAAAGTATGAACGATAAAAATATACGCATAAAGTGTAAAAAATGCAGAAAATACAGAAAATACAGAGGTTGTTACATAAAAATACATAGTTGGTGCGTGAGAATATGAGATAGAAAATAATCCTTTATCATAAGAAAAGAGTGATGAGAGGATTTATTTGTATGCGGGATGAAGAAATATATAAAGAGGCAGGACGGCGGATACGAAGTTTGCGTAAACGAGAAAAATTGACTAGAGAAGAATTGGCAGAATTTGTAGGACTTTCCATGAAACATATTTATGAGATAGAAACGGGAAGAAAGGGGTTTTCAGCAAGTGTCTTGTATCGGATTGCAGTTGCTTTAGGGACAGGTTGTGATTATATTATGATGGGAAAAGAACAATAAGTGGTTGAATGTATAAAAATACATGATAAAATAGAAAAAAAGGTAACTGTTCAGATAGGTCGAAGCATTTACTGCTGAGACCGTAAGAAAATGATACAATAAGCAAAAATCCCATCGCTGAAAGCGATTATAAATGGATTATTGCAAAAGGTTTAGGTGAATCAGATACTTTTGAAATAGGAGAGTCTGTATATGATGATGTCTTTCAGAAAGCAATGCATTTCTTTTATTTACAAAGATGTGGTTGCGAATTGCCAGAGCAGGAGGCGGGCGAATTTGCACATAAAGTATGCCATGCTGAAATGGCTAAAATGTATACAAATTCCGTACAGCAGCAAAAAGAAATGCCTGCATATCTTGAAGAATTGAAATATGAGCTTGATTGGATGATGAAGTGGTAAAAGATATTTTTACAAAAGAAACTGCGCCTGCAAAATCGTTAGCAGATATGACAGGAAGCTATTCTACGAATGAAGTAACTGTATATTGGAATTCAGCGTTTATTCAATTATTATTATCTGTTTGCAAATAAATATATTATTAACTCAACTTTCCCACCAGTAGAGTTGGCGAATACGCTTGATAATTCAAGCAAAATAATTTAACAAATTGGTGCATTGACATAAAAAAGCACCTCATATTTGGTATAATAAAGTCACCACAAAAATAAAAACCAAATAATAC
>JAFSCH010000005.1 GCA_017436865.1 Lachnospiraceae bacterium
GCCTGTGAAGGTTCTAAGCAGAGGTTTGTGCCTACCGGATTGGCAACCGGAGATAATGAGATAGAACAGCACCGGAATTTCAGCGAAACGCATTTTCCGGGAGTGGCTCCCTGTAGATTCCGTCTGGATGGGCATGATGGAAATGCAGTGTGGGATGAAGCCGTCCCAATGTATGTTACCCGGCTGGGGGAACTGATTGAGAAATCAGCTCAAAGAAATCTTTTTTGATTTTTATGGATAATGTGGCATTCGTGCCATGTTGTCCTTTGAGATAAGGAAGCTGACACATACATTGTTATATGAAGGACAGCTTTCTTATTTCAGAGGATAACTGCCGGCGTAATCTCTGTAAAAATCTATGAAAGAACAGGTACAAGAAATATGTGCAACATAGGAATTGTATTAGGAGACGCCGGGGTTAAATTTCCTACGGCTATTTTATTTATGAACTCCAACAAGTCGGAGCGTAATATCCGTAAAAAGGTTGCTAAGACCAGAGAGAAATGTATGTCACATGGAATTGTCTTAGGGCATGATGTGGTAATCAACAAAGGTCCTGACAGAGATATTGACCGTGATGCAGTCAATATGCTTATCACATTTCTTCTTGACGGGGAATATCAGATGATTGTGGTGGACAAGCTCACAGACCTTACATCTGATTTATCGGATTTAGAGGAGTTCTTAAATGATGCGGCTGCGATTGGTGTGAGTGTGTTTGAACTTTCTACCATGCAGGTCAGACATCATGTGTATATGGAAGGCTGCCCGGATTGTTCCACTATTGGTAAAATCATAAATCTGAGGTCTTGATATGAAGATCAGACGAGGAGACATATTATATGTTGATTTAGGTGTGCAGTATCAGGGAAGCATTCAGGGCAGTATGCGTCCTGTGGTGGTAGTAAGTAACAATATGGCGAACAAGCACAGCACCGTGATAACGGTTGTTCCCTTATCCACCAAAATCAACAAAAAGAGAAATCTTCCCACTCATGTATTTGTGTCAGCTTATAAGAGCGAGGGATTAGAACAGCACAGTATCGCACTTTGCGAACAGGTGACAGCCCTCGATTATGGCAGAATTATTGAGAACATGGGCAAGGTTGATAAAGATACCCTTGCAAGGATAACCGAAGCTGTGCAAGTGCAGGTCGGGGTATTTGATAAGTATAACTGATTATAAGGTAGATTTAGCAGAGCCGGGCAGGAGTGTCCGGCTTTTTACATATTTGTCCGTGATAGGACAGGATATGTCATTCAGAAGAATGGAGGATTAAAGAGTGAAAGTAGCAATGTATATGAGAGTAGGTAATAAAGACCAGTTAATGGATACAGATAGGAAAGAAGGTACAGAAGTGGATAAACAGGCAATCGGTTTTGTGTATGACTCTCTTGGAAGGAAAGAGCATTTTGAAGAACAGAAGCGGCAGATAAATCAGTATTGCAGTGATATGGGATTGAGCCTAAAAGCTGTTTATGAGTGCAGCAAAAAGGATTTAAAAGACAGAAAGGCATATTTCAATTCCATTATCGAAGAAAATGCAGCAGATGTAGATACTTTTATTATTCCTTCTGTGAGCAGGATTAGCAGGAAGTTTGATGAGTTTAAGGAGATTATAGAGAATTTCAGAGAGCATGGTATAGAGGTGGTTTCTCTTACTGTGTCAGAAAGTATGCTGCTTGATGCTAAAAATCCATTACACGACTTTGCTATGGGAGTAGCAAGTGGAGAAATCGTGTTGTCCGGTGGGTATGATGAGGAAGAATATGAGGATTATGATTCGGACTATGAGGAAAGCTTCAAGACCAATCTTCCTTATGGATATGAGCTGGTAGATGGAAGGATTGTGGTGGACGACAGTAAAAGGGAAGTGGTTGCTTGGATATTCAATGCTATGGAGCGTTATTCCAATGATGTGCCAGATATTCTTGTGAAGCAGTTACAGCAAAACTTTTATGAGGAGCTTGGTGCAGAGCTTGAATATGAGGAAGCTAAAGGACGGGTTTCTTTTGGTGCAGTTGAAGAATATCTTTGTACGGAGCTGAATGTCCGTTTGATGAATTTTGATCCTGACATAAAAGAAAGCCGTGTCGAGAGAATTAAGGAATGTCTGACAGCTCCATTAAATGAAGAACAGCAGACATTGATAGAGGACAGGTTTTTAAAGAGTGGTGCAGAATACAAAAAAGAAATTATCCGCCATATTCTTATGGATTCTCAAAAAACTTCCATTGCAGAACGCAGACAGGCGGGAATTTACTATGGGAAACTTAGGAGTGGTGCGGAAAAGACCACAACACAGCAGAAACCACCGAAGCGATAGACATAAACATACACATATCTTACAAGGGTAGCCGGACTTTGCTCCGGCTTTTTACATAGCAGTTTTAAACTGCCATGAATATATGTTAGGAGGCTTGTAAAGTGTCACTACTTAATTTGGAAGAAATGAGAGCAGTTGATATTAGAACTGTAAAGCCGGAGAGCCTTGTGGATATTACAAAAATTCATATAGACGAAAATCTGGAAGGGAAGGAAAGGGCAGAGGAATTTATCCGGCAGGTAAAAAATCCGTACTGTTATAAGGTTGGGAAAATGATTGTGAAATCAAGCTACTCGAAGGGTTCTACACTTACGGAGCGTTTTCAGGAATTAGTCCTTGCGGTCTGATTTTTTTTGAAAAAGGGGTGGAAAAAACACAGGAGTTATGTTAATCTAAGAATCATAAAAAAATAGGGCTGACATCAGTGCAGACCTCTGATTCTTAGATTATTAAGATTGGGCGATCTTAATTTGAAAATCATAAGAATGGAGCGATGCAGGATGAAGGCGAACACTTCTAAAATTTATCACGCAGCCATCTACTTACGATTATCAAAGGAAGATGGCGATGTTGCCGAAGGTAGCAGACTGGAAAGCAACAGTATCTCAAATCAAAAAGATTTAATCATGGACTTTGTGGGTAAGCACCCGGAAATCCATATCCATTCCATACGGGTGGACGATGGATACAGCGGTGTTGACTTTAATCGTCCGAGTTTCCAACAAATGTTAGATGATATAAAGGCTGGCGAGGTTGACTGTGTCATTGTAAAGGACTTGTCACGATTTGGCAGAAATTATATCGAAGCAGGAAGATATATTGAAAAGATATTCCCAATGATGGGAGTGCGTTTCATTGCCGTTACGGACTGCTATGACAGTCTTGAAAAGAATAACGGTACTGAAATGATTGTTCCTTTTAAGAACCTGATTAACGATGCGTACAGCAGGGACATTTCCATTAAGATTAGAAGTAATCTGGAAGTGAAAAGAAAAAGGGGCGATTACATCGGTGCATTTGTGGCATACGGTTATCAGAAGTCTTTTGAAAATAAGAACAAAATCGTTGTAGACGAATATGCAGCCGAAGTTGTAAAAGATATTTTCAGAATGAAGCTACTTGGCATGAGCCAGCAGACCATAGCGGATATTCTGAATAATAACGGAATTTTAGCACCACTTGCCTATAAGAACAGTATCGGTATTCATTTGAAAACCTCGTTTGATATGGGGGAAGCACCGAAGTGGAATTATGTTTCTGTTACCCGTATTCTGAAAAATGAGATTTATACGGGTGTTCTGATACAGGGCAGACAGACAACTCCTAATTATAAAGTAAAGACAAGGGTAATGAAACCTGAGAGCCAATGGGTTCGTATAGAGAATAACCATGAGGCAATCATTAACCGGAGAGATTTTGATTTAGTTCAGGAGCTTCTTAAATTAGATACACGATGCTCACCGGGAGAAAATAAGGTTTATCCGTTATCAGGCGTTTTGGTGTGTGGGGATTGTCTTGACAGTATGGTGCGTAAGACGGTTCCGGCAAACGGTAAGCAGTATGTGTATTATGTCTGCTCTACCAATAAGAAGAATAAAAATCATTGTTCCTCACACCGGATCAGCGAAGCAGATTTAATGGATGCGGTATTAAAGTCCATTCAGCTTCATGTGAGTGAAATGCTGGGTGTCAAAAATGCCTTGAAAATGATTGATGAACTGCAATGGAAACAGGCAGGGATTGAGAAGTATGAGGAACGAATAAGGAGAGAAAAACAGAAGAAAGCCAAAATTGAAGCCCGAAAGCTGAATCTGTACGAAGATTTCAAGGATGGTATTTTAACCAAAGCGGAATATGTGCAGATGAAAGAGGAGTACAGCTATCAGATTGCTGTTTCGGATAGGGCAATCATTTCCTATGAGCATGAAGTGGAGCTTTTGAAAAATAACAAGGGTAGCAGACAGGAATGGATTAAGGCTTTTAAGAAATTTGAGAATATCACAGAATTAGACCGTGCGGCGGTAATTGCTCTGGTTAAGCAGGTGCGTGTGTATGGTAAAGACAGAATTGAGGTCATCTTCAATTTTCAGGAGGAAACAGAGAGACACAGCAGCTTAATTGCCTTTGCAAATCCTAACTACGATTATGTGGAAGGGATGGTGGTGTAAATGGCAAGAAAGAGCAGAAAGCAGACCACCGTTACACAGTTGGAAACTCCGGTTTCCGTAGCAGAATACAAGGTTTATCGCACAGCATTATATGCAAGATTATCTGCGGATGAGCATTGCAGGTCAGAAGGTACAACCATTGAAAACCAGCTTTACCTTTTACGAGATTATGTGAAGGATAAGCCATATCTTCAAGTGGTAGACGAGTATTATGATGACGGTGTAACCGGAACGAAGTTCGACAGACCTGATTTTAACCGTATGATAGCAGATATGCGGGCAGGTAAGATAGATTGCATTATTGTAAAAGATTTATCACGACTTGGCAGAAACTATTTGGAGGCAGGCGATTATCTTGAAAAAATATTCCCGTTCTTCGGTGTCCGTTTTATAGCAATTACGGACGGATATGACAGCAGTTGCCCGAATCTTACGGAAGATGGGTTGATAGTTCCGTTAAAGAACCTGATAAATGACATTTATGCAAAAGACCTTTCACGGAAGATAAGCTCAGCATTTCTTATGAAACAGAAGCAGGGGAAATTTATCGGAATGTCAGCTCCGTATGGATATATGAAATCTCCCGAAGATCATAACAAGCTGATTGTTGATGAAGATGTAAGAGAGATTGTGTGGAATATCTTTCATTGGAGAGCAGACGGGGAAAGTCTTACAACTATTGCCAGACGATTGAATGATTATGATATTCCTTGTCCTACCAGATATAAATATCTCAGAGGCTGGGTTAAATCAGTACGGTCAAAGTCCGGTTTATGGACGGTCAGCACATTGGCAAGGGTTTTGGAAAATCCGGTGTATATCGGTGATATGGAACAGGGTATTGCAAGAACTGCATTATATAAGGGTATGAAAACAACCCGGATGCCTGTGGAGGAAAGAATTTATGTTAAGAATACCCATGAGCCGATTGTAGAAAGAGAAATCTTTGAAAAAATCAATGAGCAGAGGCAAAAGTACAGAGAAAAATTCCATAGCAATTATGGTAAGCACGACAGCATTTCCAAAGAGCCGAATCTCCTAAAAGGTGTTTTGGTTTGTGCGGATTGTGGCAAGAATATGTCTCTTTGGAGGGATAGAAGCGGAGTTAAGCTGAATCCACCGAGGGTATATTATAAATATATCTGCCAGACTTATCAGACTTTGAAAGAGAAGGGTTGCACAAGAAAGCGTCTGAATAAGAAAGATGTGGAAAGTGCAGTTGAGGAAGCTATCAGACTTCATATCAAGCTGTTTTTAGATGGCAGGAAGGCTCTGGAACAGTTAAACCGTACAGAACAGGCAAGACAAATCAATGCAGGTTATCAGAGGGAAATCATTGAGGCTTGCAGGAGAAAAAGCAAGGCAGAGAGCAGAGCAGGCTCGCTTTACAATGATTATGCAGATGGTATCCTTAGCGAAAGTGATTATCTGTATGCGAAAGAGAAATATCTGAACGAAGCTGCGGCTGAGGAACAGAAAATCAATGAATTACAGGAACTTCAAAGGAGGTATGAAAAAGGCTGTAAAGAAGGCAGTAAGCTGGAAACAATCATTGAGAAGTATAAGAACTTTGACAATTTAACAGAGGACATTATCCAATCCTTTATCAGTAAGGTGCTTGTATATAGTGATGAAAGGTTAGAGATATGCTTCCGTTTCAAAGACGAACTTGAGGAATTGGCACAAGTGGTTGAGGAAAGGAGGGACGAGATATGCAGGGTAAAAGCACAGTTACCTATGGCAGCAAATATGTAATTGCCTTGTATATCCGATTATCACAGGAAGATCGTGATGTGTCCCTTCGGGCGGACAAGGCGGAGAGCAACAGTATAACCAATCAGAGAGCTTTACTTTGGGATTTCATTAGAAACCATGAGGAATTTGCAGATTGTACCGTAATTGAGAAGTGCGATGATGGATATTCCGGTGTACATTTTGACAGCAGACCACAGTTCACAGAGCTGATTGAACTTGCAAAGGTGGGCAAGGTGAACTGTATCATAGTAAAGGACTTCTCCCGATTTGGTAGAAACTATGTGGAGCTGGGCGATTATCTGGAGCAGTATTTCCCATTCCTCGGTGTAAGGTTTATATCAGTAAATGATAACTATGACAGTAAGGATTTTGAGGGTACAACAGGCGGTCTTGATGTTGCGTTCAAGAATATGATTTATGACTTTTACAGCAGGGAGTTTTCTAAGAAACAAAGAATTGCTTGGAGACGAATGGCTGAAAAAGGAGAGTATAATGCTCCTAATGCCATGTATGGTTATAGGAAAGCAGAGGATAATGTTCATCAGTTGGTAGTCCATGAGGAGACAGGGAAGATTGTTAAGGAAATTTTTGAGCTTGTAGCTTCCGGTGTTTCTACATTAAATGTTGCTAAGTTGTTGAATGAACGAGGGATTTCGGCTCCGTCAGAGTTTCAGAATATGCAGGGATTTACAAAGCAGTGGAGCCCATACGGTGCTAAATGTTATTGGACTGCTGATAGAATCTATTGCATGGTTAAAGACGAGAGATATACCGGAACAATGATTTCGCTCAAAACAACATCATTTACAGTAAGAGGCAAGCGTGTAAAAACACCACCGTCTGAATGGGTGAGGGTAGAAGATACTCATGAACCCATTGTGTCTTATGAGCTTTATGTGAAAGCAAATTCAATGCTGAGACAAATAGAGTTTAGGGCAAGTGGTAAGTCCGGCAGGAATATTTATCATTGTGGTTATTGTGGTAGAAAAATGCAGAAGGATGGAAAAGGTGGTCTTAGGTGTGGTCAGAGATATTTGATTAAAGAGTGTAGATGCCGAAGTGCGGTTATAAATCTTGAGGAAGCAAATGAGGCTGTTTTATCAGCTTTGAAGCAACAAATACGATTGTTTGTCAAAGAAGCTGAATTATCTAAGACTGTGAAGAATAAAACAGTTCCTTTTTCTGAAGGTGCTGAGATTGCAACCTTGATAAAAAGCATTGCTACAATGAAAAAGACATGGATGCCACTCTATGAGCAATACACGGATGGTAAGTTATCCAGAGAGGATTTCCTCGTGGAAAAGAAAAAATACGATGAAGAAACTGCAAGATTGGAGCAGAGGTTACATGAGCTTCAAAGCAAGCAGGAACTTCAACAGGAGAATGAACAGCAGATAGAGAAGAATATCAGTCAGTTAGGTTGCTATGCTGAACAGATGGAACTTACGGAAGAAATAAAAGAGAAGCTGATTGACAAAGTGAATGTATATTCCGATAATAGAATAGAAATCTGTTGGAACTTTGATAGCAGTTTCTTTGATTTGGAAACTATGCACAAGTGCGGTTAGCTTATAGTTCTAATGATGAAATAATGATTAAAATATTCAAAGGAGGAAGCTGCGTATGGATTATGAAAAAATTATAACCAGTGTTTTACCTGCACTCATAACGGCTTTTGTGTCAACGATTGCAATGATTACCAGTTATAAAGCCTCGAAAAATGCACAGAAACAGTCTTATAACAATAATGTAGATAGTATGCGTTTTACTCAAAAAGAAAAAGTTGCAGACCAGATTGCTGAAAAAGCAGCAATTCTTCTTACCAAGTGCGATCCGAATGTATTGAATACTGTCATTAACGAAATCGTTCCAAGACCTATTTCGCATGAAGAAAATGGAAAAATTAGACGGTATTTGTTAGGAATAGCAGATGAAATACAGACCTATTCCAATGTTATAAAAATGCTGTCATATTCAATTTTTGATAGTGAGGAAATGTTAAGGAAACTTGAAAAAGTATGGAATGAGATGGATGCTGTAGACAATAAATGCTCTGAGATGCTGTTAAAATTAGCAGAGATATATACTGCGATGACACCGGAAGGAAATATCAAGGGAATGAATATTATGGAAGAAAAGCTGAAGCTTGAGAGGTCGTTTTCGGAAGAATACAGAGAGTTGTATTGTCAATTACATGAATCTATATCTGATTTAGTGTGGTATATTCGTCAGCAATCAATACCAAATGACAAGAACAGAACGAAGAAAAAACAAAAGAAGAAAAAATAATTTTTTTTAGTCCTTACTTGACAGAAGAACAAGCTGTATCACGTTGGGAAAATGGAGAAACAACACCGAACACCGAAACTTTAAAATTGTTATCTAAGTTGTTTGATGTTTCTATCAATACTCTTTTGGGTTCTCCACGACAACTGATATGTCAATGCTGTGGTATGCCTTTGGAAGACAATAACATTAGTCGTGAAATTGACGGAATATTTAATGAAGAATACTGCAAATGGTGCTATGCCGACGGTGAGTATATGTATCATAATATGGATGATTTAATTGATGTATGCGTAAATCATATGGCAAATGAGCACTTTACGCCCGATCAAGTTCGTTTGTACATGAAAGACATGCTCCCTAAGCTAAATTATTGGAAACAATATAAGAATTTGGCTGGGGCGGATAAGTTTGAAGAATTTAAAAAGCAACTCATGAATGAAATCAATGATTTGCATATAGATGGAATGCCAAAGGTTGAAAAACTTAATGCACTTGTGGGCGGATACATTAACCTTGAATATCGACTTCCTAATGGGAAATGTGTAAAGTTTTTGGATGACGCAGCAACCTATTTAGGAAACCAACTGGAATGCGAATTTGGTGGAGACAGGTGCTTTGGGATTGCTGCAAACATGGAATTTATTTTGATAAGCACCTATGAAAAAGACGGCGAAAATCCAGAATTGATTGTTTATAAGAAAAGATAGTCAGATATTGGAAAACGAAACTTTCAGTAATACGCTTGGTTGGGATAGTAGTTCAATTTTATCTACAAAAAAGAAAACATATGTTTTCTTTTTTTTTATTATATGCTAGAATAATAAGATGTAAGAAAAACATTTTGGTTGAATTTAAAAATTTTTTCTTTTTAGGTCAACGGTAAAAGATAATGTTGAAGATATAATAGGAGAGCATGTATGTACGCATATATTAAGGGTGAAATTGTAGATATATCAGAAGATAATGTAGTGTTAGAATGTAACAATATCGGTTATAATATAAAGGTTCCGTTTGGTGTAGTCCAAAGACTTCCGGGCGTTGGAGAAGTAGTTAAAATATATACTTATACATCGGTACGAGAGGATGCATTTATATTATTTGGTTTTTTGTCAAAGGATGATTTGTTTATTTTTAAGAAGCTGATTACGGTAAATGGAATTGGACCAAAGGGTGCTTTGGGTATTTTATCGGCAATGAGTGCGGATGATTTGCGTTTTGCTATTATTGCAGGTGATGCCAAAGCGATTGCAAAAGCACCAGGAATTGGGGCGAAATCTGCGGAGAGAATTATTCTTGAATTAAAAGGCAAGATTGATTTAGAGCCAATGCTGACAGCACAGGAGCCTGCTGCTGGTGTGGGCGGTTTGACTAATTCCGATGCGAAGAACGAAGCAATTGAGGCTATGATAGCTTTGGGGTATTCTTCTTCAGAAGCGGTTAAGGCTATTAAGCAGTTAACCATTATGGATGATATGGATTCTGGTGTTATCTTAAAGGATGCATTAAAGATATTGGTGCGAGGATAAATATAAAACAACAGCAAATTTGTATCTGCGGCTCAAATTTTGCAGGTACTATACTTGGAGGAAATTATGGCTAACAGAGTCATTGAGACAAAATTATTAGAAGAAGATAAAAAGTTAGAGGGAAGCTTGCGACCTCAAACGCTAAAGGAGTACATTGGACAGCAAAAAGCTAAGGAAGTCCTTAGTATTTACATAGAAGCAGCCAAGCAACGTAACGATGCATTGGATCATGTATTATTCTATGGGCCTCCCGGACTTGGAAAAACGACACTTGCAGGTATCATTGCAAATGAAATGGGTGTTAATATCAAAGTGACAAGCGGCCCTGCAATTGAAAAACCTGGTGAAATGGCCGCGATTTTAAATAATTTGCAAGAAGGTGATTTGCTATTCATTGACGAGATTCACCGACTTAATCGACAGGTAGAAGAGGTATTGTATCCGGCGATGGAGGATTTTGCGATTGATATTATGATTGGAAAGGGAACTGCAGCACGTTCTGTTCGACTGGATTTACCAAAATTTACACTAGTAGGGGCAACAACAAGAGTTGGTATGCTCACCGCACCTTTGCGTGACCGTTTTGGTGTGATTGAACATTTGGAATTTTATTCTTTAGAAGAATTAAAGCTTATTATACAGCATTCAGCAAGAATTCTTGATGTGGAGATTGATGAAAGAGGAGCTGTTGAGCTAGCAAGAAGAAGTCGTGGAACACCACGTCTTGCGAATCGTATTTTAAAGCGTGTGCGCGATTTTGCACAGGTAAAATATGATGGTAGGATTACGGAAGCAGTTGCCAATACAGCGTTGGATTTGTTGGATGTGGATAAACTTGGTCTTGATCAGACAGATAGGAATATTTTATTCACTATGATAGAAAAATTTGGTGGTGGCCCTGTTGGACTTGATACACTAGCTGCTGCCATAGGAGAAGATAGTGGAACCATTGAAGATGTTTATGAACCATATCTGATTAAAAATGGGTTGATTAGCAGAACACCGCGCGGAAGAGTTGTAACAGACCTTGCTTACCGTCATTTGGGGCTTGCAATTCCTGAGTGATTTGCTATAATATAGCTTGTATAACTTGATTTACATAACGCACGATAAATTTGGCAAAAGGGGGACATTTTATGCCTGCTAAAACAGATACAGAAGTGATAATCGGTGGTCAGGTGTTGACACTTAGCGGTCATGAAAGTGAAGAGTATTTACAAAGAGTTGCATCCTATATCAATAATAAACTGAGTGAGTACAATAAGCTTGACAGCTTCAAACGACAGAGTTCTGACAGAAGAAATGTACTGATTCAGCTAAATATTGCAGATGATTATTTTAAAGCAAAAGATCAGATTGAAGTTTTAAAACAAGATTTAAAGGCAAAAGAAAATGAACTGTATGACTTGAAGCATGAATTGATTGCAACACAGATTAAGCTTGAAAATACTTCAAAATCATTAAAAGAAACGCAGGATAAGCTTCAGGAAAATTCTAAGGAAATGGTTCGTTTAGAAACCGAATTAAAGGATTTGAGAAAGTAATAGAACCTTAAAAATATAGAATACATAAGAAAGATAAAGGCTGTCAGGGTAGAAAATGACAGCCTTTTCTAATCATAAAGGAATGAAAAATATGATAAATAATAAGAAAAAAGTTGAATTATTAGCCCCTGCCGGAGATTTTTCCTGTTTTATGGCAGCTATGAATGCCGGAGCAGATGCTGTTTATCTTGGAGGCAGCAAGTTTGGCGCAAGAGCGTATGCAAACAATTTTACGCAGGAAGAGATTATAGAAGCGTTAAAAATAGCACATTTATTTGGAAAAAGAATCTATCTTACGGTTAATACGTTAGTAAAGGAAAAAGAACTTTCAGAGCTTGTTCCTTATATACAGCCATTATATGATGCAGGACTTGACGGTGTTATCATTCAGGATTTAGGCGTATTTGAGATATTGAAGAAACATTTTCCGGGATTAGAATTGCACGCCAGTACACAGATGACGATTACCGGTATTCATGGAGCCAGATTTTTAAAGAATTTGGGAGCATGTCGAATTGTTCCCGCAAGAGAATTGTCTTTGGAAGAATTAAAAGATATCAAAAATGAGACAGGACTTGAAATAGAGACCTTTATCCATGGTGCTATGTGTTATGGTTATTCTGGTCAGTGTCTTTTAAGCTCAATTTTAGGTGGTAGAAGCGGTAATCGTGGGCGTTGTGCCGGTCCATGCCGTTTACCATACAAAAATGCCAAGGGAGATACCATTTATCCGTTAAGCTTAAAGGATATGTATACATTACCTTTAGTTCCAAAGCTTATAGAAGCAGGTATTGATTCCTTTAAGATAGAAGGCAGAATGAAGAGCCCGGAATATGTTGCAGGAGTAACGGCAATGTATCGTAAATATATAGATTTATATCTTGCAAATCCGTATAAATCATATAAGGTATCTGCTGTCGATGAGGCAATCTTGCGGGGCTTATATATTCGTTCGGATACTTGTACAGGTTATTATACACAGCATAATCATAAATCAATGGTTACGTTGAAAGAACCAGGATACTCTGGTTGTTCGGAAGAAGTATTGCAGAATATAAGAAATCAATATCTGAATACGAAAAAAAACTTGCCGATTCATGGTTCGATACGTGTTATGCAGAATGAACCGGCAAAGCTAACCTTGTATTATCAGGATATTTCCGTATCTGTAACAGGAGATATGGTAAGTGCTGCGATGAACCGACCACTTTTGGAAGAAGATATCTGCAATAAAGTATGCAAGCTTGGAGATACTCATTTTCAGATGGACAAACTGACCGTGGAAACAGATCAGGTTTCATTCATGCCAGTTAAAGCATTGAATGAACTTAGACGACAGGCTTGCCTTGCTTTAGAAGAAACCATTTTAGAGCCGTTTCATAAAAGGTCTGTTTCGAATGAGCAACCTGTGTATAAGCTGACAAATTTCCCAATGTCAGAAAAAGTAGAACAATCCCAAAAGGCATTATATGTATTAGTTTCAACTTATGAACAGTTTAAAACGGTTCTTGAGAATACGGAAAGGGAACAGATGCAAGGTATTTACGTTTCGTCTGATTTATTATTAGAGCACAATGCGGAACAAATAATACAACAAATGCAAAAATATTCCTATATAAAATATTATCTTGCTATGCCTTGTATTGTAAGAAAGCGTTCTTATCCGCATCTTGAAAAACTTGCAAAATATTTAAATCAGTCTCTTTTCGCAGGTGTTTTGATTCGAAATATAGAGACATTTCAGTGGCTTCAGGAGACTGGTTATAATGGTGAGTATATCGCAGACTATTCTGTATATGCATGGAATCAAGAAACGCTGAAGCTGTATGAAACATTATTCCATCGTACAACATTACCTGTGGAATTAAATAAAAAAGAAATAAACTCTCTTGGCAATATAGAAGCAAATGAAATGTTGGTATATGGTAGACTTCCGCTGATGTATTCGGCTAATTGTATAAGGAAAACATTAGAACGTTGCGAAAATAGAACAGATACAAAACCGGCGATATTTTATTTGACAGATCGTTATCAGAACCGATTTCCTATTTTGCAGAATTGTTTACATTGTTACAATATTTTATACAATACCGTTCCGATGTCTTTGCATAGCCAGTTAAAGACGTTGCTTTCTTATAATTGTGAAGTATATCGTATCGAATTTACATTAGAAAACGAGATAGAAACAAAAGAAATACTTGCCTTTTATTTCGATGCATTTACTTCTTATGAAAAGGGCAGAGATTGTAGCACGGAGTTTCCGTATCAGCAGTTCACGAATGGACATTATAAACGCGGGGTAGAATAATCAACCATGTTAAAAGCAGTTATTGAGTTATCAAATTATATTTTAATCGTAAATATGCTACTGTATGTATTAACAAGCTTCCTTTTAATACCTTTTGAGGATAGTAGAAGAAAGCGGTTTGCATTGGTAATGCAAAATATATTTATTTTTATAAATCATCTCACTGGTGGTCTTGTTTTACTATCTGTGAAAATGGATTTAAAATACCTCTTTTTAATGCTTTTTCAGATGATAGCTATTTTTTCGTTTTTGGTATTAATGAGAGCAATCTATCCCAAAACGAATCGGTTAATTCTTAATCATACAGCCATGCTACTGTCTATTAGCTTCGTTGTGTTGACAAGGCTATCGGTTACACGTTCCATACGACAATTGGCCATTGTCGCAGTTTCTTTGATTGTAGCATTATTTATTCCTGTCATTTCCGATCATTTTAAATTATTGCGGAAATGTAGATACCTTTTTGCTGTATTAGGCATAGGTATATTATGTGCTGTATTGATTGCAGGTAGCATGACCAATGGTTCTAAAATTTCCTTTTCTATTATGGGAATTGCATTTCAACCATCGGAATTTATTAAAATGTCCTATGTATTTTTTCTTGCAGGAATGTTATATCGGGCAGAGAAATTTCGACATATTTTCATATCCGCCATTCTTGCGGCTATACATGTTCTGACATTAGTAGCATCTAGGGATTTAGGAAGTGCTTTGATTTATTTTACTGTTTATATTGTTATGCTTTATATAGCGACTACTAGAAAACGCTATCTGTTTCTTGGCTTATCCGGTGCTATGGCTGCCTCTTATGTGGCATATATGCTCTTTTCTCATGTACAGGTCCGAGTGGCAGCATGGCTTGACCCATGGGCAGATATTGACAGTAAAGGATATCAGATCGCACAATCTCTTTTTGCAATAGGAACAGGAAGCTGGTTTGGGCTTGGTGTTGGTGGTGGTATGCCAAATACCATTCCTTATGTAGAGCAGGATTTTGTGTTTTCTGCAATCTGTGAAGAATTTGGTGTTATCTATGGGATTTGTCTGATTTTGCTTTGTTTAAATCTTTTTATGGAAATGGCACATGTGGCATATTTTTGTAAAGACCGCTTTTTGAAGCTTTCTGCATACGGACTTGCGGTTACTTATATTTTCCAGTTGTTTTTAACAATTGGTGGAAACATCAAGTTTATACCTCTTACTGGTGTTACACTTCCTTTGATAAGCTATGGTGGAAGTTCTGCTCTGGCTACTTTATTGATGCTTTCTCTTGTTCAGAGTATTTATCAGAGACATGATTTGTTATTAGATGAAGAGGAAGAAGAACGACCTGGTACGTCAATGCAAATTAGCATAATTTCTGGTGCGTTTGTATGCCTTTTTGCGGCAATGTCAGTATACTTGGCACATTATGTATATTTTGATAGTGTGCAGGTAATTAACAATACTTATAATACCAAGCGTCAGGAAGTATTAGCTTCCAAAACAATACGAGGTGACATCTTAGCAGCTGATGGAACGATTCTGGCTACGACCCTGCAGGAAAAAACAGGAGAACGCAGATATTATCCATATAGTGAAGTATTTGCGCATGCAATAGGATATGCTGAAAATGGCCGTATGGGTGTGGAGCAGTCAGCCAATATTTTTTTGGTATCTTCTGATGTATCTTTGGGACAGAAAATGCAAGACAGTTTTGCTGACATAAAACACATGGGAAATACGGTATACACAACGTTTGACACGGAATTACAACAGGCTGCCTTCAATGCACTAGGCATCTATGAAGGGGCTGTGATTGTGACAGAGCCGCATACGGGAAAAATCTTGGCTATGGTATCAAAACCGGATTTTGACCCAAATACCTTAATGGACAAGTGGCAAACTGTTATTGAGGATGATGATAGTTCGATTCTGGTAAACAGAGTATCGCAAGGGTTATATCCACCAGGCTCTACCTTTAAGATTCTCACGGCATTGGAATATATTCGTGAAAATCCAAACAGCTATGATGATTATGGATATGAGTGTTGTGGTTCTTTTACGAAAGGAGACAGTACGATACGATGCTACCATGGTACCAAGCATGGGGAGTTGGATTTTCAAACTTCTTTTGCTAAATCATGCAATTCCTCGTTTGCGAACATAGGTATAAATTTGGAACGTACTGAATTTGCTAAAACATTAGATGTTTTGTTTTTTAATCAGAAATTACCCGTTGATTTTGTGTCAAATTCAAGCAAAATAAACATGTCGGATGACATTAGTGACACGAATATGATACAGACGTCTATCGGTCAAGGAACAACACAAATGTCACCTTTGCATTTGGCTATGATTACAGCAATGATTGCAAATGACGGAAAGATGATGGTTCCATATATGATAGATCATGTAGAAACAGCTAATGGTACTGTTATTAAAAGATTTGAACCAGAGACGTTAGGTCAGTTAATCGAGCAGTCAGAAGCACTTACTTTACAGGAATTGATGATTTCTGTTGTAGAAGAAGGAACCGGAACTCGTTTGCAAAGTGATAATTATAAAGCAGCCGGTAAGACAGGCTCTGCTGAATTTAGTAATTCTTCGTCAGAATCACATGCTTGGTTTACTGCATTTTCTTATGATACAGATAATCCGATTCAAGTCACGGTAATTGTTGAAGGTGGTGGATCAGGTGGAGAATATGCCGTTCCGATTGCAAGACGAATTTTCGATGAATATTACACGAACTAGAAATTAAAACTGAAATATTGTGAAAAATAGCAAAAATTTGCGAATAATACTTTGTAATTTCTTGAAAAATGTTGTATATTAATTATAAGGTGTATTTTAAATACCGTAAATGCACAACAGAAGGGGGCTGGAATATGCTTAACCGTTTATTTGGAAATTATTTAGTAGAAAAAAAATGTATTACACAAGAGCAATTAGAACAATTATTACCGGTTCCACAAGAGGTTACGGCAAAGATTGAGACAATTGTACTTGTACGCAAAATCTTATTGCCTGCACAAGTTCAGACTTTGCTTGAGAGTTTGAATGAAGCAGAAGAGTTTGGCGAGATAGCTGTAAAAGAAGGATTGATTTCAGATGACAGATTAGAACAGTTGACTTCTTTTCAGACGAATTCCTTTATGAAATTCATGCAGCTTTTGGTAAATGAAGAGTATATTAGACTGGATCAACTGAATCAGATTATTAGTTCTTTTGAAACAGAATATGAGTACACAGATGCGCAAATGAATTCATTGGTACTGAATGATTTAGAAGAAATTATAAGAATCTTTGTACCGCTAAAGAATCACCATTTGCATGAGCTTACTGTAACCTTACTTCAGACGTTAAAACGTCTGATTGATAAGGAAGTGTATCTTGATAAAGCATATACTTCTAATGCCGTACAGCTTGACAGTTATGCAGGGCAGACCGTGAACGGAGATATGAATTTCAAGGTTTATATTAGTGGTCTAGGAGATAATCTTCTTGGGATTGCTAATTATTTTACCGGAGATAAGTATGAAGAAGTAAATGAAGACGCCCTTGATAATGTAGGAGAGTTTATCAACTGCGTAAATGGTCTGTTTGCTACTAATCTGAGTTACGGTGATATTATGATTGATATGAGTTCACCTGATTATGCTATGGAGGGGCTATATTTAAAGGATAATCCATTATTTGTGATTCCAATTCACGCAAATGGTTTTTGTTTCCGTGTAGTATATGAAATATATCAGTAACAATTTGATAAAGTGAGGAGATACAACATGCGTACAGCTATCATTATTGACGACTCTAAAACATCTAGAAGTATTTTAAGAAATATTTTGGAAGCGAATAATTATGAAGTTCTTGCTGAAGCCACAAATGGTGAAGAGGGATTTGATAAATATCAGGAATTACAACCTGATTTTGTAACACTTGACATTACCATGCCGGTTATGGATGGTATTGAGACATTGACTAAAATTAAGGAATTTGATCCAGATGCTGTAGTTATTATGGTAACTGCTGCCGGACAGAAGCAGAAAATGCTAGAAGCAATTAAGCTCGGAGCTGCTGAATTTGTTACCAAACCATTTGAAACGGGACAGATTATCAGTATTTTAGAGAGTATTGAATAGCGTTGCGATGCACCATACAGGAGGAAAACGCCATGATTGAAGCAACAAGTTGTGGAGGCGTCGTTATATTCAGAGGTAAAATTCTTCTTTTATATAAGAATTTTAAGAATAGATATGAAGGTTGGGTTCTGCCAAAAGGAACCGTAGAAGAGGGAGAAAAACATATCGAAACGGCTCTTCGCGAAGTTTTTGAAGAATCTGGAGTAAAAGCAACTGTGATGAAGTATATTGGGAAAAGTGAATACACATTTTCTGTTCCACAGGATGTTGTTACCAAAGAGGTTCATTGGTATTTGATGATGGCTGATAGTTATTACAGTAAGCCTCAAAAAGAAGAATTTTTTGAAGATTCCGGTTATTACAAATATCATGAAGCATATCATTTGTTGAAATTCTCAAATGAGAAGCAGATACTTGAACAAGCGTATCAAGAATATCAGGAATTGAGAAAAAGAAAACAGTGGGTAAAGCCCCTATAGTGGAGAAGGTCTTTGCAAAAAGACCTTCTTTTAAATTTATATATTTTGTGATAGAATATACATGGTTACATAACTTACTGTTTTTCGGGATAAAATAGGAGATGATTCATATGCGTTTTTACAAAAAATTATATATAAGTCCATCCCTGCAAAAGAAAAAGAGACAGATTGTCTGGAGATTAAAGATGGGAAAAGCAGTTCCTTTTGTCTATGTAATCACTTTAGCGGAACAAAATGATTTAATGAATATCTATCAAGGACTTATATTAAAACAGCCCTATTATCGTAAGAATCCTCCGTTTGTACTAGGGATTGCGGATAGTTATAGTGCAGCCCTAGAACTTGTACAGCAAATTTTGATGGATATACATGATAAAACAGGGAATTATGATATTCGATCGTTTTGTATGTGACTATGAAGGTGCTGAATAGTTACTTGTATACAACAATAAATAGTTACAATAAGGGGTAAATATGCTAACAGTGGTTTTAACCATATTAAAATGGATTGGAATTACCATTTTGATGCTATTAGGCATCCTGATATTTATACTATGTCTGATTTTATTCGTACCAATACGCTATAAAGCAGATGGATTCTATAAGGATTCCTATCAGATTCGTGCAAGAGTAACATGGCTTTTTCATTTCATATCTTTTTCGTTAGAATATGAAAAGGAGCAGCCATTTCGTATGAAACTGCGAATTTTGGGTATTTCAATTTTTGATAATTTAAAAAAGAAAGATAAAAAGTCTAAAAAAACAAATAGGAATACTTCACCGGAAATTGTTGCTGCATCAAAGGAAGAACAAAATAGTAGTGAAGCTGTAAAAGAGATAACCAAGGCTGAGAAAACAACGATACAAGGACAGGATACGGTTGAGTTAAAGGACATCTCTATTTCGGAAACAACCGTAGATGAAGATATGGGTGTCAATCGTGAAGTAGATGAATTTACATTTATTCAAAAAGTAAAACTTGCCTTTTCAAAAGCTATCGGTATCTTTCGAAATATCAAGTACACAATTCGTAGGATATGTGATACAATAAAAGAACTTAAGGATAACATAACTTATTATATAGAATTGCTTAAAAAGGATTCTACTAAAGCTGCATTTGTAGCGTGTAAGAAGCAGTTATTACGAATTTTTAAAAATCTTAGGCCTCAGAAATTTCAAGTAAATCTTTATGTTGGAATGGATGATCCGGCGACAATGGGCGACATATTAGGTGTATGGGGGATGCTGTATCCGATTCATCAAGGATATATTGATCTTTGTCCTAATTTTGAACAAGCTGTTCTGGAAGGCGATTTTTACTGCAAGGGCAGAATAACAGTATACATTTATATATGGACAATCCTAATTGTATTATTTGATAAAGACATCAGGCGATTACGCAAGTGTCTGGTGCGGAAGGGAAAATAAGATATGGCAGATAATAGTTTTCAAGAAATTGTAGGAACAATGATGAAGGGAATGGAAGGTTTTCTTTCGTCCAAAACAGTAGTAGGCGAGCCAACACAGATAGGTGATACTACCATTATTCCATTAGTAGATGTTACTTTTGGCGTTGGTGCAGGTGCCTCTGTACAAGAAAAGAAGAATGGTGGCGGTGGTGGAATGTCAGGCAAGATGAGTCCAAGTGCTGTCCTTGTTATTAAAAATGGGCAGATTAAGCTGGTGAACATTAAGAATCAGGATAGTATGACCAAGGTACTTGATATGATTCCGGATTTGGTAGATCGTTTTACAGCTCCTAAGGAGAATATGCCAAGCAACGAGGATGCAATCAAGGCTGCATTTCCTGAGGATGATTTAAAATAAATGGCAATCATATAAAAGGCACATCATATAATAGAATAAGAGAGCTTACAGGAGCGTTTCTATGAAAAAACTGATTGGATATACCTTATTTTGGATTGGAATTGGTATGCTCATTATGTTAATGCTTAAAAATATTTGGATAGGAATCCTGCTAATTATTCTCTTATTATTATTGGGGTTTATTTTATTTGATGTTGATTGCTAGCATTTTTAATAAAGGGAGTAATAAAAATGAATTTTGATGAAAGACTCATGAAGGCTGAAACATCAGATGAACTCAAAAAGATGAAAATCTGGATGTTTCAGGAGCAAGTCAGAATTCAAGCGCAAAAGGACGAGCTTATTGAGCTTTCCCATGAGTTACAAAAGGAAAAGAAGGTTATTGAGAGAGAACGAGCTGCTTTAAATAAGCGTATTAAGATAGAAGAGAAGCGCTTTGAAAATAATGAAATGTTGATTTCTAAAAAACAAAAAATTATTGAAGACGCATTTCGGCAACTTTCTGTAGATAAAAAAGTACTTGAATGTGAGCGTTTGAATTTTGAATATGAAAAGAGTAAGTACAGAAAACAACGTACATCGAATACTGCACGTAATCAGAATATGAATGCAACTGTATATGAAGGTTGTATTTTCTTTGGTGGTATTACGAATGAGCTTGCTCTTAGGAAACGTTATAAAGAATTAATGAAAATATTTCATCCTGACAATGTATGTGGTGATACAAATACATTATTACGAATTCAGGCAGAATATGAGAGTTTAAAAAGAAAATATTATGAAGCGTGAGCTAAGCGCTCTATATAAAAATAAAGAACTAATCTTTGTTAAGTAAACTTACAAGATTAGTTCTTTATTTTTATGCACAGCTAATTAGTAGGAATAAATAGTGCGTGCCAGCGCACGCACTTTGGCAAGAATTTCTTACGAAATTCTTGTCTAACTGCCACTATGTTACAGCAATTTCCTATTACACAAAAAAATAGAAAGCACAAAATGTACTTTCTATCATATAAAACAATATCAATTAAGCTCTTTCAACGCATCCGGATCTTAAGCAGCTTGTACAAACATGCATTCTCTTTGAAGCTCCGTTTACTTTGCATTTTACTCTTTTAACATTTGAATTCCAAATTGCATTGGATCTTCTATGAGAATGGCTTACGTTATTACCGAAATGAACGCCCTTGCCACAAACATCACACTTTGCCATAGTTAGCACCTCCTCGACGAAACTAAGTCATTCGACTCACAACAGTAGTATATTACCAAAAAAAAACCTGTTTGGCAAGATATAATTTTGATTTTTATAAAAAATAAAAGAAAACTATAGAAATACATGTTTCTTTTTTATCGAAATACGGTTATAATAGTAGCGATACTGGTAACTGTATAGAGGATGAATAAAGAAATAACAGTTATCAAGAATGATGATAGAAGGAGGATTTCTATGAAAGGATCAATGAATACCCATTTGGGCAACATCATAATTGACCCGGAAGTTATCGCACAGTACGCAGGCAGTGTTGCCGTAGAGTGCTTCGGTATTGTCGGAATGGCCTCAGTAAATGTAAAAGACGGCTTGGTTAAATTACTAAAGAAAGAAAGTATTACTCATGGAATATCAGTAAATATTGCTAATAATAAATTAATTCTTGATTTTCATGTGATTGTGTCTTATGGTGTTAGTATTGTCACTGTATGCGACAATCTGATTAGTAATGTCAAATATAAAGTGGAAAACTTTACAGGACTCGAAATCGAAAAAATCAACATTTTTGTTGAAGGTGTTCGAGTGATAGATTAAGGAGGATTTTTTGAAGTGGGTTTTAATGTGATCGACGCGAAATTGCTTGCAAAGATGTTTCTCGCCGGAGCTAAGAATTTGGAGCATAAAAAAGAATGGATTAATGAGCTGAACGTTTTTCCTGTCCCGGATGGTGATACCGGTACAAATATGTCAATGACGATTATGTCAGCAGCAAAGGAAGTAGCAGCAATTGCAGAGCCAGATATGGCTTCTCTTGCTAAGGCTATTTCATCCGGTTCTCTTAGAGGAGCAAGAGGAAACTCAGGTGTTATTCTCTCACAGCTCTTCCGTGGATTTACAAAGGTAATCAGCGAGTATGATGAGATTAATGTTGCCATTCTTGCGTCAGCATGTGAAAAAGCTGTTGAAACTGCCTATAAGGCTGTAATGAAGCCAAAGGAAGGTACGATTCTTACCGTTGCAAAAGGTGCAGCAAAACGTGCAAATGATTTGGCAGTTGCAGGTGAAAAGGATTTAGAAGTATTTATCAGTGAAGTGATTAAAGAAGCTGAGTATGTACTTTCTCAGACTCCGGAAATGCTCCCTGTCTTAAAACAGGCTGGTGTTGTTGATTCTGGTGGACAAGGTCTTGTAGAAGTATTAAAAGGTGCTTTTGATGCTTTCTTAGGTAAGGAATTAGATCTTAGTTTCGAGGCTGTTCCACAGGCTTCTGTAAACAAGAGTGCGCTGGCACCAAATATTGAAGCGCAGGCACAGGCCGAAATAAAGTTCTGCTATTGTACGCAGTTTCTTATTATGTTGAATAAACCATTCAATATTAAGCATGAGATAGATTTTAAAGAATATCTTGAATCTATTGGTGATTCTATTGTAGTTGTGGCTGATGACGAAATTGTTAAAGTTCATGTTCATACCAATGATCCTGGACTTGCGATGCAGAGAGCTTTATTATATGGTTCCTTAACAACGATTATTATTGAAAATATGCGTTTGGAAAGAGATGAAAAGGTTTCTGATATGATGGAGAAGCAGATGCAGGATTCTTCAACAGCTGATGTAACTAAGTCAGCCATATCTGAGCCAGAAGTTCCAATGGAGCATAAGGATACAGGATTTATTACCGTTTCCATCGGAGAGGGTATGAATGAAATATTCCGTTCGCTTGGTGTTGACTACATTATTGAAGGTGGTCAGACTATGAATCCAAGTACCGAAGATATGTTAAATGCTATTGAGAAAATCAATGCGGACAATATCTTTATCTTCCCGAATAACAAGAACATTATCCTTGCGGCAAATCAGGCAAAGGATTTAACAACGGATAAAAATATCATTGTTATTCCAACTAAAACAGTTCCTCAGGGAATTACAGCTATTATTAACTATGTTCCTGACGCTTCAGTAGAGGAAAACGAAGCTGTTATGATAGAAGAGGCTGGAAAAGTTGCTACCGGACAGGTTACTTATGCAGTTCGCGATACAATGATTGATGATAAAGAGATTCATCAGGGTGATTACATGGGTATTGGTGATAGTGGAATCTTATCTGTTGGAACTGATATGCAAGAAGTTGCTTTTGAGATGATTTCAGAAATCATGAAGAATGATTATGAATTGATTAGTATTTATTATGGTGCTGATATTACAGAGGATCAAGCAAACGAGCTTGTTGCAAGAGTGGAAGAAGCTTTTGATTCTTGTGATGTAGAATTACAGTTTGGCGGACAGCCAATTTATTCTTATATTATGTCGGCAGAATAGATATATTATGAACTATAAAAGGGCGGAAAAACCGTCCTTTTTTATGGAATAGGAAAGTGTATGAAATTATCAGATGAAATCACAACAATAAAAGGCATTGGTGAAAAAACAGCTGCCTTTTATCATAAGCTAAATATTTATACCGTAAATGATCTGATTCAATATTATCCTAGAGATTATGAAGAGTGGAAAGGTGCTGTGCTGATTTCAGAGCTTTGTTCTGATGCAGTGAATACCATTCATGCCACCGTTATTTCTGCGCCACAAACGGTTCATATTAGACGTAATATGTCGATTACAACCGTGCAGGTCAGAGATCATAGTGGTTCGTGCGAATTAACTTATTTTAATATGCCATATATGAAGAATGCTCTTCAAGCAGGAAAACAATACATTTTGCGTGGACGTGTTACCAAGCGTAAAAACAAATTGATAATGGAGCATCCTAAAATTGTCTCTGAAGAAGAATATGCTAGAAATCTAAATAAGCTGACACCGATATATAGCATTACAAAAGGATTAACATCTCAGGCGCTTTCAAAATCGGTTCGAATTGTATTAGAACAGATGGATTCTCAAATGGATTATCTACCGGAATATATTAGGAGAGAATATCAGCTTCCAGATCTTACAAAATCCATATATCACATACATTTTCCTGAAAACAAAGCTCAGCTTGTACGTTCAAGAAAACGGCTTGTTTTTGAAGAGTTTTTATTTTTTATCATGTCGGTTATGTCCTTAAAGGATATGACTCAGCAGGAGATTGTTGATTCTCCAATGATGAGAATAGATGCATGCCAAGAATTTATTGATAAATTACCTTATGAACTAACCAATGCGCAGAAAAAGGTTTGGAAAGAAATTGAAAATGATTTGTGCTCTACTCATTTGATGAATCGTTTAGTACAAGGTGATGTAGGCTCTGGAAAGACGATCGTTGCTATTCTTGCCATTTTTATGTGCGTTATGAATCATAAACAGGCTGCGTTTATGGCGCCAACGGAAGTTTTAGCAAAGCAGCATTATGAATCTTTCTTGGAAATGATAGAACAGTATCAGCTTCCGTTTAAACCTGTTCTTTTGACGGGTTCTCTTACTGCGAAAGAAAAGAGAAATGCAAAAGAGAGAATTAAACTTGGCTTATGCAATGTAATTATTGGTACACAGGCCTTAATACAGGATGATGTAGAATTCTATGATTTGAAGTTGGTTGTAACAGATGAACAGCATCGTTTTGGTGTAAAACAACGTGAAACTCTCGCACAAAAGGGTATTCAAACACATGTTTTGGTTATGAGTGCAACACCGATACCTAGAACCCTTGCAATCATTTTATATGGCGATTTATCTATTTCTGTCATGGATGAGTTGCCTGCAAACAGACTTCCTATTAAAAATTGTGTGGTTGGAACGGATTATCGAAAAAAAGCCTATGAATTTATAGCGAAAGAAGTTGCAAATGGCAGACAGGCGTATGTAATATGTCCTATGGTGGAAGCTTCTGAAGACGAAGAGGGAAGTCATGCTCTATTGGAAAATGTTATCGATTATACAGAAAAATTAAAAACTGCATTGCCTCCTTCTATACAGGTCGCTTATCTTCATGGTCAGATGAAACCAAGAGAAAAAAATGCTATTATGGAAGCATATGCGCAAGGACAAATACAGGTATTAGTATCGACTACGGTTATAGAGGTTGGTATTAATGTTCCTAACGCTACGGTTATGATGGTGGAAAATGCAGAGCGTTTTGGACTTGCTCAGCTCCATCAGCTTCGTGGCCGTGTTGGAAGAGGAAAGCATCAATCTTATTGCATCTTTGTAAGTACATCAAAACAGCAGGATACGTTAGAACGATTGCAAGTTTTGAACAAGTCGAATGACGGCTTTTTTATTTCTTCTGAGGATATGCGGTTGCGCGGACCAGGAGATTTATTTGGTATTAGGCAAAGTGGACAATTTCGTTTTCATTTGGGAGATATTTATCAGGATGCTTCTATTTTACAAGATGCACAGGAATGTGCTACTGCATTATATAAGCGATATGCTGATAAAGAACAGATGTTAAGTGCAGATGAGCAAGACTTTTGGGGATACTATAACGAGAATATTGCCGCAAGTGTTGACTTTATTAACATCTGACATTAGAATAGAAAAGGTTGAAAAAGTTATTTTAAATAGTTGAATTAACGTCTTTAGGGGGTTAAGTGATAATATGGCAAAGATTGCGATAGTAACAGATAGTAATAGTGGTATTACACAGGCACAGGCAAAAGAATTGGGAATTAGTGTAGTTCCTATGCCTTTTATGATTGAAGGTGAGACTTATTACGAAGAAATTACGTTAAGTCGTGATGAATTCTACAAAAGATTAGCAGAGAATGCGGATATCTCTACATCTCAGCCATCACCGGATTCTATCATTCAGTTATGGGACAATCTCTTGAATACTTATGATGAAATCGTGCACATTCCGATGTCGAGCGGACTTAGTGGTTCTTGCCAGACAGCAATGATGCTTGCACAGGATTATGATGATAAGGTTCAGGTTGTAAATAATCAGAGAATCTCTGTTACACAGAGACAGGCAACATTGGATGCTGTTGCACTTGCTAAAGAAGGCAAAAACAGCAAGGAGATTAAAGAGATCTTAGAAGCAGATAAATTCAATTCTAGTATTTATATTATGATTGATACGTTACATTATCTGAAAAAAGGTGGACGTATTACACCAGCAGCTGCAGCGCTTGGAACTTTGCTTCGTTTGAAGCCGGTTCTGCAAATTCATGGAGAAAAATTGGATGCTTTTGCAAAAGCAAGAACTATTTCACAGGCAAAATCAATTATGATGAATGCAATTAAGAGTGATATGGAAAATCGTTTTGGCGGTATTTCTGAGGAAAATCAGTTTTATTTGGAAATTGCACATACCCAGAATGAAGAAGCAGCAAATCAGTTAAAGGACGAGCTACAGGCTATGTTCCCTAATTACCCGATTTATATTGATCATTTGTCATTAAGTGTTTCTTGTCACATCGGACCTGGTTCTTTGGCAATTGCGTGCTGTAAAAAGTTAATATAATACCATTTTATTGGTAGATAGAATTTTTGCGTAAAAAATCCTCTGGTTAAATAAATAGCCAGAGGATTTTTTGCTTTATAAGAATGTCAATATTATATGAAATGATGTTATGCAAGTGCAGCTGTAATGATAGCCATAGAATATACTTCAATTGCGTTACAACCACGAGACAAATCGTTGATAGGAGCATTTAAACCGAGAAGAATCGGACCATATGCTTCAAAGTTACCCATACGCTGTGCAATCTTATAACCAATATTTCCGGCATTAATGTCAGGGAAAATAAAGGTATTTGCATGTCCTGCAACGGTAGTATCCTTACATTTTGTGCGAGCAACTCTTGGAGATACCGCTGCATCAAACTGAAGTTCTCCTGCAATAGGAAGATCAGGATATTTCTTAATGGCTTTTTCGGCTGCTTCACGCATCTTTTCAACATCTTCACCTGTACCAGAACCCATAGTAGAGTAGCTTAAAAATGCAACTTTAGGGTCGATACCGAAAATTTTAGCACATGCTGCAATTTCACCAGACATTTCTGCTAATTCATCTGCTGTTGGTTTGATATTGATAGCACAATCGCCCATTGCAAGAACTTCGTTTTCACCAGTTGCAGAGGGACGAACCAAAATAAAGCAAGAGGAAACAATAGAATATCCCGGCTTTGTTTTGATAATCTGAAGTGCAGGACGCACGGTATCAGCAGTAGAATAAGTAGCGCCACCAAGTAATGCATCTGCAACGCCCATTTTTACTAGCATAGTTCCAAAATAATTTGGTTGTGATACAATATCTTTGGCTTGCTCAGGGGTGATTCCTTTGCTCTTGCGAAGTTCGCAGAATAATTCAACCATCTCATCAAAACGTTCATAATTTTTAGGGTCTATAATTAGCGCACCTCGAATATTATATCCTGCTTCTTCTGCAGCCTGATATACAGCATCAACATTTCCTACAAGGATAGGACTAAGAAAGCTACTGGCCAAAAGTCTAGAAGCAGCCTCTAAAATACGAGGATCGGTTCCTTCTGTAAATACGATTGATTTCGGGTTTTTTTTCAATTTTTCAATCATTGTACCAAATCCGGACATCATGTTTCAATTCCTCCAATTTATTAGATTAATATATTTTATCTGAAAGCGTTTATACTGTTGTGTTTTGTAGATTTGCGTCTTACCACAATTACTATTGTATACAATTTCTATTCATTTGCAATGCTTGTATTGAAATAAGTGCACAAATTTTTTTGCTCCTTTATTCTATTTTGGTAAAACGTGTACAAAAACAAATACAATTTTTTGATATTGCTTTAAGATAGTAGTTTCATATAAAACAAAAAATATGCACAATAAACATATGTTTGCTTTTTCTGCATTTTCTGTTTGCAATCAAAAAAAGTTATGTTATAATATCATGATGGTATTATGTAGACATAATATCGTTTTTGATTTATTATCAACGCAATGAAGGAGCGTAACATGACTAAAACAGATAATGTTTATGATGCTTCGAGTATTACCGTCTTGGAAGGTTTAGAAGCTGTAAGAAAAAGACCTGGTATGTACATTGGTAGTGTATCTACTAAGGGCTTGAATCATTTAATATATGAAATTGTAGATAACTCCGTAGATGAACATCTTGCAGGTGTTTGTAATGAGATTCGTGTTACTTTAGAAAAGGATGGCTCAGCAACCATTAGTGACAATGGTAGAGGTATTCCTGTTGGAATGCATGCAAAGGGTGTTAGTGCAGAACGTATTATTTTTACGACACTTCATGCCGGAGGTAAGTTTGATAATGCTGCTTATAAAACCAGTGGTGGTTTGCATGGTGTAGGTTCTTCTGTTGTAAATGCACTTTCTACACAACTTACTGTAACCGTTCGAAATGGTGGTCTGATTTATCAGGATCAGTATGCTTATGGTAACCCTGTTACAGAACTTGTCGATGGTTTACTTCCTGTTATTGGTAAGACAAAGGAAACCGGAACCACCATTAATTTTACGCCAGATCCAAGTATTTTTGACAAAACATGGTTCAAGGCAGAAGAAGTAAAGAGCCGCCTTCATGAAACGGCTTATCTGAACCCCAAACTTACTATTATATTTGAAGACTTGCGAGGTGAGGTTCCTGATAAGGTAACTTTTCTCGAACCAGAAGGTATTATCGGTTATATCAAGGATTTGAACAAGCATAAAGATGCTGTTCATGATATTATCTATTTAACTGGAAAAAGCGATGATATTACTGTAGAATGTGCGTTCCAGTATGTAAATGAATTCCATGAAAATGTATTAGGATTTTGCAATAATATTTATAATGCGGAAGGCGGTACACATCTTACCGGCTTTAAAACGGTGTTTACAAATGTAATTAACACTTATGCCCGTGAATTAAATATTTTAAAAGATAAAGATGTTAATTTTACTGGTGCTGATGTAAGAAACGGTATGACAGCTGTTGTTTCTATTAAGCACCCAGCACCACGTTTTGAAGGTCAGACAAAGACAAAACTGGATAATCAGGATGCCGCTAAGGTTGTCAGCAAGGTTATTGGTGATGAAGTTACACGTTTCTTTGATCGTAATGTTGAAACACTAAAAAACGTTATTGCGTGTGCTGAAAAGGCTGCTAAAATCAGAAAAACAGAAGAACGTGCCAAAACCAATATGTTAACGAAGCAGAAGTTTTCTTTTGACTCTAATGGAAAACTTGCAAACTGTGAGTCAAAGGATTATAGTAAATGCGAGATTTTTATTGTAGAGGGAGATTCTGCGGGAGGTAGTGCAAAATCTGCTCGTGATAGAAGTTATCAGGCGATCCTACCTATTCGTGGTAAGACTTTAAATGTTGAAAAGGCAAGTATTGATAAAGTTCTTGCAAATGCAGAAATCAAAACAATGATTAATGCTTTTGGTTGTGGATTTTCAGAAGGCTATGGTAATGATTTTGATATTACCAAGCTTCGCTATAATAAGATTGTTATCATGACGGATGCCGATGTTGATGGTGCTCATATCAGTACGTTATTATTAACCTTGTTCTATCGTTTTATGCCGGAATTAATTTACGAAGGACATGTTTATCTTGCAACGCCTCCTTTATATAAGGTAATGCCTGCAAAAGGTAAAGAAGAGTATCTGTATGATGATAAAGCGCTTGAAAAATATCGTAAGAACCATAAAGGTGCTTTTACGCTTCAAAGATATAAAGGTCTTGGTGAAATGGATGCCCAGCAGTTATGGGATACAACACTTAATCCTGAGACAAGAATTTTACAACAGATAGAAATAGAAGATGCAAGAATGGCTTCCGAGGTCACGGAAATGCTGATGGGCACAGATGTTGCTCCTAGAAAAAAATTCATCTATGAGCATGCAACGGATGCCGAGCTTGATATTTAAAAACCTTTTTGGAGGCAAACATGGAAGAGAAGATAATTAAAACCGAATATTCGGATACCATGCAGAAATCCTTTATTGATTATGCAATGAGTGTTATTGTTGCGCGAGCTTTACCGGATGTCAGAGATGGATTAAAGCCTGTACAACGTAGAACCTTATATGATATGCATGAACTGGGGATTCGTTATGACAGACCATATAGAAAAAGTGCACGTATTGTAGGTGATACCATGGGTAAATATCATCCGCATGGTGACAGCTCTATTTATGACGCGCTGGTTGTATTGACACAAGATTTTAAGAAAGGCATGCCATTAATTGATGGTCACGGTAACTTTGGTAACATTGAAGGTGATGGCGCTGCCGCTATGCGATATACAGAGGCACGTTTGCAGAAAGTAACACAAGATGCAATACTTTCTGACTTAGACAAAGATGTTGTCGATTTTATACCTAACTTTGATGAAACAGAGAAGGAGCCAGAGGTATTACCTTGTAGATTTCCAAATCTTTTAGTAAACGGTTCTGAAGGTATTGCCGTAGGTATGGCTACCAGTATACCACCGCATAATCTTGGTGAAGTTATTGATGCCATGAAGGCATATATGCTGGATGAAAATATAACAACCAAAGAATTAATGAGATATGTAAAGGGACCTGATTTTCCAACAGGTGGTATTGTTTGCAACAAGGATGATCTTTTAAGCATCTATGAAACAGGTACCGGTAAGATAAAGGTTCGAGGAAAAATTGAAGTTGAAAAGATAAAGGGTGGGAAAATAAATCTTGTAATTTCTGAGATTCCTTACACTATGATTGGTGCAAAAATAGGTAAGTTTTTACAGGATGTAGCTGCTCTTTATGAACAGAAAAAAGCACCGGAGATTGTTGATATTTCGAATCAGTCCTCAAAAGAGGGTATTCGTATTGTTATTGAATTGAAAAAAGATACAGATGTTGAGAATTTCAAAAATCTTCTTTATAAAAAGACACGTTTAGAAGATACTTTTGGTGTAAATATGATTGCCATCGCAGATGGACGTCCAGAGACACTTGGACTCAAAAGTATTATTGCTAAAAATGTTGCATTTCAATATGAGATTAATACCAGAAAATACAATACATTATTAAATAAAGAACTTGAAAAACGCGAAATTCAAGAAGGTTTAATTAGAGCCTGCAATATTATTGACTTGATCATTGAGATTCTTCGTGGTTCTAAGGACCGTTCTATGGTTAAAAGTTGTCTTACAAGCGGTATTACCGAGGGCATCAATTTCCGCTCCAAGGAATCGAAAGTTATGGCTTCGCAGCTTAACTTTACAGAAAAGCAGGCGAATGCAATCCTTGATATGCGTCTTTATAAATTGATTGGTTTGGAAATTGAAGCTCTGATGAAGGAACATAAGGAAACAACTGCAAATATTTACCGATATGAAGATATTCTGGAGCGTAGAGATTCTATGGCACAGGTAATTATGCAGGATCTTGATGCGATAAAAAAGGAATATGCAAGAAAACGTAGAACCAGCATTGAAAATGCAGAAGAAGCTGTTTACGAAGAGAAAAAAATGGAAGAAATGGATGTTATGTTCTTAATGGACAAGTTTGGTTATTGTAAGACTATTGATATGCCTACTTATGAACGTAACAAAGAAACTGTACATACTGACTTTAAATATGTTATTAAGAGTAAGAATACCGGCAGAATGTGCATCTTTACAAATACTGGACAGCTTTATACAATAAAAGTAACGGATATTCCATTTGGAAGACTTAGAGATAAAGGAATGCCGATTGATAATATTAGTAATTACAATTCAAGTACAGAGGACATTATTACCATTACCAGTCAGTCTGAATTAAATCTTTATCGTATGCTGTTTGTTACAAAGCAATCTATGTGTAAGATTGTTAATGGTAGCGAATTTGATGTTGCTAAGAGAGCGGTTGTGGCGACAAAATTAAATGAAGGTGATGAAGTACTTAGTATTGTAATTTTGAATTTGCAGCAAAACATTGTATTTCGTTCTAAAGAAGGTTATTTCCTTCGCTTTGCGATTGAGGAAATCCCGGAAAAGAAAAAGAATGCAATTGGTGTACGTGGTATGAAAATGGGGGACAAGGATTACCTTGAAAAAGTATACTACACACAAAATGGTATAGAAAATGTTATCAAATATAAAGGTAAAAAGATGGACTTAAATAAATTAAAGCTCAATAAGAGAGATTCTAAAGGTACAAAGGTTCGTGCATAACGAACTTCCCATCTTTTTAGAAAGGAAAAAATATGAGAGTAATTGCCGGAACAGCAAGAAGCCTTAACCTAAAGACTCCTGCCGGATTAGACACGCGTCCGACAACAGACAGAATTAAAGAAACTTTGTTCAATATGCTTATGCCTTATCTTTCGGGATCTGTTTTTGTAGATTTGTTTTCGGGAAGTGGTGGAATTGGTATTGAAGCTATTAGTCGTGGCGCAAGAAAAGCGTATTTTGTTGAAAATAATCAAAAGGCACTTGATTGTATTAATGACAATATTGCGCATACACGCTTTCAAGAGCAGTCTGTTGTATTAAAGCAAGATGTTTTCGCTGCATTGCGTGGTAGTATTAGAGATGAGGTTGATATTATCTTTATGGATCCACCATACAATCAGCAATACGAGAAAAAAGCGTTAGAAATTTTAAAAGATTGTCCTTATGTTACAGAAGACACATTGATTGTTATTGAATCAGCCTTGGATACGGATTTTGATTACGTTTCATCATTTGGTTTTATTGTTACAAAGGAAAAGCTATACAAAACCAATAAACATGTATTTGTTAAAAGGAGTTAATAAAATATCATGAAATCTGCAATTTATCCAGGAAGCTTTGATCCATTGACATTAGGACATCTGGATATCATTAAAAGAGCTTCCAAAATGTTTGATCACCTTACGGTGAGTGTTTTAGACAATAAGGCTAAGAATGCGTTGTTTTCTGTCGAGGAACGTGTTAGTATATTAAAGGAAGCGACAAAGGATTTACCAAATGTATCTGTTGATTCGTTTAGTGGGTTATTGGTAGATTATGCGAAGCAAAAAGATATACATGTTTCTGTGCGTGGTCTGCGTGCGGTAACAGATTTTGAATATGAACTTCAAATTGCGCAAACAAACAGAAAATTGTCAGATGGTTCTTTGGATACTGTATTTCTGACAACAAGTTTGGAATACGCCTATCTGAGTTCATCCAGCGTAAAAGAAATTGCTGCCTTTCATGGTGACATTTCTCAGCTTGTACCTAACTTTGTTGTAGAGCTTGTACATGACAAATACAAAGATAAATAGTATTACTTTTTATAGAAAAGAAAATTGCTGTAACGTAGTGGTAGTTAAACAAGAATTTCGACAGAAATTCTTGCCAAAGTGCGTGCGCTGGCACGCACTATTTTTACTGTTTTGAAAATATGGAGGGTGAATATGAGTAGCAGAATAGAACAGTTAATTGATGAGATTGAAGAATACATTGATAATTGTAAATACAAAGCGTTTTCTACCGATATCATCATGGTAAACAAAGCCGAGATTGATGAACTTCTTCGTGAATTAAGAATGAAGACACCAGAAGAGATTAAGCGCTATCAGAAGATTATCAGTAATAAGGAAGCTATTTTAAATGATGCTAAGCAAAAAGCACAAGAATTAATCAACGATGCAACGATACAGACAAATGAACTGATTAGTGAACATCAGATTATGCAACAAGCTTATGCTCAGGCGAATGAAATTGTTGAATTAGCGACGAAGCAGGCGCAGGAAATCCTTGATAGTGCCACCATTGAGGCAAATAATGTAAAAACAGCAGCAATGCAGTATACAGATGATATTCTTGCGAATTTGGAAAATATTATTAAACATTCCATTGAAGTTTCTACAAAAGATTATAATACTATGATTTCTAATTTGAATAATATTGACACCATTGTATCAACAAATAGGGCTGAATTAAATCCTCCTTCTATTGAAGAAGAAACACCTTCTGTAGATTCAGGAAACAATGAAGAATTAGATGTCATTTAGGCATAAAACCCACAGGATACTGTGGGTTTTACTTTTACGATGAGAACTATATTATATAAAAATAACAAAATAGTATATAGTAGCAATCCCTGTAATGATAATCTTATGAAAGAGATATTTTTTCATAGACAAGTTTTCTTCAATTATTATACTACTAGTTTGAAGCATGCAACAAATGCCGCTAAAACTTAAAGTTATCATAATGAAAAAAGCTTTCCACTGTGAAGGAAGTTGTTTGTTATAAAAAATGCCTGGTATTCCATACACAATTTCAAGGAAACCTCCTAAAATCGATTTCGTTATACCAGAAAAATGCAATAACTCTGGTATTGCAAGAAATGCATTCACAAAGGTAACATATCCCCCCAATAACAGAATTGATTGGATACTGCTTAAACAGGCTAGTCTTAGTGCTGTTGCGATTGGGACGTGAACCACTTGTTCCATACAAGTGCTATCAGACAACGGTTTTGATAAAAAATCTGTCTGTTTAAGCTTGCCTAAAAACACACCATATAAAAGTGGAATACCATATAGTCCAAACAATAAAAGCAATTTATTATGATATCCGTTCTGTTCCAAAAGAGGATACACACCCCCAAAAAAATAAGTTGGTCCTATGTTATTACAAAAAGCAAGAAGATATTCTGCTTCTGGTTTTGAAATTTTTTTATTCTTTTGTAAATCGCAAGTAGCTTTTGCACCCATGGGAAAACCGCATAAAAATCCCATAACAATAGCATAAAGCCCATTTGAATTGCAAGGAAACAAGTGTTTCAAAAAGGGGTTTAGCATTTTTGTGAAATACGCATCTACGCCTGTGTGTATTATCATGGAACTGATTATCATAAATGGGAAAAGAGTAGGGACCATTCTGGTTGCCCATTGCGTTAGACCTTGATAGGCATACTCGATCGTATAATCAGGAAAACAAAGTAGGATTCCGATAAAACCTAGGTAAAAAAGTGCCATTACAATATATTTCATCATCATTTGATAAATATTTCTTTCTGTTACTATAAGATTGATGTATACTTATGAGGTAACGATTGGTTACATATAATTGTTTAATATAATTTATGCAGGAGGTCGCACAATATGCGTCTGGATAAATATTTGGCTGACCTACAGATGGGAACACGAAGTCAGGTAAAGGATTTTATAAAAAAAGGAATGATAACTGTAAATGGTGAAACAATCACAAAAGCAGATTTTAAAATAAATGAAAACAGTGACTGTGTTACATGCAAAGGTAAAACGCTTGCTTACCAAAAATATAGATATTTCTTATTACATAAGCCAGAAGGAGTCATTACAGCAACTAAAGATAATCACGATAAAACAGTAATGGACTTATTGCCAAAAGAACTTTCCAGTGATTTTTTTCCGGTTGGACGGTTAGATAAAGATACAGAAGGTTTTTTGCTGATTACAAATGATGGTGAGCTTTCTCATAGATTGCTTTCACCGAAAAAGCATGTTGCAAAAACTTATTATGTAGAATGTAATGGGATAATGACACCAGAAAAACGTCAGGCTTTAGAGCAAGGAGTAGATATTGGAGATGAGAAGAAAACTTTACCTGCAAAGGTAGAGATAATAAAAACAGAAGAAAACACCTATGTTATTGAACTCACAATAACAGAAGGTCGTTTTCATCAAGTGAAACGTATGATACAGGCAATTAGTGGGGAGGTAACTTACTTAAAACGATTGTCTATGGGTGGACTTTCTCTTGGAAAGTCACTTACAAAAGGTGACTACCGTGAATTAACATCCGAAGAAGTTGATATTTTGAAAAGGAATTAAAATTATGTCTATTGCAAATGGTTTTCTTCCAATTTGTATGGAAGAAGTAGAAGAGCTTGGTATAAAACAACTTGATTTTGTATATGTTACAGGAGATGCTTATGTGGATCATCCCTCCTTTGGTCATGCCATCATAACCAGAATCCTTCAATCACATGGTTATACGGTTGGTATCATTGCACAACCAGACTGGAAGGATGACAAGAGTATTACCGTATTGGGTGAACCAAGACTTGGTTTCCTCGTTTCCTCTGGTAATATGGATTCTATGGTAAATCATTACTATGTTTCCAAAAAGCATCGTGAATCGGATGCCTATACACCGGGAGGCGCTCCTTATAAACGTCCGGATCATGCAACGGTTGTATATAGTAATCTGATTCGTCGCACTTATCGAAATATACCTATTATCATTGGAGGTATTGAGGCAAGTCTGCGTCGAATGGCACATTATGATTATTGGTCAGATTCATTCAAACGTTCCATTCTGTTAGATAGTCAGGCAGATTTAATTTCCTATGGTATGGGCGAAAAGTCGATTGTAGAAATAGCAGATGCACTGAACAGTGGAATTGCGGTGAAAGATATTAGCTTTATACCAGGAACCGTTTATAAGACAAAAGATATTTCTGGTCTATATAACCATGAAATATTACCATCTTATGATGATATGAAAGCTGATAAGAAGAAATATGCTTCCAGTTTTAAGATTCAGCACGACAATACAGATCCATTCACTGGAAAGGTATTGGTAGAACCGTATCCCAATGGTGTATATGTGGTGCAGAATATCC
This sequence comes from Lachnospiraceae bacterium, assembly GCA_017436865.1. Lineage (GTDB taxonomy): Bacteria > Bacillota > Clostridia > Lachnospirales > Lachnospiraceae > COE1. The sequence continues at coordinate 37,038 of JAFSCH010000005.1, forward strand.
CACAGCCTCCGCTTACTATGCAGGAGATGGACGATGTTTATGCATTACCATACCAGCGAACCTATCATCCTATTTACGAAAAAGATGGCGGCATTCCTGCAATTAAAGAGGTAAAATTCTCCTTAATTAGTAATCGTGGCTGTTTTGGCGGTTGCAATTTCTGTGCATTAACCTTCCATCAAAGCAGAACCATACAAGTCAGAAGCCATGAATCTATTATTGAAGAAGCAAAAATGATTATTGAAGACCCTGAATTTAAGGGTTATATTCACGATGTGGGAGGCCCTACTGCAAATTTCCGCCATCCGTCCTGCGAAAAACAGATGACAGTTGGTGTATGTAAGCATAGACAGTGTCTTTTCCCAAAACCTTGTCCTAACCTGCATGTGGATCACTCTGATTATCTGAATCTATTACGAAAGCTTCGAGAGTTGCCAAAAGTAAAGAAAGTATTTGTACGTTCTGGTATTCGTTTTGATTATCTGATGCAGGATAAAAATGATACATTTATGAAAGAGCTTGTAGAACATCATATTAGCGGACAGCTCAAAGTAGCACCAGAGCATATTTGCGATGCTGTTTTATCAAAAATGGGCAAGCCGGAAAATGCTGTTTATGAAGCATTTACAGAAAAGTATAAGAGACTGAACCAAAAACTTGGTAAAAATCAGTTCCTTGTTCCTTATTTGATGTCTTCTCATCCGGGTTCCACAATAAAAGAAGCTGTAGCACTTGCAGAATATTTAAGAGATATCGGTTATATGCCAGAACAGGTACAGGACTTTTATCCAACGCCTTCAACAATGTCTACCGTTATGTATTATACCGGATTAGACCCACATACGATGAAATCTGTTTATGTATGCCGTAATCCACATGAAAAGGCTTTACAAAGAGCCTTAATACAATATCGTAATCCTAAGAATTACGACCTTGTTAAAGAGGCACTTACGCTTGCAGGTAGAACAGATTTGATTGGGTTTGATAAAAAATGTCTGATTCGACCACGTAATTTTGCCAAGAATCAGCAAGACACGGATGGAAATAAACGTTCACAGAATAATAAATCTAAAAATACAAAACAAAAAAACACTTCAAAAAACAATCATCGTTCTACGGTAAAAAATAAAAATACAAATGTGGCGAATACAAACAAAAATAATTCACAAAATAGAAGAAATGTTTCAAATATGAAAGGAACTGTTAAAAAATCATCAAGAAAAACAAGATAGATTGAAAGGGTTATTAATATGAACATTATTATCATCACAGGCGCTTCATCCGGTATGGGTGTTGAATTTGCATTACAACTTGATAACGTATTTACTTACACAATTGATGAAATATGGATGATAGCACGAAGAAAAGAGCAAATGCTTGAAGTTGCAGAATCTATGATGAATACCACCCGAATCCTTGATATGGATGTAACAAAGCCAGAAGATATGGAACGTTTTAAGAATCTTCTTGTAAAAGAAAAACCAACTGTACGTATGTTGGTAAATTGCGCAGGTTACGGTGTTATGGGTGAGTTTTCAAAACTGAATATGCAGGAAGAGCTTGGTATGATTGATGTGAATTGTAAGGCATTGACACAGATGACTTATATGTGTATTCCATACATGCGTGAAAACAGCCGCATTATTCAGCTTGCTTCCAGCGCTGCATTTATGCCTCAGCCTGGTTTTGCAGTATATGCAGCAAGCAAGGCATATGTTAACAGTTTTTCACGTGCATTGACAGAAGAGTTAAGAAAAAAGAAAATCTATGTTACCTCTGTCTGCCCAGGACCTGTTGATACACCATTTTTTGACCTTGCAGAAAAAGATGGCAAAACCCTTGCCATAAAGAAGTTAACTATGGCACTTCCTGAAAAAGTTGTTGAAAAAGCGATACAGGATTCCTTTCATAAACGTTCGGTTTCCGTATATAGTGGCTATATTAAGGCATTTGAGGTACTTGCAAAAGCCGTACCACACCAGATTCTTTTAACAGCAATGCGTTACATGAAATAATTAAGGAGCACTAGATATTATGTCACAAATACAAAAGATACAAAAGGGAAATCCCGGTTATCTCAACAAACAAAAAAAAGCTGTTTTTATTCGAACGATAATTTATTTTGCTATTTCTCTTGCAATTTTTCTTATGGGATATTTATCAACTAAGACAAAAGCTAATCTTTTGACTGTAGTTGCAGTGGTAGGATTATTACCAGCATGCAAGAGTGCAGTATCTCTCATTATGTATCTGCGCACACCTAAATATAGTGAAACTATTTTACAAAATATTCAGAATGCAGTAGGAGATATTCCGGCATTATATCATCTATATCTGACCTCTTATAAAGAAAACTTTCCATTAAATTGTATAGCTATCAGAGGTAATAACGTTATGGGTTATACAGAGTTTGTAGCTTGCAATACAACAGCCTGCGAAGAGCATATCCAACTCATAGCAACACAAAATAGCATGAAGAATCTTAATATTAAAATTTTTAAGGGTTCAGAATTGAAAAAATACGAAGAACGTCTAAAACAGCTTCAGAATTCTGAAGCTGGAAAAAAGGAAAACGAGCTTTTGGAATTAATGAAGGATATTTCTTTATAATTATAATATAGAGGTAATTTATGCAACAATATGTTATTGGAGATAATGAAGCAGGACAACGCTTTGATAAATATTTGAAAAAAATATTAAAGGAAGCTCCTGACAGCTTTATCTATAAAATGCTAAGAAAAAAGAACATTGTACTAAATGGTAAGAAAGGTACGGGAAATGAAAAGCTAGAGAAACAGGATATCGTAAAAATCTTTCTTGCGGATGAAACCTTTGAAAAATTTAGTGGTCAGAAAGTGAATATGAATTCTGATACGCAGCCAAAGCTTTCAGATGAACTAATCCGGCAATATCAAAAAGCTTACCAAACAATTAGAAATATATCTGTTATCTACGAAGATGAAAATATAGTAATTCTAGATAAACCGGCAGGTGTTTTATCCCAAAAAGCAGCGCCGAGTGATTTGAGTCTGAATGAATGGCTATTAGGCTATCTGTTAGAAAAGGATGTCGTATCTGCGACATCTCTTTCTACCTTTAAGCCATCTATTTGTAACCGCCTTGACCGCAATACTTCAGGTATGGTTGTTTGTGGTAAATCTCTAGCCGGAAGCCAATTTATGAGTCGAATTATCAAAGAAAAGACTCTTGAAAAATATTATCATTGTATTGTACCTGGAGCAGTTACTTTACATGAACGTCTGACAGGATATCTCTATAAAAACAAAGCTTCTAATATAGTAACTATATACAAAACGATAGATGAGGTTCCTGCCAAACAGAAGGACAAAGCGGAATTTGTTGATACGGAATTCCATACCTTACAGTCAAATGAGAAGCATTCCCTTATAGAGGTACAGATATATACTGGAAAAACACACCAAATTCGAGTACATCTTGCTTCCTTAGGTCATCCAATTATTGGAGATAGTAAGTATGGTTTTACAGATAGTAATCATGAATACGGCCCAATAGGTGTTCACTACCAGTTGTTACATGCGTATAAGCTTGTTTTTCCTAGCATAGAAGAGGAACGTTTTAAAAAGCTGTCAGGTCTTATTCTAACCTGTAAAGAACCGGAACTATTTGAAAAAATCCTCATGCAAAGCGAATCAATCAAAGGCAGGTAAACAAAAGAAATGGCAACATGGAGTTCTCGAGGCCTTCGTGGTTCTCTTTTAGAAGAAATGATTAATATGTCAAATGAAAAATATCGCGAGAACCATTTGGCATTAATTCAAAAAGTACCAACCCCAATCACACCTATTACGATTGACAAAGAGACAAGGCATATTACATTGGCTTATTTTGACCAAAAAAGTACGGTCGATTATATTGGTGCAGTTCAAGGTATCCCTGTTTGTTTTGATGCGAAAGAGTGTGCGGTTGAAACTTTTTCCTTGCAAAATATACATTCTCATCAGGTCGAATTCATGAAGGATTTTGAAGCCCAAGATGGTATTTCCTTCTTTTTGTTATATTATACAGGAAAGGATCTTATGTATTATCTGCGTTTATGTGAGCTTCTTGTTTTTTGGGAGCGAATGCAGAATGGTGGCAGAAAAAGTTTTCGTTTTGATGAACTGAATCCAGATTACTTCTTTCAGAAAAAAAATGGTATTATGGTACCGTATCTTGATATGATTCAAAAAGACTTGAATGATAGATAACAGTTGACACATAACTATAAAAAGTGTATACTACGGATAATTCGCCATGCTAATGAAGTAACACGTTAGCAGACTAAAGTGTGAACTGATGTATGCTTTGCTAAATGTTATCACTACTCATCATCGGCTTGGCAGAACACAAATAAACGTAGAAAAGAGGATTCTTATGGATTTTACAGGAAAAAGATTAGTACATACCCCTGAGGGAGTTCGTGATGTATATGGCTCAGAATTTGCAGCAAAGCTGAACATTCAGAAGCTGTTTCATGATAAGCTTCGTAGCTACGGCTATCAGGACATTCAAACTCCGACGTTTGAATTTTTTGATGTATTTAGCAAAGAAGTAGGAACAACTCCATCTAAGGAATTATATAAATTTTTTGACAAAGAAGGTAATACTTTAGTATTACGTCCTGACTTTACACCTTCCATTGCAAGAAGTGCTGCAAAGTATTTTATGGATGAGAGTATTCCTCTTAGATTTTGTTATTGTGGTAATAATTTCATTAATAATAGCAATTTACAGGGTAAATTAAAAGAAACAACTCAAATGGGTGCTGAACTGGTTGGCGATTCCAGCCCAGAAGCAGATGCCGAGATGATTGCCATGTTAGTAGAAGCTTTGATGAATGCCGGTTTAAAGGAATTCCAGGTTGCTATTGGACAGGTTGATTATTTTAAAGGACTTTGTGCAGAAGCAAAGCTTGATGAAGAAACAGAGCTTGCATTAAAGGATTTCATTTCTAATCGTAATGAATTTGGTGCACAGGAACTTTTAGAAGGAAAAAGTGTTGCTGAAGCTGATATTAAAGCTCTTTTAAATGTAAGCAATTTATTTGGTTCTTATGAAGTTCTTGATGAAGCTTTAGAATATGCACAAAATGAACGTTCTGTAAATGCTATCGAGCGTTTGAAAAAGGTATATGAACTCTTAAAGATGTATGGTGTTGAAAGATATGTTTCTTTTGACCTTGCTATGATTAGTAAATATCATTATTATACTGGAGTTATTTTCAGCGCTTATACCTACCAGATGGGTAATGCCATTGCAAAGGGTGGTCGTTACGATAATCTTCTTGAAAAATTCGGTAAACCTTCACCTGCAACTGGTTTTGTTGTAATGATTGATGACTTAATGACTGCGCTAACAAGACAAAATCTTTGCCCTGAACCTGAAAATAAGAATCTTCTTCTTGTATATCAGTGTGATATCCAGAAAGCATTGGAAGAGGCACGTAACTATCGTAAAGAAGGATATGCTACCGTTATGATGAAACAGGAACAGTCAAAAGAAGATTATGAAGCTTATGCTCAAAAACAAAATTTTGCAAAAGTCGTATTTCTGTAAAAATATTCCTGTATGAATTTCTGAATACATAGCTTGATAAAAAGAAGGAGTTAACGTAAAATGAATGAAGATATGAGATATCTTACCTTTGCACTTGGTAAGGGAAGATTAGCAAATAAAACCTTGGAACTGTTAGAAAAGATTGGAATTACTTGTGAAGAAATGAAAGACAAGGATTCCAGAAAGCTTATTTTTGTCAATGAAGAATTGAAGTTAAAATTCTTTCTTGCAAAAGGACCAGATGTTCCAACCTATGTAGAATATGGCGCAGCAGACATCGGTGTCGTAGGAGCAGATACCATCATGGAAGAGAATCGTAAAGTTTATGAGGTTCTTGACCTTGGTTTTGGAAAATGTCGTATGTGTGTATGTGGACCAGCATCTGCAAAGGAACTGTTACAGCATCATGAAATGATTCGTGTTGCCAGCAAATATCCCAAAATTGCAAAGGATTACTTTTATAACAAAAAACATCAGACAGTTGATATCATTAAATTAAACGGTTCCGTCGAATTAGGACCTATCGTTGGTTTGAGCGATGTTATTGTTGATATTGTTGAAACAGGTTCTACATTAAGAGAAAACGGACTTGAAGTATTAGAAGAAATCTGTCCATTATCTGCCAGAATGATTGTAAATCAAGTGAGTATGAGAATGGAATCACAGAGAATCAAACAGATACTTCAGGCTCTGAAGGAAGAAGTCTAAAAGAATAAAATTCTTTTAGACAGAAGTTTATGCAAAGCATAAACTTCCACGCTAAGAAAAGGAGAAAGTTTTTACATGAAGATTGTAGCATTAACAGAAGAAACAAAGAAAAATCTTCTGGAAGATTTATTAAAAAGAAGCACCAATGATTATGGTGAATATGAAAAAATTGTTGCAGATATTATTGAACAGGTAAAAACAAGAAAAGAAGACGCTATTTTTGAATATTCCTTAAAGTTTGATAAGTGTACTACAACCAGAGAAAACTTTGAAGTATCAAGAGAAGAAATTGAAGCTGCCTATTTAGAGGTTAATGAACGTTTCATTCAGGTTATGAAAAACTCTGCTAAGAATATCAGAAAATATCATGAAAAGCAGAAGCATAACAGTTGGTTTGATGCAAAGGAAGACGGCACCATTTTAGGTCAGAAGATTACACCTATGAATTCAGTTGGTGTTTATGTACCAGGTGGAAAGGCTGCTTACCCATCTACAACACTTATGAATGTTGTTCCTGCAAAAGTAGCAGGAGTTCCAAATATCATTATGACAACACCAGCAGGCGCTGATGGAAAAGTAAATCCTGCAACCTTAGTTGCTGCTGATATCGCAGGAGTAAATAAGATTTTCAAGGTAGGTGGAGCACAGGCAATTGCAGCACTTGCATACGGAACAGAAATGATTCCAAAGGTTGATAAAATTGTAGGACCAGGTAACATCTTTGTTGCATTAGCAAAGCGTGCTGTATATGGACATGTTAGTATTGATTCCATTGCAGGACCTTCTGAAATTCTTGTTCTTGCAGATGAAAGTGCGAATCCAAGATATGTTGCAGCTGACTTGTTATCACAGGCTGAACATGATGAAATGGCATCTGCAATTTTAATCACAACCAGCAAAAAATTAGCAGAAGAAGTATCAAAAGAAGTAGATGTATTTACAAGCCAGCTTTCACGTAAAGAAATTATTCAGAAGTCCTTAGACAATTATGGATATATTCTCTTAGCAGAAGATATGGATACTGCAATTGAAGCAGCAAATGAAATCGCATCAGAACATCTTGAAATTTTAACAGTAAATCCTTTTGATACGATGACAAAGATTAAAAATGCCGGAGCTATTTTCCTCGGCGAATATTCTTCTGAACCATTAGGTGATTATTATGCAGGACCAAATCACGTACTTCCTACCAATGGTACTGCCAAATTCTTCTCACCATTAAATGTAGATGATTATATGAAGAAGTCCAGCATTATTTCTTATTCTAGACAAGCATTGCAGAAGGTTCACAAGGATATTGAGTTATTTGCAGAAAAAGAAGGCTTAACTGCACATGCAAATTCTATCCGTGTTAGATTTGAAAACGAAAATGACTAACGAAAAGGAAGGCGTAAACAGATTATGAGCAGAACAGCAAATATAACCAGAACAACAAAAGAAACTGATATCAATATGACTCTAAATCTGGATGGCGAAGGGGTATCAAACATTCATACCGGAATTGGCTTTTTTGATCATATGCTGGAAGGCTTTGCTAAGCATGGTTTTTTCAATCTTGATGTTACCATCAATGGTGACCTTGAGGTCGATGGACATCACACGGTTGAAGATGCCGGAATCGTCCTTGGTACAGCAATTAAAGAGGCTGTTGGAGACAAGAAGGGCATAAAAAGATATGGTTATTTTATTCTTCCTATGGATGATGCTTTAGCACTTTGTGCCGTTGATTTGTGCGGACGTCCTTACTTACAGTTTGATTGTATCTTCCCGAATGACATGGTTGGAGGTTTTGATACCTCCTTAGTTCGTGAATTCTTCTATGCTGTATCTTATAGTGCAGGTATGAATATTCACATTAAGATGTTAAGTGGCGAAAATAGCCACCATATGATAGAAGCCATTTTTAAGGCTTTTGCAAAAGCACTGGATGAAGCAGTGGCTTTTGACCCACGTATCAAAGATGTTCTTTCTACCAAAGGAGCATTAGCATAAAATGTACATAAATGCGGCTGAGGGAATTTTTTCTTTCAGCCACATATTTGTGTTTGGAAAAGACCGAAAGGAGCTAGTTTAATAGCATGAAAAAACAATTTGACGCTTGTATTTATTTATATCAGGGAAGTGCTGTAAAGACACTGACCGACCACACTATTGTAAGTGAGGATCCAGCGGCCCTCGCTGCTTATTACTGTAATAACAATGCAGATCGCATTATTGTCTTTGATCAGTCTAATACAGACGAAGAACATGAAGAGGCTTTAGATACCATTAAGAAAATTGCTCTTGCCTGTGAAGTTCCTGTCATCGGTGCGGGTAATGTAAAGCGTATGGAAGACATTAAGAAGCTTATCTATGCAGGTTGTGCAAAAGCTGTATTGAATTACAGCAAAGTTTCTAATGTTGAAATCACAGAAGAAGTATCGAAAAAGTTTGGAAAGAAAAAAATCCTTGCAGCTTATATGAATGTAGAAGAGTTAAGTACAAACAAAGCACTGTTAGAAGAGTATGTAAGTGAATTAATCTGTTTGAATTCTTCTATTGTTGAAACAAGCAAAGATATTACAACGTTACCAACCATTTGTAGTCTTGATACAGATAAGGCAGACCAAATAAAGGAATACCTTACACTGGAAAACGTAAGTGGTGTGACCGGTAATGCAATAAACTCTCGTATTGCTGACATTTTCCCTATGAAGCTTGCCTTTGCAAAAGAAGGTATTGCTGTAAGTGCTTGCGAAGCATCTATGAAATGGTCTGACTTTAAGCTTAATTCAGATGGAATGCTTCCTGCTGTTGTGCAAGATTATAAGACCAATGAAGTACTAATGGTTGCATATATGAATGAAGAAGCTTATAATCGCACCGTTGAAACAGGAAAAATGACTTATTGGAGCAGAAGCCGTAATGAACTTTGGATTAAGGGAGACACAAGCGGACATTATCAATATGTAAAGTCACTTTCTGCGGATTGTGATAACGATACCTTACTTGCAAAGGTTTCTCAGGTTGGCGCCGCCTGTCATACGGGAAAATACAGCTGTTTCTTTAACGAAGTATTGAAGAAAGAATACAACGATACGAATCCATTAAAGGTTTTTGAAGATGTTTATGGAGTCATTGCTGATCGTAAGGTAAATCCAAAGGATGGTTCCTATACAAATTATTTATTTGATAAGGGAATTGATAAAATCCTGAAAAAGCTTGGTGAAGAAGCAACGGAAATTGTGATTGCTGCAAAGAATCCAAACGTAAATGAAATTAAATACGAAATCTCTGATTTCCTCTATCATATGATGGTATTAATGGTAGAAAAAGGGGTTACTTGGGAGGAAATCATGGCTGAATTAGCCAATCGCTAACAAACAATAACGATAAAACACTAGTAAAAGGGGAATACATATGTTTCATATTTTTAAACATCTAAGAAAAAGAGTATATACAAGAGTTCTGTGCATGATACTTTCCATTGCATTAGTCTCAGCAATTCCGGCAGCCAAAACAGAGGCTGCTGTTGTTGCGCAAGGAATTGATGTCTCTAAATGGCAGGGAGTTATAAACTGGGTTGCTGTTGCACAAAGTGGTGTTTCTTTTGCATTTATTCGTGTAGGTAATACAAAAAAAGGCATTGATAGCACATTTTATTATAATATGCTGTCTGCACAAGCTGTAGGGATTAAAACAGGTGTTTATATCTATTCTTATGCAACAAACGTACAGGAAGCTGCCATCGAAGCACAATTTGTATTAGATACTATTAAAGATTTACCTATTTCTTACCCTGTTGTATGGGATGTTGAAGATGATGTTCAGAAAAACATACCAAAAGAAACACTTACTCTCATGGCAAATACTTTTTGTGCGATTATTGAAGCAGAAGGTTACACTCCTATGGTTTATTCAAGTGCAAGCTGGTTTAAGAATCGATTAGGAACTATTTTTTATGATAAATGGGTTGCACAATGGTCAAGCGCATGCAATATCCCAGATGCAAGCGTATGGCAGTATACGGATAGTGGAAAAATTGGTGGTATAAACGGAAATGTTGATTTAGATTTTGCTCTTAAGGATTACTCAACAAGTATTATTCATACAGGCTGGGTTCCAAGAAAAGGTTTTTTGTATTACTATAATAATTATAAAATGCAACGTGGCTGGCTTGATCTTGGATTAGCGAAATATTATCTTGATTCATACGGAAGAATGGTTACAGGCTGGCTACCATTGGAAGATGGTATTTACTATTTACAGCCTGATGGTATTATGTCTGTTGGGTTTACTCCAATCAGTAATGGTATGTATTACTTTGATTCTGATGGTAAAATGCTTGTTGGATTACAAAATCTAAGTAATGGATTGACCTATTATTTTGCAGAAAATGGTGCAATGTATACCGGTTTTCTTGACTTACCAGATGGTAAAAGATATTTCTCAACAGATGGTCATATGCTAACCGGATTAAATATTGTTGCTAACCGTTATTATTATTTCAATGAAAATGGTATTATGCAGACTGGCTGGCAGAAAATAGGAGATAAGAAACACCTATTTGCATTAGATGGTTCCATGGCTTATGGCTGGTTCCATGATGGACAATACAGTTATTATCTTTCAACCTTAGACGGTAGCATGGTTACAGGTTTCCATACAATTGAAGGAAAAACATATTATTTTGATGAAAACGGTCATATGATTACTGGAGCATACAATTTGAACGGTTTAAACTTCTTATTTGCTGCCGATGGTGTCATGTATACCGGCTGGTTCCATGATGGAATTAACACAAGATATTATGATTTAGATGGTCACATGGTAACAGGACTTGCAACAATCAATGGTTTCATCTATTATTTTGATGATGCTGGAAATATGCAAACGGGTATTGTTGATGTAGGAGGTACTCCTTTGCAGTTTGATATTGATGGAAAATTTGTAGTAAACTAAACTCTTGCTTGCGTATCCACTGTTAATGATTTATAGTATAATTCTACGTAATAAGAATGAATGTGATTATGAACGCACGGAACAATTATGAATTAGTAGTATTATATAGAAAGGCATGGTTATATTTATATGCGAAAACTAGCTCTAAGCGATGAAATATTAATGAAAGTTGAAAAACCGGCACGCTATATCGGTGGTGAGATTAATAGTGTGATGAAGAATAAAGATGACATATCTGTCAGATTTGCCATGTGTTTTCCTGATGTGTATGAAATTGGTATGTCACATCTTGGTATTCAGATTCTTTACGATATGTTTAACCGATTCGAGGATACTTGGTGTGAAAGAGTATACTCACCATGGCCGGATATGGATGCTGTTATGCGTGAACAACAGATTCCACTATTCGCCTTAGAGTCACAGGAACCAATCAAAGATTTTGATTTTCTCGGTATTACGATTCAGTATGAAATGTGTTATACCAATATATTACAGGTAATTGACTTAGCGGGAATTCCTTTACTTGCTAAGGAGCGTACATGGGATGATCCTATTGTTATCGGTGGTGGCCCATGTGCATATAATCCTGAACCAATTGCTGACTTTTTTGATCTTTTTTATATTGGAGAAGGAGAGACACAGTATCGAGCTTTACTTGATTTATACAAAGAATGTCGTGCAAAGGGTATGTCAAGAGTTGATTTTCTTGCAGAAGCTGGAAAGCTGCCTGGAATCTATGCTCCACAGCTTTATGAAGTAACATACAATGAAGATTGTACCATTGCAGCATTTGAACCTGTACGTGAGGATATTCCTCGCACAGTTACAAAGGAACTTGTTCATGATGTTACAAATACTTATTATCCAGAAAAGCTTGTTGTACCATTTATTAAGTGTACACAAGATAGAGTCGTATTAGAAATACAACGTGGTTGTATTCGTGGCTGTCGTTTCTGTCAGGCAGGACAATTATATCGTCCGGTACGTGAGCGAGACGTAGAAATGTTAAAAGACTATGCAATTAAATTGCTTGATAACACAGGATATGAAGAAATTTCATTAAGCTCGTTAAGCTCTAGTGACTATTCACATTTAGAAGAGCTTGTAAACTTCTTAATTGATGAATGTCGTAATAAAAAGGTTAATATCTCATTACCGTCTCTTCGTATTGATGCCTTTTCACTTGATGTTATGGAAAAGGTACAGGATATCAAGAAGAGTAGTCTGACCTTTGCGCCTGAAGCAGGAAGCCAGAGACTTCGTAATGTTATCAATAAAGGTTTAACCGAAGAAGTTATTTTAAATGGTGCAAAGCTTGCCTTTGAAGGCGGCTGGAACCGTGTAAAACTCTATTTTATGCTAGGACTTCCAACAGAAACAGAAGAAGATATCAGAGGTATTGCGGAGCTTTCCAATAAGATAGCAACCACCTACTATGAAACCGTTCCAAAGGAAAAGAGAAATGGAAAGGTACAGATTGTAGCAAGTACATCATTCTTTATTCCAAAGCCATTTACACCATTCCAGTGGGCTTCACAGAATACAAAAGAACAGTTTATCGAAAAAGCATACCTTACTAAGAGAGCCGTTATGGATCAGTTGAATCAGAAGAGTATTAAATATAACTGGCACGAAGCAGATGCAAGCGTTATGGAGGGTATTCTTGCCCGTGGTGACCGAAGAATTGCTCCGGTTATTTTGAGTGCTTATAAAAAAGGCTGTATCTTTGACGCATGGGGTGAATATTACAAGCATGATATCTGGATGGAAACCTTTGCAGAATGCGGTATTGATACCTCTTTCTATACAACACGTGAGCGTAATCTAGATGAAATTTTCCCATGGGATTTTATCGATTGTGGTGTTACAAAAGAATTTTTGAAAAAGGAATGGTTAAAAGCGTTAGAAGAGGATACTACCAAGAATTGTAAATTACAGTGTAACGCTTGTGGCGCTGCCCGTTTTGGATGCGGCATCTGTTTTGAACCACGTAACCAGAAGGAGGACGTATAGATTATGAAGCTTAGAGTAAAATTTTCCAAGCATGGTGCAATTAAATTTATAGGTCACCTTGATGTTATGCGCTATTTTCAGAAAGCAATTCGTCGTGCAGGTATTGACATTGCTTATACAGGAGGCTTTAGTCCTCATCAGATTATGTCCTTTGCAGCACCACTTGGCGTTGGACTTGAGAGTAATGGCGAATACATGGATATCGAAGTAAATTCTTTAACTAGTACACAGGATACCTTAGATCGTTTGAATCAGCAAATGGCAGAAGGAATATATGTTTTAGAGGTAAAGCTACTTCCTGACAATGCAGGTAATGCCATGGCAAGTGTCGCTGCTGCAAAATACACCATTCGTTTCCGTGAAGGTTATGAACCGGATTTTGAATACAAAACGCTTTTAGATGAATTCTATAAACAGGAAGAGATTGTTGTAACGAAAAAGACAAAAAAGAGTGAATCTACTTTTGATATGAAGCCATTTATTTATGACTGTCATATAGAAGAAGATGGTGCTATTTCTCTTACCGTTGATGCAAGTAGCTCAGGTAATATTAAACCAAGCCTTGTCATTCAGGCATTTTATGAAAAATATGGAAAATCTCTGAATGAGATAGCACTTATGGTTACACGTGAGGAAACTTATACAAATATTGGTGATGAAACTCAGAGAAATTTAGTTCCATTAGGAGCCGTAGGAGAGAATTTCTAATGATAGCTTCAAAATTACTTTTGACAAAATATCAAAACGGAATCCTTTCCTTACTTTTGAAAAATAATCATATTGAAGAGATTTCCTATTCTTCACTTCATGATACTGGAAAAATCGGGGATATTTATGTTGCAAAGGTACTTAATGTTGTTAAAAATATTAATGCAGCATTCATAGATTATCAAAAAGGAAAACGAGGTTATCTGCCGATTTCATCCAAATATGTACCGGTTCTCCTAAACAGAACCTATGACGGCCGTATTCTTGCAGGCGATGAGATTCTCGTCCAGATGGAGAAAGAAGCCATTCGTGAAAAAGAACCTGTTTTTACCATGAATCTGTCACTTGCAGGGAAATATAGTGTGGTAACAAACGCTAATACAACAAAAAGTGTTTCCAGCAAACTTGGGAAGCAGGATAGAGAACGACTAAGAGAGTGTATTCCGTCAGAATGTGAATATGGAATTGTAATAAGAACTAATGCGAAAGAACTTCTTCAAAGAGATGATTTGTCAGCATTAGAAACCGAGTGTTCACAATTAATAATGCAAATGGCTAAGCTATTAAGAGAAGGCATTCACAGAACGTGTTATAGTCAGGTTTATCAAGCTCCGGCATCCTATCTTACAGAGCTTCGTGATCATACTTCCTGGGAATACGAACAGATTGTAACAGATGATGAAATGATATATCACGAAGTAGAAGGCTTTTTATCGACCTATATGCCTGAGAAAAAAGAACAATTAACCCTTTATCAGGATGAAGCGATCACACTTCATAAGCTATATGGAATTGAAACAAAAATACAGGAATTATTACAAACAAAGGTTTGGTTAAATTCCGGTGCTTATTTAGTTATCGAACAGACAGAAGCAATGTATGTAATCGATGTAAATTCCGGGAAAAATATTGCTAAAAAGCCTACGGATTCCTATATTTTATCTATTAATCTGGAAGCAACAAAAGAGATAATGCGTCAAATACGTCTGCGTAATTTATCAGGCATTATCCTTATTGATTTTATTAATATGGAAGAGACTTCTATGAAAGAACAGCTTATGCAGGAATTGAAAAGACTTGCACGGCTTGATCGCATACCAACTACGATTGTGGATATGACAGCATTGGGCTTAATTGAAATTACTCGAAAGAAAACAAAACGTTCTTTAAAGGCTCAATTAAATTCATGAAATCAACTAAATTTTTCACAAAAATATTGTTGACTTTTCAAAAGTAGAATGGTATCATTTATGAGTATGCCGCATAGCGAGGTTTAAATATGTCAGCAGACATTACCGAAGCTAGCGAGTAATTTTTTAGGAGGTGCAATATGTACGCAATTATTGCAACAGGTGGAAAGCAGTACAAGGTTTCCGAAGGTGATGTTATTAAGGTTGAAAAGCTTAATGCTGAAGCTGGAAGCACTGTAA
>JAFSCH010000040.1 GCA_017436865.1 Lachnospiraceae bacterium
CGACGAGGTAGATAGGACAGAGGTGGAAGTGCAGTAATGCATGTAGCTGACTGTTACTAATAGGTCGAGGGCATAACCAAGGTAAGGTGATAGGAACAAGAAAAGATGAAAAGATATGTATATTTGTGTGTAGTTTTGAAGGTGCAGCCAAAGGCTTTGTGCCTTTTTTTAAAATATAGGGGATTGGTCAAATGGTATGATAGGAGTCTCCAAAACTTTTGGTGGGGGTTCGATTCCCTCATCCCCTGCTCAACTGGTAGTCGAAAACCTTGAAAGTTCAAGGCTTTCGGCTATTTTTAATTTCTGTGAATTACTTGAAGTAGTCAAGTAAGTAGTCAAACAGGAATTTTGATTAAAAAGAAACGGCTTTTTCGATTTGTTCTAATTTTGTTTGTTTCGATTTGTTGCTGAGATAATATAATTTTCTTGTGGTGCTAATATCACTATGCCCCATCTGTTCTTTGATAAAACTTTCGCTTACATTATTGTCTATTAATGTGGTAGCGTATGTTTTTCGTATCTTGTGTATTGAACGGCGGGAAATATTCAATTTATCACATACTATTGCTAAGCGCTTATTAAAGGTATTTCCACGAATACGTTTTCCACCATTTTCAAAAAAGTATTCACCGTTAGGATTTAATGCAATGATTTTATCCAAGATGGTTTTTGCGTGCGTAGGAATAATTAAAGCACGATTGCCTGCTTCTGTTTTTGTGTCATCTCTGACTTCAACTTTCCATTTTTGGTTCTCATCACGATATTTCACTTCTGTGCGTTTGATTTGAATTACTTGTCCTTTTATATCAGATGATTTCAATGCACTTAACTCGCCCACTCTTAAACCTGTGTAGAATACGAGTAGAACACCTAAATTATAAATGTCGTCATGGTCGCTTAGGTATTTGGTTACTTGAATAATTTCATCTTCATTAAAAATCTCTTTTTCGTTGTCTACAATTTTCCGTTTGAATATATTTCTTGATAGTTCTAAATCTCCAAAGAAATGGGTAATACTTATGTCGGTATATTTTTTCTTCTTTGCAAGTCTGAAAATACCTCTTATCAATGTGCGACAACCCTCATATGCTTTGTGAGTGAGTTCTAGGTCACGGATAACGGATTTAATATAATCTTCAATATCATCTTCCGTTATGTACTTAAATTGCTTTTGGGTAATAGGGTGTTTGTAATTAACAAAGAACCTTTCAAAATTATCATTATATCGGTCATAGGTTTCTTGTTTAATGTCCCCATAGTTTAATTTGTTTTCTATCCATTCATAATATACAGTAGAAAGATAGATTTTTTCTTCCTGCTCTTTATAAAAGGCTACAAGCAAATCTTCTAACTCTTTGCGTGTTTGTCTACGCTTGTAAGTTCTTTTACCTTTCTTCTCATTAGGAAGATAAGTACAATATTGTGTTTTACCTGTTTTCTTGTCAACTGTCTTCGTTATTGCATACTCTTAACCATATCAATATGCTAATCATATCGACTTAGGCTTCCCTTACTATCGGGAGGAATGTCCCCATTCCTACGTGGTGTTGAAAGATTTTTACCACTCACGCCAAATCCAATAAGTGATAGGTATGGATCGGACGGATATATTTTTGGCTTGGCTATATCACACCTTCATGTTTTATACTGGTATCGGCTCCAGCTAGGTGTTGGATTTAGGTACGCATCCAAACTCTTTATTTACCCCTCTTGTTTTAGGCTACAAGCATCTATAACTCTCAGCTAGTTATCATCTATGATTATCTGCTGTAATCATTCAGTGATAAAAATATAGATGATGTAAAAAGGGCGAATTTTAAAAATTGTAATGATAAAAGAATTTTGATATAATTAATTCAACAAATTGGAATTCTGAGAGCAGATATTTATAGCAATACAATAACTGTTATATCTTGTTATCAAATTCTTTACCAAGCCTTGAAAATTCAAACTTTTAGGAAGTTAGTGCATTATCAAGACTTGTATCGTGTTATATCTTCTCTCTTGCCATTATGACATCTGATAAGGGAAAAAACAAGGGAAAGAAAAACTAGTAAAACAATATAACAAAATATATTTGAACAGTTGGACTGAAAGAAAATGCTGAAAATAAAAAAAATAAAAATTGAACAAAAAAGTTGTTTTCAAGTTGTTTCAACTATGTTAAAATATGCATTAGTAGGACTCAATGTAAGGACTGTGCTAAAAGGCACAGAAACTTGTGTTGGGTCTTTTTGCGTCTTCACCAGGTAAAATTACTCAACACAAGTTCATGAAATTAATCTAAGAAAGGAAGTGAGAACAAATTAAATTATCTTTAGTTTTAAAGCAACACGAACAAATAAATTTATCTTAGAGGAGGTAGCAAGGTGATGAAGAAAAAACTTACTAAAATTTTGGCATGCATATTATGTATCAGTACGATTGTTACGTCTATTCCGATTACATCAAATGCATCCCAATCGAAAGATGTCAATATGACAACGGAAAATGAAGTTTTAGATGTAAAACAAGACAAAGCAGAAATTGTCAGCGAAATAGAATCCGAGCGTACTGCTGATACCAAAACATTTTTAATGAGTGACGGAAGTTATTTGTATGCTGTATACCCGGAACAGGTTCATTATCGGGAGAATAATGAGTGGGTAGACGTCGACAACTCTTTAGACACAACTTCAGATGATGATGGGAATGCTGTGTTGGAAAACAAGAAAAACTCTTTCAACATTAAGTTCTCCAACAAAGCTAAAAACAAGAAACTTGTTTCGTTAAAGTCAGGCGAGTATCAAATTGATTGGGCGCTTGCGAATGCGAATAAAGTGCCAGCGGAAGCAGTTGAATCTGAGAACGATGCTGTAACTGAAGTTTCATTAAAGAATGTAAACGGTGGGGTTGTATATAAAGAAATCCTTCCGAATGTAGACTTGCAATATATAATAGATGCAAGTTCTGTTAAAGAAGATATTATATTGAAGTCAAAAACGGCACAGAATGAATTTACATTTGATTATCAGGTAAAAAAATTAACCTATCAGGAAAACAGTGATGGCTCCATTTCATTCTTTGCTGAAGATAACCTCGAAGATGCCGTTTACACTATGGATAAACCATTTATGTATGATGCCAATGGTGAAACTTCTAGTGAAATCGATGTTGCTATTGAGAAAACAAAGAAAGGGTTTTCATTGAAATTGACTGCAGATTCAGAATGGTTAAATGCACGCGAGCGTTCTTATCCAGTAACTATTGACCCGACTATTCTGACAGAACAGGCTGCAAGCGTGGTAAAAGATGCGACGGGTGTTCTTTCACCTAAAACGGATGAATTATACGACGCTTTAGAGGGAGGCAATAATGACCTATGGTTAAAAGTTGGTAGTTTTTATGGCACATGGGCATATGCACTGGTTTATGTTCCATTGCCAAGTAATATCAGTGAATCTTGTCGTATTATCAAAGCAGAATTAAACTTAATTAGTTATCGTGCGGGAATATCTACCTGCCCGACTAATATGGTAATTTCGGCACATGAAATTACTACAGATTGGAATCAACATGACCTATCGAAGAATGTGGTTCTTTATGACGATGATTTGCCTGAGTATGAATACGATGATACCGATTTTAAGATTTTGAATGACAGCTCAACCTCAAGTCATAACCAATTGTATTCTTTCGATATCACTAAGATTGCACAAAAATGGGCTACCGGGGCTGGTGTTAACAGGGGTATCTTGCTACGAGGACAAGATCTTCCGGAAACCGAAAGATATATGCGATTTTATGACAGTGATAATTCTTTGAGAAATTCAGACCCATGCTTTACATATTATTACAGAGATACAAAAGGCGTGGAAGATTACTGGACCTATACAACTATGACGGCCGGGCGTAATGGTACGGCAGCAGTCAATAATTTTAACGGTAACTTAGTAGTTACACAAAATATAACAGGTATTTCCGGAAATCGTATGCCTGTTTCCATTTCGGCATTTTATGATTCAAGCAGCCGTTCTGGTAACTCTAATAATTTGGGTAAAGGATGGAAGACGAATTATAATATGAAAATATGTACTTCGTCAATACCAGGGTACTCGTACTATTTAATTGACTCAGATGGTACAGAACATTATTTTTACGAAGAATCTACAGCATCGGAATGGAAAGACGAGGATGGATTAGGATATACCTTGACACGAGATTCTTCTGTATATAGTGGAGGTTATTTAATCACTGATAAGGGAAAGAATAAAACGTATTTCCGTAGTGACGGTAAACTTGGACGCATGGATGACACCTTTGGTAATCACATCACTGTGAATTACGATTCAAATGCAAGAATTTCGAGCATCACCGATGGGGCAGGTCGAGCTTATACTTTCAACTATAACTCTGCGGGTAATGTAGGTTCAATTACCAACCCTGCGAGTAAGTCTGTTACCTTTACGTATGATGGAAGTGCAAACTTGACTAAAATTCAGTATGCGGATTCTAAAAGTACAACATTTAGTTATGGAAGTAATGGCTTATATCAGGTAACCAGTCCTGACGGAACTTATACGAAAATGGTATACAATCTCATTTCTGGTCACCTGTATACGTCTTCGCTAGAATTTTATGGCAGTAATAACGTACTGAATACGGACTACGATTTTGTTTACGGACATAATAACACGACTATTACTAGTAATTGTGATAACACTATTAATCATACTTATCAGTTTGACAACTTTGGCAAGACAACAGGTGTAGTAAACAATATATCAGATACCGCAGAGTATTACTCCTATGGAGCACCGGGGGGAAGTAACTCAGGACAAGATAACAAGCTCTTATCGGCATCTAAGACGATACAGGCGCCAACTACCTACATGAATGACAATGACAGTTACAGTAACTCGTCAAAATGGTATTTAAAAGCAAATTCAAATAATACCACCATGACAGTCGATAATACATTTGGGAAAACCAAAGCCCCTTCTTTGAAAATAGAGCAGACAAACGCAAATGGTGGTTATAGTGCAGTGATATACGATGCCGGAGTGCTGAAAGGTGGTTACCAATATACTTTTGGCGTATTCCTCAATACAAAAGGCGAAACACTTCCAGCACCAGAAGGAATCAATTTTTCTGTATATGCTGACGATCCAAATGCTGAATGGGCTGATTATTCTCATACAACTGGTGGCATTACCACAACTCTTGAAGAGGAGTGGATGCTTTCACAAGCCAGCTTTGAAGTTTATGAAGACAGCCACTATTACATTGTAATCGGAGGTTTCTTTGAAGGTGCCGGTACATTTTGGTTGGATGACTTACACATTCAATTAGGCGATTTG
Organism: Lachnospiraceae bacterium; assembly: GCA_017436865.1. Taxonomy (GTDB): domain Bacteria; phylum Bacillota; class Clostridia; order Lachnospirales; family Lachnospiraceae; genus COE1. The sequence goes on from JAFSCH010000040.1 coordinate 5,340, forward strand.
CATCAAGGATACAATTATCTGAACGATAACTACTTTATGAATGGAGGCGCAAGCTGGACATACAGACGCAATAACAATGTTGCTACAGATGATACAGTTGCCTATTATGACGCAAGCTGTTGTGCAATAGATGGTTCATACTATGAAAAGCGCAGTGTGAGTCAGACTGCAAATTTCAGTGGTAAAGCAGGAGATTCCATTGTCTTTGGTTCGTGGGGAGTTGGATATTCTGTACCAACAGACGAAAGGAGAACTGGTGCAGTAGGAGATTCCACCTTCAGAATCCGTATTGAGATGGAGGGACCAAGTGGTAAGGCTACATTTACCGACAAATCAAATATTCTCGACTTTAATTATGCATTGGAAGAGTGGCAATTTGTAAGTGGTGCCATCATTGCACCAATCGATTATACAAGTGTTACTTTATATTTTGATTATGACTATAATGCATGGTTTGGTATGTTTAGTCGGGCATTTGTGTGTAAAGAGTTATTCGGACAAAGTTATACTTATGATAGCAATGGAAATGTTGTGAGCACAAAAGATTTGTCGGAAACAGAGGCTGCTTTTGCTTACCAAAACAACAACCTTTCACAAATGCTGGATCCAAGTGGAACAAGATACAGTTATGCTTATGACGAAACAACGAATGCGTTGATGTATGCAAATTCTTCTTATGGCCAGTTGTACGCTTTCACATATGACGAATATGGTAATGCGTTGTCATCTACGGTTTCAGAATCAAATAACAGTACTCAAGTTTCTGATGGAAACACCTATTATATTAGAAACGTGACTACTGGAAATGCAATGAAGGAATCTAGTTCTGGATTGGTGAACGGAACATATGCAACACAGAATAACACGATTCGGTGGAAATTGATTTCTGCCGGAGAACAGGATGTTTACTATATTCAACCACAGAGCGATGCGAGCAAATATTTGACGGTTGAAAATGGCTCAAGTGCAGATAAAGCAAAAATCGTATTGTCAGCAGCATCGTCATCAGACAGTCAGAAGTTTAAGATTCAGTATAATAATGACGGAACGTTTTATATTCTTTCGAAGGTCAGCGATTATGCGAAAGCAATTGACGGACGTGATTTAAACAATAGTTCTAGCACGGCCTTAAACAAGGGAATGGTTCAAAATACAAAAGATACTACTTCCGGAAACCAGAAATGGTATTTTAGTCAATATGTAGAAAACCCTGTATCGCAAACCACTGTTACTACAAGTAGTACTTATACTTCAAATGGAAACTATCTGAGCTCAACGGCAGATGAATTGAATAACATAACAAACTATAACTATAATTCAGATGGAACTTTGGGAAGCGTTACCGATGCGAATGATAATGTTACTAACTATACATATGATTCTAACAGTGGGGATATAAAATCAGTATCTACTGGTAATTCAACTAGTTTCTACACTTATGAAAACGATAGAATAAAAACTATAGAGACGCCAAATGGAATGATTTATACCTTCAACTATGATTCTTATGGACGAAACAGTTCAATTGAATTAAATCGTAAAAATAGTACAGCTGCTCCACGAAATCTTGTGACATATATGTACCATTCCGAAGCAACTGATTTTGCATCTAATGGTAGCGGAAACAATCTGTCTCAGGTAACATATGCTACTGGCGAGTTTTATAATATGTTCTACGATAAGGTTGGTCGTTTGGCAGCTATTAACGATACATATATCTATTATGATAAAAACGGCAATATCACGGAACGCGCTCCGGGCGGCTTCTATGATTTGGGTACTATTTACTACAACTATGATTTAGCTGGAAGAGTAGTAAATAAAACGGTAACTCCGCCATGGGAAAATACCGTACTGTATACGCTATCGTATAAATACTTAAATCAGAAAAACTTATTGGAGAAGTATCGTTTTGCTACCTCGACCGATGATTTTACCACTTCGTTCCTTTATGGCGATATTAACGATGGTCAGGTTGGCGATGCGGTTTATGGCGTTAAGTTGGATAACGAACAAAAAATCGGTTATAGTTATGATGAGTTAGCACGTCGAAATGAAAGAACCTTATATGCCGGAAATTCAGCAATCACAACAACGTATAGTTTTAAAACTCTTGATAACGGCTCAACAAGCTATCTGATTGACACGGTGACTGAGAATGGATATACTTACTCATATACATATGATGCAGTTGGAAATATTACCGCATATACAAAGAAAAATGCAACAACAAACGAAGTTGTAGAGACTTATGTATATCAGTATGATAGCAAGAACCAGCTAACTTATGTTGGTTCGGATTTGACAAGTGGAATCAGTTATACCTATGATGCTAACGGTAACATTCTGACGAAAACAGACCATAGCACGAACAAGACGATTACATATGGTTACACAGATCCGACTTGGGCAGACTTGCTGACTTCCTATAATGGAAATACCATTACCTATGATGAAAATGGAAACCCATTACATTATAATAATGGTACTGCGATGGACTTCAGTTGGGTGTTTGGTAGAAGTCTTTATACTGTAAACATTGGTAGTACAGAAATCCGCTATGCATACGATCAAGAAGGTATTCGCACATCGAAAACGATAGGCGACACCTTTACAAAATATCATATTATTGATGGTGTCATGTATGGCGAGAAAACTATCGGAACAAATGGCACCACAGAAATCTTCTATTTCTATGATGACAACGATAAATTATATGGTTTCTCATATAACGGGGCTATGTATTATTATCGGTACAATTTACAGAATGATGTTACTGGTATATATGATGCAAATGGGCAACTAGTAGTTGAATACAAGTATGATGCTTGGGGGAAAGCTATTTCCATAACAGGCTCGCAAGCAAATGGTATAGGACAATACAACCCTATAAGATATCGTGGGTATTATTATGATGCAGAAACGGGATTCTATTTCTTGAGTAGTCGTTATTATGACCCAGAAACAGGACGTTTCTTGAACGCTGATGGATATATTTCCACAGGCCAAGGTGTTTTGGGGTGCAATATGTTTATGTATTGTGGAAACAACCCAGTAGCACGAGTAGATAAAACAGGTACTGCATGGGAAACAGTATTTGATGTGGTTTCCCTTGCTGCTAGCGTTGCTGAAGTAATAGCAAATCCTAGAAGCGTATGGAATTGGGCTGGTGTAATTGCAGATACAGTGGATTTAATTCCTTTTGTTACCGGATTAGGTGAAAGTGTTAGAGCTCTTAAAACTATAAATAAAATCGACAAATTAGTTGACTCTTCAAAAACTGTAAAGAAGGGATGGCAAGTTGGTAGTGATATAACTACTCTTACCAAAAAAGGAAAGGTTCCTAGTTGGTCAACAGTGAAAAGTCGCTATTGGAAAAATGAGGCATATTTCAATTCACAAAATTATTCTCTATCAAATTTGGAATTAATGAAAAAAGGAAGAGCACCACTTGTGGAATTAGATGGAAAATTATATCCAACGGAGTTACATCACATCAATCCACGAAGCAAGGGGGGTGGAAATGAGTTCGATAATCTTTTGCCAGTGACACCATGGGAGCATGATATGATTGATATATATAGGCATTTCAAACCTTAAGGAGAGTAAACGAATGAAACCATTTCATATTTTGTTTGGGGACAAAAAACAAATTGAATACAAAGGAAAGCAAATTAACAAATATTACGAATTATTGAATCCAGGACAATACACAATTCAATTTACATTCAAGGAGATTAATTCAATGATTAATCAAGCAATAGTATTATATTTGTTGGAATTTTCAGGGGATTTCTATATTGATGGGAAAAAACAAATAATTCCCCAAAAAAGATTTCCAGGTTTTAGTTTTTGGTTTGGAACATCTCCTAGTGAATTTGAAGTATGTATTAAACTTGACAAAGGAAAAGTTTTGATTTGTAATGGCTCAGACCTGACGGGGACAAAGCAGTTTTGTCGTTCAATGCACATGGGATGCGCAATTTATATTGAGAAGCTTAGAGAAAATAAATATCGATTTAATTGCAATGACCATGAGATTGATGACGATTTTGACGATTTGATTTATGAAATGGAAATTGTGAAATTTATACCTCAATAAAGTATGAGCAGTAACATTTTAGTTATAGAAAGCCATGTATTTTTATAGACAAAAAGAGTTAATTGTTCAACACCTCTACCAAAGAGGTGTTGCGAATGTCTATTAAATTTTATCTTGGAGAAGAATGGGAAATAATTATCAGTATCAGTTTGATGTAGGTGTTATTGAAATGTTTAAGCAGGGTGAAAAGATGGAGAATTATTATGATTTATTTGTTCAATTGTCGTTGCAGCAGTGCTTAAAAAATGATTATGGCGACAAAGAGAAGGTGAAAGCACATAATAAGGCTAGCAAAAAGTTGCGACAACTCCAAGCAGAAATGAAGACAAATGATTGCACAGATGTTTTGTTCAATTTGTTGGATTATAGTGATGATAGAGTACGAGTTAATGCAGCTTATTTGTGCTTACAGATGAATATACATACAGACAAAGTGTTACGAACATTAAACAATGTTGTTGATAGTACAACAGACCCAACCTTGGCTTTTTCGGCTAAAATGGCTTTACATGGTATGTAGTTACATATTCAAAGTGTAAATGGTTGTAACGTTATATTAAATATAATGAGGCGAAGTGATATTTATGAAAAAATGTATAATTTTAGTGCTACTTGCATTATGCATAATTATAAACGGATGTTCAAATCGAGATCCACAAGAGGCAGAGAAAGAATTAATCAAAGAACAGCAGATAACAGAAAAGGTGGATGAACAGATAAAAGAAATGTCTGGGAAAATTGAAGTATCTGATGAAAGCAAGGCCTCGAAAGAGAATGACATTGCGCAAAGTAATAATGCATCAATAAAGAATGCGCCTGTCGAAAATAGGAAAGATAATATTTCAGAGTATCAGTTGACTACACCGAAGAAATACACACGGGTGAATCATAACGATCATATTTATGTGTATGATGAAAAAGGAAACAGTCTAAATATATCCATTCAGTCATTGAAAATTAAAGTCGATGAATACTCGAAAGAAAATTATCATCAACTGATTTCTTCTACCTACAAGGATGTAAAATTACAAGATTTACAACATATAACAATTGATGAGTTAAAAGCGTTGTATATCGAGTATACTGGGAAGAACAATGACAGGAATTTTATCAATTGTCGATATTATGTTGAGAACGGTGAGTATACAATATTAATTGATTTACAGGCGACAGATGAAGCGAATTGTAAAATATTAAAATCGACAGTAGAAAGCATTAAGTTTTAAATGATAAACACGCTCTGTTCACATTGAATGGAGCGTGTTTTATAAAAGAGCTTCTTCTTTTAGGTGGAGACATATTATCGGCTTCGGTCCCCTTTCGGTGGCATATAATCCACAAGGTGCCTAGTCTGTTGTTGTAATTGCAATTTCGTTTGACTATCAAATAGAATCTTATCCACAACATTTTTATGGTTCCGTTGCGGAATCTTCATTGACAATTCCTTATCCGTACATTTTACTGCTTCCTTGAAAATCATATCTTGATACTCATCCCCATAAAATTCCTTCAAATCATTACGTGTTTTTTCGTCCTCTATTTTTTGATAAACGGCTTCTTTTGCAATTGCAGAATAGAATTCATCTTTACTCATTGAAGCAATTAATTTCTGGCGTTTTTCTGAATCTTCATCCAGATTTTTGTGCAACACTTCCTTTTGTTTTTGGAGATGGAAAATCGCCTTGTCTCTATCCTGTAATAAAGCAACTATCTGTTTTACTTCTTTCATAGAATAGACCTCAGCTTCATAAAATGCCTTGAACAAGTCTTCTCTATAATCAGCCATTCTGTCATACTCGGTTTCATTTTCAATCTGCTGTATTATATGATAACATTTTGGAATTGCCGCCTCGTTATAGTGCAGAGAAGTTTTTAATTGTGCCTCTTTTACATCGTTGCTAATATCTTGATACATGGTTGTAATGAAGCGGGAACGAATGCGAAGTAATAAGGTTGTAAATTCTTTTACCTTTTCATCAAAGGCTTGTTTTGCGGCCACCTTTAATTCGCTCATTTTAATCTTGATAGAGTGTAGTAAACGATTGTCTTCTTTTATCTGTCTATTTATCTGTCCTCTTTCTGAAATCCGTCTTTTTTTCTCCATCTGACTTGCTACCGGACCAAGATGGATTGTCGGTATTTGTTCAATGCCTTGTCTTTGATAGGAACGATGGTCTACACGTTCTTTTATGCCGTCTATCCTCAAATAATTATTCACGTATTCAGCCCATGCACTACGCCATTGTTCACACTTGTATGACTCGTTCCAGTCAGTTGTCGGAACAGTTGTGCATTTATATTGACGTTTCTTTTTGTCATAGATTTTGTTACCATGTTCATCAAGAACATATACTTTTTTCTGTTTCTGTCCCCAACTACCATCCTCATTGATAGGTCGCATTGTCAGCATGATATGTGCGTGGGGATTTCCATCTAACTTATCGTGAAAACAAATATCTGCACACATTCCTTCTTTTACAAAAGTCTGACTAACAAATCCGATTACAAGTTGTTTCTGTCTGGAAAACGGCAGTTCTCTCGGTAGAGAAATTTCAATGTCTCTTGCGAGTTGCGCGTTCTTTGCTTTTTCTACTTTTTCAACTGCATTCCACAAAACGCTTCTGTTATAGTATTCTGCCGGAGCCTGTGGCGGAAGCAAAATCTGTGTGTGAATAATCCCTCGTTTTCTTGTATAATCGTGTACAGCACCATCATACGCATTTTCGATTCTTTCACCACTTCGATATGCAGCAGCACCGACAGCAGATTTCCCTTTGCCCCGTGAAATAACCTTCACGGATAAATGGAATATTGCCATTGTGTTCACCTCGCCTTCAATATCATAAATATAAGAAGCCTCGCAGAGCGCACATACCACTGCGAAGCTGTGGTATATAAGTGCGCCCTTCGTATGCTCTCAGGGATAAACTGCTAGAGAATGCTACCATGATATTTTCTGAGATAGTCTTTGACATACGGAGTTTCTAACGCATAAGAAAGAATCTGTTTCACATCATCATTTGTCAGCGTATCGGATGCCGGAATAAGACTTTCCAAAATCGCACCACGTTCAATTAATCGCTTGGTGCGTGCTTTCCGTTCTTCTGCTTTATGCCTTTGGGTGATTTCACGTTTTCTGTTCTTTAACTGTTCAATTTCCAAATCAATATTCGAAATCTTTTCTTCATAACTTCTAGCCATCCATTGTGCCTCCTTTCCTGTGTTATCAAAATTTGCGGTTGATAACTGACAGAAGCACATGTTATAATCTAGTTGCGTGTAGGTATATCATGGCTTCGGTCAGATACATACCGATTGGGCGGTTTGCGAATCGCCCTTTTTAATTTGCTGTTTTTCGTGTAACTGCTTTCACATCAGACTTATCTCGCAGGTTTCTTCCTTCATTTGTCGCAACAAATGTTTCCAAAATGTCCTTTTTGATAAGCATTTTTCTTCCGACCTTTAAGACCGGCAGTTTGTTCCATTCAACAAGATTTCTCAAGGTGTTTCTGCCAATGCCTGTGTATTCGGAAGCTTCTTCAATTGTAAATGCAATCTTTTGTCCTGTCATAAAATATCACTTCCTTTCTGTTGCATTATGCAACTCTTCTTTGCTTTCATTATAACATTCCATTATTTCATGTCAAGCGTTTTGCAATTTATGTATTTTTGTAAAGTTGCATATTGCAATACTCTTTTTTATCTGTTATAGTGTTGATATACCGAAAAGGAGGTTGCACAAGGATGAAGGATAAAGAGTTACGCAAACTCATCGGAAGCAGAATTAAGAGCAGACGATTGGAATTGAATCTAGGTCAGCAATATATCGCTGAAAAAATGGATGTGAACAAATCTACCATTCAACGTTATGAAGCCGGAACAATCGACAATTCCAAGAAACTGATTTTAGAAGGTCTTGCGGAAATACTGCACGTATCCGTGGAATGGCTAAAGGGCGAAACGGAAGAATATGAAACTGATGTTACGGATAAAAAGGATTTGCAAATCCGTGATGCAATGAGAAACATTCTCGAAAGTTTTCCTTTGGATATGGCTGATACAGATGCAGATTTTTCTAAAGGATTACTTTTGGCAATGCTTCGTGAATACAGCGCATTTAACGATTCATTTAAATTTGCCTGTGATAATTATAAAGGAAACAAGACCTACAAAGAGGTTGCAAAGGTGGCAGGCTTTGAATCAACAGAAGAATTCAATGAAATACTTTTCCTAAGGGAAGTTACCCACACCATTAATGCGTTTAATGAAATGGGCGAAATTATACGAATGTATTCAAAGAATCCGGATGTGGCAAAGTTAAAACTTCAGAATCTTTTGGAGGATAATTCCGAATCGGTATAGTGAGATAATCGGAGTTATGATATACTTACACGCAACAGCATATCTTTCAGTCCGATTGTCTTATACGAAAGGAGTTTTTATATGGCAAAAGGATCTGTTAGAAAGAAAGGAAAGAAATGGTACTACCGCTTTTATGTGGAGGATGCCAGTGGTAACTTAATACAGAAAGAATATGTAGGTACAGAAAGCAAAACGGAAACGGAAAAACTTCTGAGACAGGCAATGGATGATTATGAGAAAAAGAAATTTGTTGCCAAGTCTGAGAATATTACACTTGCTGAATTGTTGGATGTTTGGGTTGCAGAGGAACTGAAAACTAGCACATTGAGTAATGGCACAGTTGCAACTTATATTACTGCTTTGAATCAGATTAAAAAGCACCCTATCGGGAAACGAAAACTGAAAAGTATTACAGCCGAACATTTGCAGAATTATATGGATTTACTTACGTTTGGTGGCACTTATCCTGACGGTACAGTGAAAAAGGGGTATAGCAAAGATTATGTTCACAGTTTTTCGGCAGTTTTACAGAGGGCATTCCGATACGCAGTTGTTCCAAAAAATCTGATTACCTTTAATCCTATGCAGTATGTAGTGTTAAAACGAAAAAGCGAGGAAGTAGATTTGTTTGCGGATGATACGCAGGCAGATATGACTGCAAAACCGATAGACTATAATCAGTATAAGATTTTAATGGACTATCTAGAGCAGAAAAACAATCCGGCGATTCTGCCAATACAGATAGCATATTTTACAGGTCTCAGACTTGGCGAAGTATGTGGACTAACTTGGCAGGATATCAATCTCGAAGAACAACATCTGACAGTACGAAGAAGTGTCCGTTATAACAGCATACGGCATAAATGGGAAATAGGTCCCACGAAGCGTAAAAAGGTGCGTGTTGTGGATTTTTGCGATACCCTTGCAGACATTCTAAAGAAAGCAAAAAGGGAGCAAAACAAACAGCGTTTGCAGTATGGCGAACTGTATAGCCGAAACTACTACAAAGAAGTTCGAGAAAAGAACAGAGTGTATTACGAACTTTATCACTTGGGTGTCACAGAGGATGTTCCGATAGATTATAAGGAAATCTCTCTTGCATGTATCAGACCGGATGGATGCTATGAATCGCCTAGTACAGTTGAAATTGCTTGTAGAACTGCAAGAAAAAGGATACCTGAATTGGAAGGATTTCATTTCCATGCCTTACGACACACCTACACAAGCAATCTGTTATCGAATGGAGCTGCACCAAAGGATGTGCAGGAACTATTAGGACATTCGGATGTAAGTACCACAATGAATGTATATGCCCATGCTACAAGGGAAGCAAAGCGAAGTTCCGCAAAACTTCTCGATAAGGTAGCCGGCATAGATTAACAACTGAATACAAAATTTCCCTTGTTCTTCCCTCATAAGGGAAAAAGCAAGGGAAAATGATACATAAATTGATAATGAAAGTCTGAAAAGGCTTGAAAATCAAGGAAAGATAGAGTGATAACTCTATAAATTGGAATTTGACAGAGGATGTGATTTGGTGAAATTTTATACACATGATGGATTGACTCATAAAAAAGTTCCAAAGAAATTTATTATGTTAGTATGCGTTCCGTGGGTACTTATGTATGGACTTTTCTTGTTTATAGCAATTGTATGTTCTTTTTATGTTCATAACGTTGTACCTAGTTTAGTCATTCTAATTCCCAATTCTTTGCTTTTGGCTTGGCTAATCATTCAGAATAAAGACATGGAAAAAGAATATGTTGAATTTATTAAAGATACGATTACTGTTGTGGACTACCGTTTAGGTATACGCAAAGTAAAGATATTTAATAGTAAAGATATTGTGAAAGCAGAAATTATACGAGGGTATTCTAATAAAGTACGAGGATATCGTTATAGTCATATGGGTTTTACGTATATTGTTTTTCGTGGGGTTAATAACAAGTATTTATTTAAGGTCGTTAATCTTCCTGAAACAAGACCTTATTTCGAATCATACTTAATTAAATCATAATTTTAAATACAACAGAAAATGTTAGAATGGATGTGTTATCCTTTGAAAAGCAGAAGGTGTTAAATAAATCAGACTGACAAATTCCAATTTGTGAATGAGCCAAATTTAATCGTGGAGGAGATTTTGTGGAAGGACTCTTTGTATGTGCTATATTATGTGGATTAGGACTTGAAAAATATGAAATATATAGGGAAAAATTAGAAAAATTATTTGAATTGAATCCGACAGATGAAATACTATTAGATTTATATGATAGAACATACAAGGATGCACTATTGCATATTCATTCAATAATGAATGAATACACATTAAATAGTGAACTGTTTGGAAGTTGTTTAATGAAAGAACTTAAAAAAATTTATGCGTCGGTTGAAATTACGGAGTTTGGAGAAAAAATGTATGAATTATGGAAAAGGCTTCCTAATGCAATTGATAAAATGGAAGAACCGTTTCATGTGTTATCTTATGCGGATGATTGCTTATCATATGGAGATGAAAAACAATGTCGTAGGTTGTATGAGTCGATGTTTGATTTTTACAAATAACGTAAAAGATTAAGTTTGTTAAGGTGACAGAAAACAATCAATTTGTAATAAGGGTAGATATGATATGAAAATTAAAGTTGGAAGATATGTAAGAGTATATTTTTGTCTTGGATTGTTGTTGGGAATGGTAGGATTCATATATCATATTACTAACTTGTGTCCGTTTGAAAATGTTATAAACTATGAGGATATTATTATCAGTATTTGTTCTATCCCCTTTTATTTTGGTCTAGCCATATTATATATATTAGTTTACCCAAGGGCTTTTGCTATCATAAAGATACAGGGAACAACAATAACATCTTTTCTGTTCGGAAAGGAAAAGTGTAAAATAGATATAGATAAAGAAGTATATTATGCCATTGTTGAGGCTAATCCAGAAAGAATAAGAGGTGCAGGAGGTACGTTCATCGTTATATCCAATGAATGCTTTTTATATGAACAAAGAAAAAAGATAGGTCGTGGAATATGGAAAAAGGAAAAACCATTTGAGAACTATTACGATATGAAACAGATGATACTGATTCCATATAATGAAAATACAAAAAGTATTCTACCAATTGAACAATGGAAAAATTGTTTAAATGAATCAACTGTGTGAAAAAATGGGTGAAAGGGCGTAAGAACTAGATACCATGCTGAATACTCCTTTCTCTTGATTCTGACTAACGTAGTCAAGGGTAGTCAATGTGAATGTTGAAAAAGCCTTATTTTATACGAGGTTGAGGGCTTTTCAAGAAAGTTCGATTCCCTCATCCCCTGTTTAACTTATAGTCGAAAACCTTGAAGAATCAAGGCTTTCGGCTATTTTTGATTTCTCTGAAAAACTTGAAGTAGTCAAGTAAGTAGTACATTAATACCATAACTTAAGAATAGGAAAAATTCAGGATTACTGTGCAATATTAAAAAGGCTAAATATACACCGTAAAAGAATTACCTTTTTCAATTTATTCTGCTATCATAAATGAAATTTTACAGTTAAAAATCAACTTATATCATTTTGCACGGTAAAATATAAGGATATATTTTCTAAAAACAATAAAACTTACGGTGTGATAAAGGGTTATCATGTTTTACACCGTCTTTCCTAAAATGACAATAAAGATGCTACGATGCAGAGAATTGTAAAATGAAATCACACCGTCAAATAGCCAAATACAGATAAAAATATAGAATTTACTACTTTACTATGTTAAACTTTTGTTATACAATGATATGTATATATTCTTAAAATATTTAAAAGGAGAGAGAATTATGAAAAAGACAAAATTATTAGCAATTATAACAATGGTAGCACTTCTTGTGTCTAGCCTTGTAGGATGTGGAGGTCCAAACTACACAAAAGACAACACTGAGTTTGTAATCGGTGTTTCAGGACCACTTACAGGTCCGACAGCTGTTTATGGTACTGCAGTTAAGAACTCAGCAGAGATGGCAGTTGATGAAATCAACGCAGCAGGCGGATTAAACGGTATTAAGTTCAAATTAGTTGCAACAGATGACAAACATGATGCAACAAATGTAGCTACAAACTATTCATCTATGTTAGAAGGCGGTATGCAAGTTTCTCTTGGTACAGTTACAACAGGTCCTGGACTTGAATTTACAAACCTTTCTGTAGAAGATAATGTGTTCTTCCTTACACCATCAGCTTCAGGTGACAAGATTCCGCAGAATGATAACGGTTTCCAAATGTGCTTCGCAGATGGTAATCAAGGTGCAGTTGCAGCTGAATATGTAAATGATAATTACAAAGGCCAGACAATCGGTATCTTCTACAAATCAGATGATGCTTATTCAAATGGTATTTACGAACAATTTAAAGACAACTTAGATGATTCTATCAAAACAGTGGAATCAGTATTTACAGATGCAAATACAACAGACTTCTCTACACAGATTAGTTCATTAAAAGATTGCAAGTTCATCTTCATGCCAATTTACTACACACCAGCATCTCTTTTCATGACACAGGCAAAAGACCAGATTGCGGCTGATGCAATTTACTATGGATGTGATGGTTTTGATGGTATTGAATCTGCAGATGGATTTGACATTAATGCAATTCCTCAAGAAGTAACAATGCTTTCACACTTCAACTCAAAAGCAACAGAAGGTAAAGCAGCTGAATTTATTAAAAAATACACAGAAAAATACGGTGCAGACACATTAAACCAATTCGGTGCATCTGCTTATGACTGTGTATACGCAATCTTTAATGCAATGAAAGAAGCAATCGATGAAGGAAAAGAAATCGATGTTACAATCTCTGCTTCAGATCTTTGCGACATCTTAAAAGAAAAATTCGCAGGCGATTTCACATACACTGGTGTAACAGGTGAAGAAGGAAAAGCAATCTCTTGGAAAGAAAACGGTTATGTAGAAAAAGGTGCAGTTAAGTACGTAATTAAAGAAGCTACTAAATAGGAGACTTTATGGAAATTATTGAAACTTTGATAAACGGTCTGAGTTCCGGCGGTACATATGCAATGATTGCATTGGGATATACAATGGTTTATGGTATTGCCAAGATGCTGAATTTTGCACATGGTGATATTATCATGGTGGGCGGATATATGTTGTATGTTACAATGATAACAGCAGGCAATCCAATGCTTGGACTTATAGCGGCAGTAATCTTTTGTGTGCTGCTTGGAATTACAGTGGAAAAAATAGCATATAAACCTCTTCGAGGTGCTTCACCACTTGCAGTATTAATTACTGCAATTGGTGTGAGTTATCTGCTTCAAAGTACAGCACAGATGATTTTTGGTACAGCGCCGAAGATGGTAATTATTGCCGATATGGGTAATTTTGAAGTGGGAGCATTAAAGATTCCATATTATACGATTGTTACCTTGGTATGCTCATTCGTAATTATGATTGCTCTTACCATGTTTGTAAAAACAACGAAAATCGGTAGAGCAATGGTTGCGGTGTCAGAAGATAGAGGTGCCGCACAACTGATGGGAATCAATGTGAATGGTATCATTATGATTACATTTGCAATCGGTTCTGCGCTGGCAGCATTTGCGGGTTTCTTTATGCTGATGAAAGCACCAAGTCTTTCCAATACATTAGGAGCAATGCCTGGTATTAAGGCGTTTACAGCAGCCGTTATCGGTGGTATTGGATCTATACCGGGTGCGATGTGCGGTGGTATATTGCTTGGTGTGGTGGAGGCAATTTCGTTTAAAATTCCTGTTATTGCGCCATATACAGATGCAATCGAATTTATGATTCTTATTCTCATACTTCTCGTTAGACCGACAGGTATCATGGGTAAGGTTAGAAGGGAGAAGGTATAATGGCAAAAGCAGTAAAACGAATAAAGTGGAAACATTATGCGAATTACATCGTAATTGCAATTTTGACAGTTGTTTTTTCCATTATGTCATTGAGTGGTTCTTTGACATCTTCAACCATATATCTTTTGGAAAAAATTATCATTGCCGTTATGTTGACGGTATCACTTAGTGTGGTAGTTGGTTTTCTTGGCGAATTGTCGCTTGGACATGCAGGTTTTATGTGTGTAGGAGCATATTTGGGAGGAAAGACGGCTTGCCTGTTACAGCCAACTATGGGAAATAGTTTTCCTGCACTTCTTGTGTCATTGGTAGTAGGCGGTGCAGTTGCAGCACTTTGCGGTGTAATTATCGGACTTCCGGCACTTCGATTAAAGGGTGACTATTTGGCAATTGTTACATTGGCATTTGGCGAAATTGTACGTTCCATTTTTATGAACTCAAGCAGTGAATCGTTTGGTGGTTCCTTGGGATTAACAACTCCACGTTATGATAAGAACACTTTGTTTATCATAGCACTCGTGTTAGTACTTGGATGTTTGGCAGTCATTCAAAACTTGATTCAGTCAAAACATGGACGAGCAATCACTTCAATTCGTGACAATGAAATTGCAGCGAGAGCAACAGGTATCAACGTAACGCAGTACAAACTGTCTGTATTTACAATAGCAGCGTTTTTCGCTGGTATTGCAGGTGTTCTGTACAGTTTTAGCAACTATACAATCCAAAGTACCAAATTCAACTATAATTATTCAATTGAAATCTTAGTTATGGTAGTGCTTGGAGGTATGGGAAGTATTAACGGTTCCATTATTGCAGCGACTTTGATTACGATATTGGATATTAAGCTTCAGACAATTCTTACAGGTAATCTTGCAGTGTTGCAGGATTTGTTGTATGCGTTAGTGCTTATTATTCTGGTAATCTACAACAATGCTCCTGCATTAAAAGGATTCCGCGAGAGGCATACACTTAAAAATTATCTTTACAAGTTTTCAAAAGGAAAACATGATCCTTCTCATCGCGCAGATGATGAGGCGAAGTGGGATAGAGTGCCTACAAAGATAGAAATGAATGAGGTATTGTCAACAGAGTTTCAACCGACAATGTCTACTCTTAATCCGGACCAGAAGGGAGATTTTAAATAATGGCTGAAATTATTTTAAAAACAGAAAATCTCGGTATTTCCTTCGGTGGTTTGAAAGCGGTTCAGGATGTAAACATTGAGATTCAAAAAAAACAATTATATGGTTTGGTAGGACCGAATGGAGCAGGGAAAACGACCGTGTTCAATATGCTTACAGGCGTATATCGTCCTACAACCGGACAAATATATTTAGCCGGTGAAAATATCACTGGTAAAAGTCAGGAGATTATCAATCATAAGGGAATAGCCCGTACCTTTCAGAATATTCGTCTATTTAACAACATGACAGTCATTCGTAACGTATTGGTAGGGTTACATAACCAACCGGAATTCAAGTGCAGCATGATAGAGAGTATGTTCCGTTTGCCTAGACATTTTCAGTGTGAGAAGGCAATGCGTGAAAAGGCGAAAAGCATTTTACGTGTAGTTGGTTTGGAAGAAGAGAGAAATATATTGTCTTGCAATCTTCCATATGGAAAACAACGTAAGCTTGAGATTGCGCGTGCACTTGCAACGAATCCAAAGCTTTTGTTATTGGACGAACCGGCAGCAGGTATGAATCCACATGAAACAGAAGACCTTATGAATATTATTACTCGCATCAGAGATGAGTATGATATGACAATTCTGCTGATTGAGCATGATATGAAATTTGTATCTGGACTTTGTGATGAGGTGACAGTGCTTAACTTTGGTACTGTTCTCGCACAGGGGGATACAAAAACAGCTTTGAATGACCCAGAAGTCATAAAGGCCTATATTGGAGGTTAGAGATGGCATTATTAGAGGTAAAAGATCTTCAGGTATATTACGGTGTAATCCAGGCGTTAAAAGGAATTAGCTTTGAAGTAAATGAAGGCGAAATCGTTACGTTAATCGGTGCCAACGGCGCAGGAAAAACGACAACTATGCAAAGTATTATCGGACTTATTCCTTCCAGCCATGGAACCGTTATGTTTGATGGACAGGACATTACAAAAGTGCCATGTCACAAAATTGTTCATGCAGGTCTTACACAGGTTCCGGAGGGGAGAAGAATCTTCCAGGAGCTGACTGTATATGAGAATCTGCTGATGGGTGGATTTTCGCAGAAAGACCAGACTTTGTTAAAGAAGGATATTGAAAATATTTATGAACGTTTTCCAAGACTTGCAGAGAGAAAGAATCAGATTGCAGGAACACTTTCCGGTGGTGAACAGCAGATGTTAGCAATCGGTAGAGCGATGATGAGCCGCCCGAAGTTACTTTTGTTGGATGAGCCGTCTATGGGATTGTCACCGCTTTTGGTTGACCAGGTATTTGAGATTATCAAGCAGTTGCGTGATGATGGAACTACTATTTTATTGGTAGAGCAAAATGCCGGTAAATCCCTTGCAATATCAGACAGAGCGTATGTGCTCGAACTTGGTGAAATTGTTCTCAGTGGAACAGGTGCTGAGTTAGCTGCAAGTGACGAGGTCAAGAAGGCATACCTTGGAGGTTAAAAAGTATTATATGTGAATGAATCAAGGAGTGAGATAATGTTATCGTGTCTCACTCTTTTTACGTGCAGATTGTACCAATTTTAACGCCGATAGTGCTATTGATTCATAAAAATGTAGATGCTAAAATTATATTAGGAAATTAGATTTTTTGGAAAGAAAGGTGAGAGCATGAAGTGTATTATTAATGGTCGAATTGTTTTACCGGATAGTATTGTTACCGGGATGGCACTTGTTTTTGATGAAACAATCAAAGCAATCATTCCGCAGTGTGAGATTAAAGCAGAAGAATATGACGTAATTGATGCCAAAGGCAATCTTGTGGCACCGGGACTTGTTGATATTCATATTCACGGGTATCTCGGTGAGGATGCATCGGATGGAAACAGTGAGGGCTTAAAGAAGATGGCAGCAGGAATCGCAAAGAATGGTGTAACTTCTTGGTGTCCAACTACTATGACAATGGCAAAAGAAGTTATTAGCAAAGCATTTGATACTGCCAGAGAAGTAAAAGCAGAAAAGGAATGCTATGGTGCGAAGATTTTAGGAATTAACTGTGAAGGGCCATTTATCAATCCGTCAAAGAAAGGTGCTCAACCGGAGGAGTTTATATTACCACCGGAGGGAGAATTTATCGTAGACAATGCTGATATTTTAAAATTGTTTACAGTAGCTCCGGAGATGGATGGGGCATTAGATTGTATTAAAAAGGTTTACGAAGATGGCAGAGTCTTGGCGTCTATGGGACATACTGGAGCAAGTTTTGATGAAGCCAATGCAGGAATTGAAGCAGGAGTACGTCATACAACGCATTTATTTAACGCAATGACAGCTCTGCAGCATCGCAATCCTGGTGTTGTTGGTGCGGCGCTTTCTGACGAGAGAGTAAGCTGTGAACTGATTGCAGATACCTTCCATGTGAATCCAGGCTTATATAAATTAGTTGCAAAGGCAAAAGGCGACAAGTTGTGTCTGATTACAGACTGCATGCGTGCAGGAGGTATGGAAGATGGTGATTACACGTTGGGTGGACAGCATGTAATTAAGACAGGTATCCAGTGTCTTCTTGAAGACGGAACCATTGCGGGAAGTGTATTGAAACTGAACGAAGCAGTGAGAAACTTAAGAGACTATACAGACTTATCGCTTGCTGAGGTGTTTGCATGTGCAAGTTTGAATCCAGCGAAAGCAATCGGTGAAGATGATAAGGTTGGTTCATTGGAAGTAGGAAAATGTGCGGATATCATTATATGTGATGATGATATCAATGTATTGACTACAATTATTGATGGTGCCGTATTTAAATCATAAGTGCGAGAGGAGATAATAAGATGATAAAAGCGATTTTAGACCCAGGTTATCAACCAATGGCGAAAGTTGTTGCAGAATATAAGGAAAACGTAAAACTGGCGGGCGGAGTTCCGATGGTAATTGCCGTAGAAAGAAACAAAGGATATATTTCTACATATAAGATGGATATTTACGCAGATGGCACAGGACATGATGAAGAGAACTATGGGGTTGCTGAGCGTATTGTAAAGACATTGTTATGGCTTTACGGCGGATACAAAGTAACAATTGCAGGTTCTAAGAAGATATATGAAGGTTTGGCAGCAGCTTATCAAAAAGGCGGTGCAAGAGAATTTGATGCAAACTTCATGGCGCGCGTGTATGAAAAACCGTTTGAAGTTCTCTATGTAGAAAACGTAGAGGATGCGCCGGAGGAGTATCAGGCAGCAGACCCGGTAGGACGTCATTTGGACGGATGCCGTATCGGTTTTGATGCCGGCGGAAGTGACCGTAAGGTAAGTGCTGTAATCGATGGAGAAACAGTATATTCTGAAGAAGTTGTATGGTTCCCTAAATTGCAGTCTGATCCGGAGTACCATTACCAAGGTATCTTAGAAGCCATGAAGACAGCAGCTTCTCACATGCCAAGAGTAGATGCAATCGGTGTATCTTCAGCAGGTGTGTATATTGATAATAAAATCATGGTGGCTTCTTTGTTCCTCAAAGTATCTGATGAAGACTTTGAGAAAAAAGTAAAAACGATGTATATGGATATTGCAAAAGAAATCGGAGATGTCCCGGTAGAGGTTGCAAATGACGGAGACGTTACTGCATTGGCAGGAGCAATGGACCTTAATGACAACAATGTACTCGGCGTAGCGATGGGAACAAGTGAGGCAGTAGGATATGTGGATTCCGAAGGAAACATCACAGGATGGCTCAATGAACTTGCTTTTGTACCGGTAGATTATAACAAAGAAGCGATGGTAGATGAGTGGAGTGGAGACTACGGTTGTGGTGTAAAATATTTTTCACAGGACAGTGTTATAAAACTTGCTCCGGCTGCAGGAATCGAGCTTGACGAATCATTATCTCCGGCTGAAAAACTGAAAGTTGTACAGAAGTTGATGGCAGAGGGTGACGAGAGAGCAGCTAAGATTTACGACACCATCGGTGTATACTTTGGAAATACGATTGCATACTATGCAATGTTCTATGATATTAAACACGTTATCATTATGGGACGTGTGACAAGTGGTGAGGGCGGAACGATTCTTCTTGCACGTGCGAAAGAAGTTTTGGAAAAAGAGTATCCAGAGCTTGCGAAAACAATCGAATTACATATTCCGGATGAGAAAAGCCGTCGCGTAGGTCAGTCAGTGGCTGCAGCGAGCCTTCCACAAATTTAAATCTTGTAAAGAAAAAACAACTGCGAATAAAAGCGTGTTATCCTTAACGGAGTAATACGCAAACCGAGTGGGATCACAGAAAATACAGCACAGTCGTTATGGCTATGCTGTATTTTTCTTTCAGGTCTACACAAATTACGTAAAGAGATATACAAATTGGATTGAATTTCATAATGATTTATGTTATAATATTTTTGTGAATGGATTTTCCCGGTGTGGTTATGGGATATCAACCCATCCGAGAATAGATGAAGGATCATATTGATACGCCCATAGCTTTAAGATGAGTTATGGGCGTATTTTGCTTTATTGGAGGTGGTTTCTGTGAAGATCAGAACTAAAATTATTATAGCGGCGGTAGTGATTGTCTTGTTTATGTTTGTTTTGCCTTGGGCGGCCATTGAGCTTGTGGAAGGATTGGCAACGACAGGACTTTGGTTCTTTGCTTTCTTCACAGTAAATCCGCTTCTTGTTATTTGCCTAAGTATTATGGCAGGTACCGATCTTCGCAAACTGTGGTGGATACCGCTTGCGATAGCTGCCTTGTTTCCGTTGCTGTTTGGTCTTGCTATTTCCGATTTCGTTTGGGATTTGTATGTATATTCCTCAATCTATTTGCCGGTTGGCATCCTTGCAATGCTCGGAACACACCTTGGGAAGAAGTATGCATTAAAACGGAAAGGCGGTGAGATGTGATATGAGTAAAAGCAAAATATTAAAGAATGCGGCAGTTCTCATATCACCGCTTCTCGCATTTGCCGTACTTCTTGTTCCATATAGTTGGGCAAATCAAGCATTCCTTGTGGAATGGTTTGGTTGCGGATGTCCCAAGGTGGATGAACTCGGAAATATTATTCACCCCGATTTCAATGCCAATGATTTTACTGCGCTCTTTTGGCTGTTCATTACGCTATGCGTTACAGTTGCATCTGTGTTTCTTTCAAGGAAAATACCGAAGGATAAGCTGTGGCTTAGAGTTCTGTATACCGTTGGAATGCTGGCGGTATCGCTTTTGATTTCTTACCGATTTTACCAAATGATGATGTGGAACTGAGGGGGGAAGGATATGAAGATGCGAAAATGGATGGCGATGCTCATATGTATCGTTATGGTAACGGCATTGTTCCCGATCACCGCAAGTGCAGACACGGGACCTAAACCGTCAGTACGGATTACCTTTGAAAATCTTGGGGATAAAGAGTGTTGGGGCACGCTGCTTTCGAGCAAAGAAAGTACCGGACCTTCCTCCGCATGGGACGGTAATGAGGAAGATGCCCGGCATAACGAAAACCCAAATGGACACTACGATTGGCAATCTTTTGGATACGACATCTGGAAAGCTTTTGTTGATTATGATGAACACGACGATTTCTATTTTCTGCAAGAGGCTTGGCAGATCAACGAAACCAAAGAACTCGCTTGGACGTATTATCCGCCCAATGAATTCAAGATTCTTCTGTATTTCCCCGAAACCGGAGAATACGCTGTTAGTGGTGTTTATGAAAGATACGCCTTTGACAGTTACTTCACAGTAAATATGGATGGAGTAAAACTGTCCGTTGATTACAACGAGGAACTAAGTTCAGACGAGCGTATCAATGCCTATAATTCCTACAACTACCGTGTAGAAATTATGGCTCTCATAGCACGAATCATCATCACCATCATAATCGAGATGGTGATTGCGTTGGCGTTTGGATATTGGGAGAAGAAACAATTGCTGCTCCTTGCCGGAATGAATGCAGGAACGCAGATTATACTCAATGTTTTGCTTAATATTATCAACTACAATTCCGGAAGAATAGCGTTTGTACTGTTCTATATCCTCTTTGAAATTATTGTTGCTATTATTGAAGCCGTTGTCCTTCTTGTATTCCTTAACAAGATAAGTTTTAAGCAGAGAAAACGTTGGCTGATGGTTGTTTATGTCGTTCTTGCAAATGTGGTGTCTTTTTGGTCGGGATTATTCTTGGCTGATTGGTTGCCTGGAATTTTCTAAGGAGGTGCCGTGTTGAAAAATAAGCAGTTTAACCGATACTATTTGCTTTCTTGTGTCGGCGTTCTGATTGCTTCGTATTATCCGTTATATATGGGTGTGCGTGTCATTGCAGATATGATAACGGACGGAACGGTGATGAAAGAGAACTATCCAAAATATATCATTCCGTATACACCGATGTGCATCGCGATCATTGTCGGGGTTCTCCTGATGCCTCTGCTTGTGAAATTATTTAAGAAATTTGCTTTGGCTGGTGGTGCAGTGATCTCAACAGGCGTTTTCTTTGCTCTTGAATTGCTCTTTGAGCAGAAGGTCGTGGTTTCAACGGCAGAAACTGTAACGAAGCTGGAAGACTGGCAAATGTATATGTGTTATGTGCCTCCTGAAGGTTGGGGTGAGAAGGTAACTACATACAAGACGCAGACAGCCGTTGACATTCTGATGGGTGACTATAACCCTGCCTTCAAACTTCATTTTTACATTATTTCCGTTGTTCTGATTATTACAGCCCTAAATTGCTTGTATGGCTTCGGACAAATGATCAAGAGCGGCGATAAGAAGCGATGCAGATCCTTGATTCTGCAGTCGGTTTGCTCTGCGATTTTCCTTGGCCTTTGCATCCTTGCTTGCTTTACTGCATTCTGGCGAGATGGCAGCATTCAGGTGTCGCCCTTGTCTGCTTCGCTTATGACTGTGTTCTTTGTTCTGTTTGGAGTAACAGCGGGTGTTTTTGTCGGGTCATTCCTATTAGGAAAACGGAAGATTATTTCGGTTTGGATACCGGCAGTGGTTGCTTCAGTAATGACGCTTCTAATGTACATAGGCGAGATGATTTTGCTCAACGGGCATCTGTATAGCTTGGGTTCTGGCTTTATTTTCGATGGCCTACCCGGCATCATATTCGCACCGATAGATCTGTTGGTGATTTTAGTTTCAGGTGTTGTAACAGCAGGAATATTTGCTTTGTTGAACCGTGTCCCCAAAGAGTAGGGGGCTACATTGAATCTTAATGGCGTCGCTCTGGCGGCGCCATTTTCAAAAATTTTAAGATATTATAAGACCAACGCCGAAAAAAACGTACTTAATGGGTGAAAGCGCTTTTAGATCAGACGAGGGAGGTGAACAACATGGATGATCTGAGAATTATAGAACTCTACTTTGAAAGAGACGAACAGGCAATCAAGGAGACGGATGCAAAGTACGGCAAGCTCTGCCACAGTATCGCTTATAACATTCTGAATAATCACGAGGATTCAGAAGAATGCGTCAACGATACATACGTTGGTGTGTGGAACGCAATTCCACCTACAAGACCAAATAACTTTATGTCATTTGTTTGTAAGATCGCAAGAAATCTGTCTTTGAAACGGTTGGAGTTTATGAAGCGTGAGAAACGGTCAGCAGAAGTGCTTCTGTCTCTGGATGAACTGGAATCGGTGCTGCCGGATGATCGGTACGCTCCCGACGTTAGCGATGAG
>JAFSCH010000041.1 GCA_017436865.1 Lachnospiraceae bacterium
TTAGGATGGAAAGAGGAAAATAAGGTGTTTATTCATATTTAGGTGTACAAAATTCTCTCAGATAGCTTATACTAAAGATATGACTAGTGGGAAGGGTATGATCATAATGGCAAGAAATGTAGCGATTGGAATACAGAATTTTGAAGAAATCATAAAAGGAAATTGTTTTTATATCGATAAAACAAACTTTATCAAAGAATGGTGGGATAGTAAGGACAGTGTAACTTTGATTACCCGTCCACGCCGTTTTGGAAAGACCTTAAATATGAGTATGATAGAACAGTTCTTTTCTGCAAATTATGCTGAAAGAGGAGACTTGTTTGAGAGGTTCTCTATATGGGAGTATGAGGAGTATAGGCAGATACAAGGCACATATCCGGTGATAAGCTTGTCGTTTGCCAATATAAAAGAAGATAGTTTTTCAACAACAAAAGAAAAAATATGCAGGCTGATACAAACATTGTTTATGGATTGTGAGTATCTGCTTGATAGTGAAGCACTATCTAGTGATGAAAAAGAAATAATGATTCGTATGAAAAAAGGAATGAATGATGCAGAGGCAACGTTAGCCTTGCATTATCTTTCAAAATTTCTAAATAAGCATCATGGCAAAAAGGTAATTATCCTTCTAGATGAATATGACACTCCTATGCAGGAAGCCTATGTAAATGGCTATTGGGATGAATTAGTGTCATTTACTAGAAGCTTGTTTAATTCTACTTTTAAAACTAATCCATATTTAGAGAGAGGTCTGATGACGGGTATCACAAGGGTTAGTAAAGAGTCCATTTTTTCGGATTTGAATAATCTTAAAGTAGTAACCACAACATCAGATGAATATGCTACAAGCTTTGGTTTTACAGAGGAAGAGGTCTTTGCAGCATTAGATGAGTGTGGTCTCGGTGATCATAAGAATGGTGTGAAGGCATGGTATGATGGATTTATCTTCGGAAAGCATAGTGATATATATAATCCTTGGTCAGTATTGAATTTTTTGGACACAAATGGAGCATATGATACGTATTGGGCAAATACCAGCGGAAACCGTTTAGTAGGAAAGCTTTTGCAAGAGGGAAATAAGCGTATCAAATTATCCTTTGAAGCCTTATTAAACGGTGAAATAATTAGCTCACCAATCGAGGAGCAGATTGTTTATAACCAATTAGGAGATAATGAAATGGCCGTTTGGAGTCTGCTGCTTGCGAGTGGATATTTAAAGGTAATTGAGTATGAAAAGCTGAATGAGATTCCAATAGGCAGGAAGCCGAATTATAAGCTGATGTTAACCAATGGGGAAGTAAGACGGATGTTCTATTCGATGGTGCATGACTGGTTCATGGAAACGGAGTCAGATTACAACGATTTTGTGCTGGCGATGTTTTGCAATGATATAGAGGAAATGAATGCATACATGAATAAGGTTACCCGTGCGATGTTCAGCTACTTTGATACGGGTAGAAACGCCGAGGAAGCAGAGCCTGAGCGCTTCTATCATGGCTTTGTATTAGGCTTGATGGCAGAGCTTAGCGGAGAATATGTGGTTACTTCAAATCGTGAAAGCGGATTTGGCAGATATGATGTCATGTTGGAGCCTTGTGATAAGAGTAAAAAAGCATACATTCTGGAATTCAAGGTGCATAAGCCAAAAAGAGAAAAAACAATGGAAGAAACGGTAGAAAATGCCCTTAAGCAGATAGAAGAGAAGCAGTATGAAGCAAACTTAATTGTAAGGGGCATACCAAAAGAGAATATTTTTAAATACGGATTTGCTTTTAAAGGTAAGGAAGTATTGATAGGAAACGGAATGGAGTAATTCAAAAATGAAAGAAAAGTCGCCAAAGCATGTGCATGCATATCGAAGTGGTATTTTGAATCGATGTGGATATTATCGAGAAACAAAATGGACAAATAAATATTGTATATAATCGGGCATTATAGAAAATGCCGCTCATGTATAAGAATGCAAATGAGCGGCATTTTTTAATTGCTAGGAATTTCCTAGCAATTAAAAAGTTTATGCGCATGCACTATTTTTATTTATTTCTATTTTCAAAATTCTGTTGACAGTGTAGAAGTGTCAAGCTATAATACCATATTGAAACGTCGTTTCAATTAGAAAAGACTAACTAGAACAAGGAGGGAATAACCTATGAAAAAGAAGAGTCATATGGGTTTATTATTCAAAGAAATGGGCGCATTTAAGCTGACACTTCTTGTCAGTGTTGTGATTGCGGCTATTAGCGCATATGTGTCACTTAGAGCATATACGTACATTTATCTTTCGGCGGATGAGGTGATTACGAATATTAGTGATGTATCTCGGGTGGATGCTGATTTGTTGAAGGAATATGGTAAGCATATTCTGTTTTGTGTAACAGGTGCATATGGTCTATACGGACTGTCACTTTTGTTTTCACATATCACAGCCTTTAATACAACTGCCATTTTAAAGAAGAAACTTATTAAACATGTGGGCGGCTTGAAGCTTGGATTTTTCGATGCAAACCCAAGTGGAGCCTTAAGGAAATTGATTGAGAAAAATGTTGATTCTACAGAGACACTTATTGCTCATCAGATTCCAAATACTACGCAGTCATTTGCACTTCCAATATTCTTTGTAATTTACATGTTCAAATACAATGTATGGATGGCGATTGCCTGCTTGATTCCGGTAATCATAGGATTTGTTCTTATGATGGCTATGATGATGGGCGATGGTGGGGATTTTGTTAGAACATATCAGAAGTCATCTGCTGATATGTCAGCTGCGGTTGTAGAGTATGTCAGAGGTATTCCGGTAATGAAAACTTTTGGACAGTCTGCAGATTCATTTAAAAGATATAGTGGTGCAGTGCAGCAATTTCTTGATTATGTATTGAAGTTTGCTATGTCTATGATCAATGCAGATAGTTCATATAATACATCTATCAATAGTATTTTTGTTACCTTGGTACCTACAGCACTTATCCTTTTACAGAAGGCTACTGATACAAAATCAATTATTTTAGAGTTTATTTTCTTTGCTTCAGTGATTCCGGTCGCGGTAACAATTCTCAAGAGAATCATGAGCAACTCTTCTGAGACAATCATTGTTGAGGAAGCAATGGAAGCAATTGCTAAGCTCTTAGATGAGGAGCCACAGGAGTACAAGGGTAATGAGGTGCCTACATCATATGACATTTCATTAAATAATATTAGCTTTAGATATGATAAGGATTTACCTTACGTAATTAAGAATGTTTCATTAAATCTTTCTGACAAGAGTACGACTGCTTTTGTAGGAATGTCAGGTAGTGGCAAGAGTACAATCGGAAATCTGGTAGCTAGATTTTGGGATGTAGAAGAAGGCGAGATTAAGATTGGCGGATGTGATGTTACTAAGATATCCAAGAACGCATTAGATGAGATGATGAGTGTTGTTTTCCAGGAATCTACACTTCTAAAGACAACCCTTGCAAGGAATGTATCCCTGTACAAGCCTGATGCTACAGAGGAGGAGATTTTAAACGCTCTTCACTTAGCTCAGTGTGATGATATTTTAGAAAGATTACCTGATGGAATTCATACAGTATATGGTTCCAAGGGTACATATTTCTCAGGTGGAGAGATTCAGCGCATTGCAATTGCAAGAGCAATTTTAAAGGATGCTCCAATTATTATTTTGGATGAGGCTACTGCGTTTGCGGATTCTGAAAATGAGTACTTAATTCGAAAAGCTTTGAAAACTCTTTTAGCAGACAAGACGGTAATCATGATCGCTCATAGAATGCAGACAGTAAGAGACGCTGATATGATTTGCGTTATAAGCGATGGTGAGATTATTGAAAAAGGAAATCATTCAGAGTTAATGAAGTTGTCAGGTACATACAAGGGCATGGTAGAAGAATACGACAAAGCTGTTAGCTGGAAGATTGGTAGAAAGGAGAGTACAAATGCTTAAGAAATTATATCACTTAACGGAACAGGGAACGAAAGAGATATATAAGGCGGCTGCTTGGATGACAGTATATGAACTGCTCTGTGCTTTATCTGTAGTGCCTATCTTTTGTGCTTTATATGAGATGATTCAAGTATATATAGGAGCAAAAGAATGTACTAGCTCAGTTGGTCTTTATATCGTTGCTACGATTATTTTTATGCTCCTCATTTTTTTGAGCTACAAAAAAATGTACAGAAAGAAATATATTTCTGCTGGAACTGAGAATAACCATTTAAGAATGGCGGTGGCTGATAAGCTTAGAAAGTTGCCAGAAGATTTTTTGACCAAGAAGGACTTGAGTGATTTGACATCCACTATTATGGATGACATTGGAACGATTGATGGAGCTTTGACTAATTCAATAGCTGAGTTTATTGCTGGTATAGCTTCGGGAATTATTCTTATACTAGTTATGGCTTTCATCAATATTAAGCTTACATTATGGTTGGCGGCATGTCTTCCACTTGCTGTTCTTGCAATGAGCCTTAGTAATGCAGTGTCAGGTAAGACCAATTTAAAGAACAGAAATCTGAAACTTGGTGTTACGGAAGGTATTCAGGAATATCTTGAAAATATCAAGACATTGCGTAGTTCTAATAGTATGGTAAGCTATCAGAAAATGTTGGACAGTAGAATCAATAGAATCGTACCAAGACTTGTACTTTATGAGTTTTTGGCTGGTTCATGCATATCAATCGCATACAACATTATGCGATTGGGTATTGGTTTTGTAACTATCTACGGCGCAAAAATGCTTGTAAATGGCGAGATATCTTCATTCGTTTACTTGGCATTCCTTTTAATGTCAGTACGTTTATACGAACCATTATCACAGGCAGCAGAGACATTAGGGGCTCTCATTAATTCGCTTGTAGCTGCAAGACGAATCGGTGAAATCCTTGATCATGAGGAGATGGATGGAGTAAAAGAGATAGCTCCAGCAAGCTACGATATTGAGTTCAAAAATGTAGATTTTGGATATGAAGACGAAGCAGTGCTTAAGGATATTAGCTTTGTTGCAAAACAGGGTGAATACACCGCTTTAGTAGGACCTTCTGGTAGTGGTAAGAGTACGATTACAAAGCTAGCTGCTAGATTCTGGGATGCAGATGCAGGTACAGTCACTGTTGGTGGCGTAGATGTATCAAAGGTAGATCCAGAGACATTGCTTAAGTTATATTCTATTGTTTTCCAGAATGTAACGCTTTTCCATGATACCATTTACAACAAT
This sequence comes from Lachnospiraceae bacterium, assembly GCA_017436865.1. Lineage (GTDB taxonomy): Bacteria > Bacillota > Clostridia > Lachnospirales > Lachnospiraceae > COE1. The sequence goes on from JAFSCH010000041.1 coordinate 5,211, forward strand.
ATTCTGGTAGGTGACAAAAATGCTACTAGAGAGCAGGTGTTAAAAGCTGCTGAGGATGCACAGTGTATGTCATTTATTGAAAAGCTTCCTGATGGAATCGACACTGTTATTGGTGAAAATGGTCACACACTTTCAGGAGGTGAGAGACAACGGCTTTCAATTGCAAGGGCATTCCTTAAGGATGCACCAATCATCCTGTTAGATGAGAGTACAGCATCTCTTGATCCTGAGACAGAGACAAGTATTCAGGCAGCTCTTGAACGATTGACGGAAGGAAAGACAGTACTTATGATTGCCCACAGACTTAGAACGATTGAGGGGTGTCATCAGATAATAGTATTAGAAGAGGGTAAGGTAGTAGGCGCAGGAACTCATGCAGAGTTGATGGAAAGCTGCCAGTGCTACAAGAAAATACAGCATTATCAAAAAGAAATGGATATCTAATATTAGAAACTTCGTAATTATTCAGTACCTTCATAATTACGATTCGCAAATCCATTGTAAATCAGCTTTGCTGATGGGATTTGCTCACTCCTGAATCATGTTCTTACGGTCTCAGCAGCAAGTGCTTCGACCTGTACTGAATAGTTACGAA
>JAFSCH010000006.1 GCA_017436865.1 Lachnospiraceae bacterium
AATCAGGCTACCAGGTTGATTTGCCAAAAAGAAATAAAACCACTATTCCAACAAATACCGTACAGGAAGTAGTCAAAGTCGATGTCATCAACGATGCTACTGAAATATGTGATTGTTCTGTTTTTCCCAAAGATAAAAAAATCCCGATTCAAAAATACTTACCATATATTTATTCTGCGGTAAAAGATGTGACAGAATAAAAATTTTAATGAAAGAGCCAGATGGTTTTGTACTGATTTATAGTAAGCGCGAAGTAATAAAAGCTTTTTGTGTGAAGAGCTTAAAATAACAGAAATATTTGGTATAATAAAAGTAAAATGATGTCTATAGGAGGGGGAATTCTTGGTCAGATTACAGTTTGCATGTTTGGTCATGTTGATATTCATAGCAGTTATTTATTGGTCTATTCGAAGAGTAAAATCATATTCGCATAGGTTATTTAGTGTGTCATTGATTCTTTCTATCATTTATACAATCAATGATATGATTTCTGTTTATACGGTGAATCATTTAGAGACGGTTCCTCCGGTGGTAAACAGATTTGTTCATAATCTGTTTATGGGAAGTCTGATGATAGAAATTTTTATTTTTTTCTCGTATACGATTACATTGATTTATGATAGAGAAGAGGAGTTAAAAAAGAAGAGAAAAAAATGGACGGTTCCAATTGTAATTGCATTGGTTGCAATGATGTTTTTACCATTAGATTATATAGAAACAGAGCAAGGAAATTATTCAATGGGACCAGCGGTTATTGGTACATATGGAGTGGTTGCTGTGTACTCTGTTATGATAGGAAAAGAGTTATTGTTACATTGGAAAGAAATCAATAAATATAAGCGAACCTGTGTGTTGTTTGCATATGGTACACAAATTGTACTGTCTGTTTATCAGGCTATTGTACCGACAGCACTTACGTCTTCCCTTGGAATTGCACTGATTAATTTGTCAGTTTTTCTTACAGTAGAAAATCCAGATGTACATATGATTGAGATGTTGCGTATGGAGAAGGAGCGTGCTGACGAAGCGAATGCGGCAAAGTCCAGATTCCTTTCTAATATTTCGCATGAAATCAGAACACCGATGAATGCCATTGTTGGATTAACAGAAGTATTATTGAGAAAAGAATGGCCTTCTGAAGAAAAAGGATATTTACTTAATATTCATAATTCTGGAAATGCATTATTGAATCTAATCAATGACTTGCTTGATTTTTCGAAAATAGAAGCTGGTAAATTTGAGATTGTTGATGATACCTATGATATGGAACAGTTGTTGAGAGATGTGCACATTCTTGGTAAGGTGCGAATTGGAAACAAAAAGCTGGAGCTTAAGATGAATATAGATCCTCAGTTGCCCAAACAGTTATGGGGAGATGGGCTGAGAATTCGACAGGTTATAATCAATATTTTAAATAATGCTATCAAATATACAGAACAAGGTGTCGTGACATTGACTGTAAAGATTGTAGAAACAGAAGAAGAAAGAGTAAAGATTTATATATCTGTACGTGATACGGGACAAGGTATTCGTCAAGAAGAATTGAGTAAACTTTTCGACGCGTTTACCCAAGTAGATATCAAGAAAAATCAAGGAAAAGAAAGTACAGGATTAGGTCTGACAATATCTAGTCAGTTAGTGGAATTAATGGGCGGAAGATTAGAGGTTGCAAGTGAATACGGAAGAGGAAGTGAGTTCTTTTTTACTGTTTGGCAAGGGATTTGTACTACTGAAAAAATGGGAGATTTCCATGCGGCCTCAAATCAAGTAGAAGATATAAGTAAAAATGTTTACAAATGCGAATACGTTGCGCCTAATGCACATGTGCTGGTAGTGGAAGATAATGAGATTAATCAGATTGTTTTACAAGCTATATTGGAACCTCTAAAGATACAGCTTGATTTTGCTGAAAATGGAAAAGAAGCTTTAGAAATGATTAAAAATAAAAAGTATCAAGTGATTTTGATGGATCATTATATGCCGGTTATGGATGGTGTTGAGACGACTATTGAAATACGTAATATGGAAGATCAATATTATCGAGAAATACCGATTATAGCTTTAACGGCCGATGCAGTGGAAGGAACAAAAGAACAATTCTATAAAATTGGTATGAATGATTTTTTAACAAAACCGGTTGAAATGAAGAAAATATGTAAGACATTACAGGAATGGATTCCCAGTGAGTATATCGTGAAGAAGTGATAAAAGAAATAAAGTAATGGTTTTACCAAATAGTAGATGTAGAAAATTATTTCCATCAATTTGACCTGAATTAGGTGATTTGCTATAATAAAATAGGATAATTTTACCAAGGGGAGATATAAGTTTAAAAAACTTAATGCGGAGGTAAGATAAGATGAAGAATGTAATAAAGAAGGCACTAGTAAGTATAGGAATAGTGGCAGTGTTGAGCTCAAGTCAGATGGTAAATGCACAAGAAATAATAAGTGCTGAGAGTTTTGATTATGAATGGTATTTAGAACAACATCCGGATTTGGCTGCTATTACGACGGATCCAAATACCGTTTATCAATTTTATTTGACAGTTGGGTTGGGAGCAGATTGGAATGGGAGAATTTCACCTGCATATGTTACAAACGAAACAGAGTTGAAGTGTTATGGGATTGCAGATACAATAACAAATGCTACGATGACGCAACGGGAGAAAGCAACCGCAATTCACAATTGGATGTGTCAAAATATTAAATATGATTATTCGTTTTCCCATTATACAGTAAAGGGCGCTATTGACGAAGGATTGGCTGTATGTCAGGGATATGCAGAAACATTTGAAAAACTTTGTAATATAGCAGGAATAGAATGTGAGACGGTAACGGGAACAGTTAATCCTTCAATAGAAAGAAAAGTAAATATCGATGGAAAGACGATATACATTCATGCAGCTGGAAATGGCGGACATGCATGGAATCAGGTTAAGGTTGATGGACAGTGGTATCAGGTTGATGTAACTTGGGATGATGGTTATGAGCATTTGACAAGTAAAGGATATATTTCTGAATTTTTCTTGATAACACCAGATAACATGATGTATGACCACACGTATTCAAATCCGGATAGCATACATTATTAATGGGGAACGGAATATTACCTATAAACAGAGGGATAAGTACAGATGAAAGGTGTATATAAAACAAAACCTAGAAATGCAATTATAGAATTTTTGAAGGAAAATGCAGATACACGTTTTACAGCACGCGACATATGGAATGCAGTTAAGGTTGATGGAGAAGAACTGGACAGGTCGACGATATATCGCAACATAGAACGTCTATGCAGGGAAGGTAAGCTGGTAAAATATAAAGAAACAGATGTGAATGCCACTTGCTATCAGTATACAGAAGCGCATGGTTCTTGTCACAGTCATATGCATGCGCAGTGTTCAGGCTGTGGAAAAATATTTCACCTTGATAATGAGCTAGTAGAAGAAGCAACATCAAAAATAAAATCGGTATACGGGATTGACATAGATTATGGAAAAACGATAATTGTATGTCAGTGCAAAGAGTGTAAAGAATAGGAATAAATATAAAACATTCGTAAGAATTGAAGTCTTACGGATGTTTTTTTGTGTGAAAGAAAAAAGTTGTAACGGAGTGGTAGTGATTGTGCAGGGCAATCACTATTTATTGACATACTTAAAGTAACAATATATAATATGCAACAATGTTGCATATTGAAAGAAAGGGATGATTTACATGGAAACAGCAGTTTACATATTTGCAGGATTCTTAAATAGTGGGAAAACGACAGCTTTACAGGAAAGTCTACTCAAGACTGTAAAAACAAATAACGTAAAATCTATTATAATCTGTACAGAAGAAGGGGAAGAAGAGTACAGAATGGAAGAGCTAAAATCATTGTGTATAGATGTAGTAGAGGTAGAGAATGAAGAGGATTTTACGGAAGAATTTCTAGAAAAGACAGCAGAAGAATACATGCCGGAAAATGTATATATTGAGTATAACGGAATGTGGGATTTAAAAGCTTTTTTGGATATAACAATGCCAAAAGGATGGTATATAGCCAATATATTTAGTCTAGTTGATGCGGGTACTTACGAAATATATCTTAAGAATATGCGACAGACGCTTATGAATCCCTTGAGCGTGTCGGATGTAATTCTTTTTAACCGATGTGTAGATGGTTTTCAAAAAGGAAAGATAAGACGTTCTTTGAAAATTTTGAATAGTCGTGCAGAACTTTTTTTTATAAAGCCTAACGGCAGTATTGACTACGATATGGATGAATTCTTCCTGCCTGATGAAAAAGGGACGATTGATGTAACAGATGAAGTTTTTTGTTCGTGGTTTGTAGATTGTATAGAAAATACAGATAAGTATTATGGGAAAAAAGTCCGTTTTAGTGGAATTGTTACAAGAGGAAAAGGTCTTGCATGGAATCAGTTTTATGTAGGAAGATATATAGCAGTATGCTGTCAAGAGGATGCTCAATTTGTTGGATTTATTGCTGAAAGTGAAACAGAACTTCCAATGGACGGTGATTGGATTGAGATAGAGGCACGAATTGAACAAGGGGAAATTGCAGGAAAAAGGATGATTATTTTGTTGAAAATAATAGATATGAGGAAAATGGAAGTACCTGGAGAGATATTTTTGTATTTCTAAGAAAGAGAATAAACAACTAACAAAACACAAAATATAAGTAAAATAACAGATAATGCATCACAAACACTTGAAAAGTCAGATAAAATACAATATAATTTATTTATATTATGTATTTTGGAGGGTAGTCCATGAAAAAAGAAAACGAGAACAATGTTATTAGTATTGGTGCTAGAATACAAAAAAACAATCAAGTGATGATTAAAATTATGATTGTGTTAGTGGTATTTACGGCAATTAGCTTGGTATTGAGTGGATTTTTGGCACACTGGATTAAACGATTAGCAGATAGTGTGTCAACGGTAGCAGATGGAAGAAGTATATTAAGTGAATGGGTAGCAGATGCTACTATTGCAATTACAGAAGGAAGCGAGATGCAAGGAGAACTTGATGCTGAAAAGTGTAAGTTTTCTAAGTGGGAAGAAACTTTTAATGGGTTAAAAATTAAGGATGCTGATACACAAGCTGCTTTTGATAGAGCAATAAGTTTGCATGATGAATTACATAGAATATATAATGAAAATAAAGACATAACAATTGCATCAGATGTAGAAGCAGCAGTGGCATTAGTAGCAGATATTAATGCAACATTTGATGAATTTTCTAGTGATATGAACAAAGTAACAGAATATTATAAAAAACGTTCGGAAATGAATTATGATGGTGCAAAGCTTCAGATATTGATCTCGTGTATTATTACTGCTCTTCTTGCGGTGTTAACACCTAAAACAATAGGAAAGTATTCTAAGAAATTAGGCGAAGATATCGCAACACCGGTTAATGCTGTTGCTGAATGGGCTACAGAGTTATCCTTAGGATCAGAAAAGCTGGAATTTGATAATCATAGTACAAGTATTACAGAAATAAACCAGATGATTGATGCATTTCAAGTCATGGCTAACGGCATTGAGGAGAATGTACGTGTTGTACAGCGAGTAGCAGAAGGTGATATGACGGCATTTGTAAATATTCGTTCATCTAAGGACAGTCTTTCCAAGAATCTTTATAAGATGGTTCAGACAAATGACCTTATGTTTAATGAGATTACAGAGATTGCTAATGAAGTAGCGAGTGGTGCGGATGATATTGCAAATGCAAGTAATTCATTGGCAACAAATTGTACACAACAGATACAAAGTATTGCAGACTTTAGAGAAGCAGTAACGAGAACAGTAGGTCTTATTAATGATAATGTTGAAAAAATCGGAAAGTCAAAAGAACTTACAGGTGAAATTAAAGATGAAGTAGCCATAAGCAATGAAAAAATGGGACAGTTATTAAAAGCGATGGAAGATATTTCAGAATCATCTAATAAAATCTTTGCCGTTATCAGTACCATTGAAGAAATAGCAGACCAGACCAATTTACTTGCATTAAATGCTTCGATAGAGGCAGCAAGAGCAGGAGAAGCAGGCAAAGGATTTGCGGTTGTTGCAAATGAGGTAGGAAGTCTAGCAGCACAAAGTGCAGAGGCAGCAGTTGCAAGTCGTCAGCTCATTGAGGATACGATTAGTAAAGCTAATATTGGTAATAGGATAACAAATGAAACATCTGAAACTTTTCATAAGATTGTTGAGAGTATAGATTCTATTTATCGTTTCAATGATGAGATGAATAAAGCAGGGCAACAGCAAAAAGAAAAGATGAATGAAATAGCTTCCTGTATAATTCAAAGTGTAGAGAGTAAATGATTTTACAAAAATAGATACCTAAGTTAAACTGTCATTGCTGACCGGCCAGTTAGCAAATGAACAGAATAAGGAAGGTATCTACAAATGAATTCTACACA
>JAFSCH010000042.1 GCA_017436865.1 Lachnospiraceae bacterium
TAGTTTCTTTTTAATTCTGTCTTGTTCTCTGCTCATTTTTTTCCTCTGCGATAAAGTTTTTCTTTTATTTTACCTTATCACAATGAAAATGGCTAAAATTAAGCACATTTATTGCGAATTATTTTTACCTGTCAGAGCTGTATTTTGGCACAGGCTTGTGGAAGTATGAGAGAAGATTATCTTACTAATATATTTGGAAGGATGCAAAGTGTAAGACCAGAGAAGTGGTATATAGATGGAGAAACAAAAGGAAGATACAGCTATGATTTAGATGTTACCGAGATTATAGATAGAAAAAAAGTGTCAAGTATAGAACCAGAAACATTTCACATAGAGTGCATGAAGTGTATTAATATTAGTGGAAGAAAATGGCATTTGCGGGAACGGTGTGAAGAGAATATTTTTAGTGAAAAATGTGTAGAGGATAAGCCAGATGAAGTGGAATGAGTGTTTTGAAAAATATAATTATAGTTCATTAATTGAGCAGGATACAAATGGTAATCGCAAGCTTTTGATTCCTATGTTTGAGGAAGATGGGCAGATACCGGCAGAGTTGGAAGAAGTGTACTTGAGTGCGTTGACGGATGAATTAATTGTAATCATCCGTCTGAAAGAGGAAATGAACGTAGCCGATGTGTGTGCAAAGTGGGACAGCAGGATTATGGCTTTTATAAACTTTGGTCATTTACCCGGCGAAAATAATGGGAAAGAGCATATGCGTAAGATTAGATATAATGTGGTTCAAATATTATTGCATGAGCATGAGGTAGATAAAAGGTTAGAGAAGGATACGTCAATTTCGCGTAAAATCTTTTTACGCTGTGATGAGGATAATGAATTAGACAGTGAGAATCGGTTACTGTTGCCATTTTGGTATGATGAATTTGATAGCATTATAATAGACCCGGAAAGGGAAATAAAGTTAAAAGAGCTCTTACCAGTGGGAGAAGAAACAGATTTCCTAAGAAAAAGTCGCGTGAAGATTCGCAAGAAAAAAAATAGTAATGAGGAACAGTTAAACTTTAGCAAAGAGGAATCGGATGTACTGAAAGGATGGCTTGAGACGGATGAAACTGAAGAAGATAACAATTGAAAATTTTCGAGGTTTTTCAGGAAGACATGAGTTTGATTTTGAGGAAAAGGCATTAATTATGCTTACAGCGCCAAATGGAAATGGGAAAACCTCATTATTGGATGCCATTGAATGGTGTTTGACGGGAAATATTAAACGTATTCAGGATGTATACCAAAGACGTAATACGAATGCAACAGAGAGAAAAGAAAATAGAAGTGCGGTATTAAAAAATGAAAACCACTTAACAGATAAGACAGAAGTTATCCTTGAAATAAAGAATGATACAGAGGAGTATACAATTAAACGTACCCAGAGCAGGGATACATTAGAGGATAAGGGAAAGGTATATGTAAATCAGTTGAGTGGGGAGCAGGCAGAAGGAAAATTGGAAAGTATGACGGATTTGAAAAACTTTTACAAATATCATTTTTGTGATATGCAGAAAACATTCAATTTTCTGACAAAAAGCAGAGATGATATGGAGGTGGAGTTTGCAGATTTTTCATCTGATTATTCGGAAGCAGAGAATGTTGTGCATAACCTAGAACTGTATATTAAAGATTTAGAAACTTATATTGAAAACAGTAATCAGGAAAAAGCAAAAGTGGAGAAGGATATAAAGAATTGTGAGGAAGCAATTGAAAAGTATAAGTCATCAGCAGAGATACTTCCATACAATTCCCAGATACTATTTGCAGGAGAACAGACAGATATAAAAAACATGACATTAGAGCAGTTACAGGAGCAATTGCAGGCATTGTATCGGTGTGGCTATACCCATGCATATGAACTGTTAGGATATAAGCAGAATAGTGCATCAGCAGAAAAGGTAAGAAAAGAGTTGGAAGTTATAAAGAAGGAGCTTTCAGAACAGGAAGAACATATTAAAGAGACCTTGAAAAAGGAGGCAAATAAAGCAGATGTTCGTACAGCGGCAGAGCGTGAGTATAAGAAATATAGTGAGATGAAGCTGACGAAAGAGAGTTTGGCGGGAAATAGAGAGGAATTATTTAAACTTAATCATGATAATTTCACGCAGGATTACTGGAAAGAGAGTAGTGAGAGATTAGAGGAGTTAGGAAAAGCTCAAAAGACATTGCAAAAAGAGCTTAAGACTTTAAATAAGGGAAACGAAATACTGGATATTCTTACGTCTATCACAAATGGAAAAGAAAGTCTGACAGCATATCGTAAGGAAATGCAGAAGCACGGGGATGGTATTACAGTACAGTGTCCTGTTTGTGGTTCAGAACAGTTTGGTATAATAGATGAACATGAGATAACCAAGCAGGCACAGGAATATCAGGCTGAGCATAAGGAGCTTATTGAACAGAAGAAAAAGGACGAAGAAAAACTGAAAAAAGATGTACAGAAAATCGAGGAAGAACAATTAAGCAAGGCAGAAGCTGTTTTAAGAGAAGCAGTAGAGAATGCAAAAGAAAAGTTTGAGAGCTTAATTTCTCTGTATAATGCAACAAAGGTGTATTTTGATTCACTTCAAACATTACAAAAGGTGGATAAAGACATATTTTCATCTGAGAAGATGTTGATAATGAGTAATGTAGATGAGGAAATCAAACATACAGACGAGAAAATACTTTCACAAGAAAAGATAGCTGAATTGGATACAGAAGTGCAAAAAATACTGCAGAATGTAAATTATTCGGATAAGGAAGAACTGTCTCCAGAGAGTCTGTTAGAAGAAGTAGCACGAAGAGCTGAAAATGCACCAACAGAAGTACAATATGATGAAAAATTGTTATTTGGAAAGATTAGCTCTGTTCGTAGTTATATAAGCAATACAGAATATGTACAGGCTACACAGAAGCATGCGGATGCAAAGAAGAAAACTGCTCAAATCGAGGGTGATATTGTTGGATGGAACAAGCTTATAGATAAAGCGAATAAAAGAAAGAATAAAATAGCAACGGCAAAGGATGAATTAAAGGAGGAAGAGTATAATCAAGTTGGACCATATCTATTTAAGTTCTTCTGCAAGTTATCCAGAGATGTGAGGATTGGCGGAATGGATATTAAGTTTACTGATGGGAAAAAGGTGGCTCTGTTAAATGACAAGAATAGTTCGCTTTTGAATATTTTCAGTGATGGTCAGCTGAGTGTATTTATGTTGTCTTATTTTCTCGGAAACATTTTTCGCTTGAAGGATGTAGAGAAAATGCCGATATATTTTATAGATGATATTACTAGCTGTATGGATGACATTAATATGCTGGCATTTATTGATCTTTTGAAGTATCAACTTTTAGATTCTGGCAGTGCGATGAAACAGATATTTTTTGCTACCTGCGACAACAGAATAGAGGATTTATTGGAATATAAAATCAAAAACTGTGGAATCGCTTATAAAAAGCTGGATGCAAAAGCTTTTCAGCAGAGTAGGGTATAAGCAGATAGCACGATAACCGTTTTTCAACAGATAAGAGAGTATAGATGAAATGATATACTATAATTAAGAAGTTTTATGTCATTTTTCTATACAAAGGAGGCTGTTGAAATGGAGCTAAATGAGGAAATGCGCAAGTATCTGCAATATTGTAAGTGTCAAAAGGAGCTTGATGGTAAGACGATAAGAGCTTATCAGACGGACTTGGAGCAATTTATTTTGTTTTTACAAGAGAATGGTGAAGTAGTAAATAAAGAAACAGTAAATTTATATCTGATAGATATTCATGCCAGATATAAGCAGAAGACAGTAAAAAGAAAAATTGCCAGTGTAAAAGCTTTTTTTGGCTATTTAGAGGATGAAGAGATTATTGAACTGAATCCTATGCATAGGATAAAGACGAAATTTAAAGAAGAGCAGGTGCTGCCCAAAATTGTGCCAAGGAATGTGATAGAACAGCTATTGAAGCATCTTTATATGAAAAATGCTTCGCAGAGTTGTTCAGATTGGCAGAAGAAACTTATTTTAAGAGATATAGCTGTGATTGAAATGTTGTTTGCAACAGGAATACGCATTTCAGAGCTGTGTCAATTAAAAAGCAAATTTTTTGATATGGAAGAGGGTGTATTGTGTATACAGGGGAAAGGAGGAAAAGAACGTTACCTGCAAATTGGTAATATGGATGTGCTGAATATATTAACTGAATATAGAAAACAGTATAGAGATGTAATAGAAAAACATGGTTTTTTCTTCGTGAACCGATATGGACAGCCCCTGTCAGAGCAATCTGCCAGACGTATGCTCCATAAATACGCAAGAGATATAAAGGCAGACATATCTATTACGCCTCATATGCTTCGTCATTCCTTTGCGACATACTTGATGGAAGAAGAGGTAAATATTCGATATATACAGAAGATGTTAGGGCATTCTTCCATAACAACAACTCAGATTTATACATATGTTGCAACGGAAAAGGAAAGAGAACTACTTAGGACAAGACACCCTAGAAATAAGATGCAAATTGGAAATGTTAAATGAAGATTCGGTACTGATAATTGGAAATTATCGGGCTGATGAGAGATTGGGATATTATCATGATAGGTGTGGTGAAAAATGATAGATTTTAAATTTGTATGTCGTGAAGAAGAACTTAATTTTGCTCAAGAAGCATTACAGGAAAAAAAGCTTACAATTTATTATTATTTTAGTAATAGTGGTTTGTCTCATTATTTAAAAAAATTAAGTATTAATTTAAATACCTGTACTGAAATATGTTTCTACGTCAATTGTGCTAAAAACCAAAATATAGCTGTTCAAATAGCAACACAAATTATTTCAGGATTTGATAAAAATAAAATGCGTAAATATACGCAGGATGCAGGTGAAGTGGTAAAAAAAATTATAGAATCATTAGTGTCATCAATAGACATTATTCCTATTGTGAATGTAGGGGAAATGATATCCGCGTTTACATCGGCAATAAAAAATACACTTGACACAGATATAGAACATTTATCGGATTATAAGCTTGAAAAAGCTATAATATCCATGTTTAAACAAATTACTAAACAGGAAAAAATAAATAATATTTATATTTTGATTGATGATGCAAGTGCTTTGAAACCAGAGTCCTTAGATTTTTTGGCTAAGATTATGGATTATAAATTAATAAAGCTTTTGGTTACAATACCAAATAATCATATTAATTTAGGAATAGAAAACTTATCAAAAATTTGCACAAATGAATTTGAAACATATGAAATACAAAAAACGTTTGAACGCCCTGATAATAATATGATAAGAGGATTATATAAATGCTATAATTGCAATTACGATGAGAAATATTTAAATGTTTTTGAAAGATATGAAAGAAATATTCATATTATCATGTCGTATATTCGTGGATTTCATATGAATTTTATGCAATTAGATAAAAATTCTACTCGCATATTAAAAATTTTGTTAATCTTAAATACATCTATAGATAGTATAACCTTATCCAATATATACATTCGAACTTTTCACTTACCTGTTAAAACTGAATATAAGGACTTTTGGGCGCTTATTAATAAAATGAACGAACAAGGATTTTTAATTGTAGATCAACATGATTGTATACATTTAAATCATAATATAGTAAGTGAAGAGGAAATAAAAATTACATTAATTGAACGTTTATCTATTTCGCGTGATATTGTTGATTCATTTGAAACATGCAAAGAGCAATTAACTATTCCTCATTTAAAATTTGCAATACATAATTTAGACAAAGACTATAATAGACGTAAATCATATATTATGTTGTTATTAGATAAGCAAAAAATAAATGGACAAATAGAACAGCAATATCTAGATATGCTTTTTTATTTAGATAATAAGAAGGATTTAGTAAAGATATGTTCTATGTATTACAATTTGCAAGTATATGATGTCCCATTCTTAAGACTCAAACAGCATATAGAGTTTTTAGAAGAAAGAGAGTGTATGGACCTACTAGCCTTACTACAAGAACGTTTACATAAAGATGATTATTGTCAAAAACTTCGTAACCTACTTCATAGTAGTACCAATATAAATGAAAGATGCCTATTGCTAGCAATATTATTTACTGCATTGTTTAATAATGGAGAAAATGAAGAGTGTTTAAAAATATTATATGATACAAATTATGAGTTCTATTATAAAAAATTTAGAGTGTCAAGTTATTATCATTTTTTGCTTAGAAATGTTAGTTACTATATAGAAGATGTTGAAGAAGGAATTCAAAACTATAATTTTTGTCTATCAAAATTTAAAAATTGCGATCCAGTTAATTATAATAGAACATTATCAAATTATATTGGATATCTAATGAAGCAAGCATCGAATAAACATGCATTAAAAAGGCTACATGATAAAATTGATGAAGTTGAAACTATTTTGGAGTTTAATGATCAAAAGTATTTATATTTAAATATTAACTATGGAATTTATTTAATGCTTGAAACAGATGCAGATCCAACACCATATTTTGATTCGATTGTATTTAATACAGGAACAACAGAGACACCACATATTTATGCCAAAATTAATCAAGCATTATATGTTGCTAAAAATAATCCCGCCAAGGCACTTTCTTGCCTTGACGAAATTTTTTATGATTTGATTTACGAATCAAATGTAATACCAACAAAAGTTTTCTATAAAATAAATAGATTATTGGTTGAATATATGAACGGCATAAATAATATAGAATTATTAGAAGAAATTAAATCAGAACCTTTACGAGGTGATGAAAAATATACCAATAAATTATATTCCTTTTATGCATATCGGTTTAAAAAGAAGATAAAATATAAGCCTAATGATTGGAAAATATGCTTTCTCCCTGGATATATTTTTTATCACGGCTTTGATGCAGAGTTACTTATATCAAGTTTAGCAACACCCAGTTCAAGAATATAATTTATTAGTTCTTCATAATTCTTAAAATGACTATTAAGGAAACTATTTACAAAACCACCACGTATACCTAGATTCATCAAAACATTCACTTCTAGGAAATATGGTGTAAAACTTTCTTCCTCTAATATAAAATCAATTCTTGCATAATCACAAGGCTGCATCGCAGAATAGTATTTTTGCGCAATATGCATTAACTGTTTATTTAGAGTAGAATCGGGGCTTTCAAACCGTTTCATTCCAGAATCGGCAAATCTTTTTTGGGAATGTGTCATAATATTTCCTGTTTTGTCAGATATAGTATAGTGTGGAGCTGCGATTAACGGATTTCCAGATATAGTATTTAGTAAGGAAACACCATAACATAGTCCTTTTATGTATTTTTCAACAATAACATCTAGATTTTGTTGAAAATAATATTCAGATTTCTTTATTGCATCTTCCCAAGTATAGCAAAGAGAACTTTCATCAATATTTATTGATGCACTACCAAAACGTGGTTTCACAAAATATGGACCAGAAAAAGGTGGTATTTTACATAACGGATATTCTTTGGAGCAGACCACCCAAGGTGCAGTATTTATCCTTAAATGTTCAGCAAGTTGCTTTGATAAACTTTTATCTTCAACAAGTGCTCGGACATTTGGGGTTGCACCTATGTATTTAATATTGTAATATTCGCATAGAGATTGAACAAAGATTTCACTATTTCTAAAGCCTAATCTGTTATACACAGACCAAACTAAGTCATATTTGTTATGGTTTTCTATTAGGAATTCTATGTTACTTGCAGTGTCTATATTATATTTTGCCTTTTTTAATATTTCAACAATTTTCCAATGGTAAGTCTCTGCATAAAACTTTTCTTCTTGGGTTGAGGGTGGATTTAATATGATACCATTTGTAGGTGCAAATTGAGCTAAAAATAAGATATTAGGCATTTCTACTCCTTTCTTTGACATTAAATATGTCCAATATAACAGCAGGTATTATTTTGTAATACCAATATTCCGTTTTGACAGTGTGATTCAAAATAGTACGACAAGTCTTCCATATATTTTTTATAATTTCCTTCATTTCTATTTGGGCAATATGAAGCTGATTGATGTAGTCCTAAAAAACTTTCTTTATTAAATGTTATTGGATTAAAAAAACTTTTTGTGTCATAATTCCCGTTGAAAAAATTTTGATATTCAGCATTATTTTTGGCTCCGCGCATTCCTTTTGAAGAGCCAGAAAAATCAGAACAATATTTTTTGCTAATTAAATCAATTTCTTGTACCATTTTATCTTCTTCATCACGACAATTCCAAATCAAGATTACTTGTCCATTGGGTTTCAGAATACGTTGACATTCTTTTTTAAATGCCTCTCTATTAAACCAATGAAAAGCTTGCGCGACAGTAACAAAATCTATGCACTGGTCATGTAATGTTGTGTCTTCTGCAGTTGCATTAATAGATATAAAATTGTTTGTATGAGCTAGATTTAATTCAGCAACTTGACGCATATCATTGTTTGGCTCAACTGCATAAACTTGTCCACATATATCTAAAAGTTTTTTTGTAAAAATTCCAGTTCCTGAACCAATATCAGCAACATTAGAAGATTCATTTATGCCAATCTTAGAAGATAAGTATGAAAATAGTTCTTTTGGATATGTAGGGCGATATTTATCGTAGATATCTGCAAGCCCATTGAATATGTTTTCATTCATATCTACAACCTCCTTGTATAATGGTTAAATTGTTATAAGAACGTGTAAATTTTTGTTATTATTGGTCGTCTTTTTCAGCCCGATAATTTCCAATTATCAGTACCAAAGCTTTTGAGAAATACTTATATACTGAGAGGACATAAGGTTAAAAAAGGGATAATAAGAAAGAAGATTTTTAGGTAAAAAGGTGGGGCAACATGGTAACTATGCAAGAGGTAAAGTAAATATTGGAATAGAGGATTTCTAGGATGATTAATAGGTGTAGAGAATATGGGGTAAAAGAACTGCTATTTGAAGAATTTGGTGATGGATTTTAGGTAACCATGTTTAAGAAACTAACAATACCCTCGAACGGTTAAAATACCCGTTTAAGGGTATTTTGAAATTGATAATTATCCGTTTTTGGAATAAACTAATAACAGAAAGAAAGAGGTGATGATCATGTACCGAGATATTCTGCGTGAGAAAAAGGAAAAAATGAACTGGACAACGGAAGAGTTGTCGAATCGTTCCGGTGTACCAATTGGAACGATAAATAAAATATTGAGTGGAGAGACTGCATCGCCACGCTATGACACGATGCAGGCACTGGATGAAGCATTTCGTGAGGAAGAAGCACTTATGCTGAGGGAAGCAGCTATATATGAAGCAAGTGATGAAACACGAGAGTATACGTTAGATGATTATTATCGCCTTCCAGATGATGTCAGAGCAGAACTGATTGATGGAAAGTTCTTTTTTATGCAGAGTCCGACTTCGACTCATCAAGGGATGTTAGTAAAATTTGTATATCAGTCGATGAATTTTATTATGCAACATCAAGGAGAGGGTAAAACATTTGTAGCTCCTCTGGACGTTCAGCTTGACTGCGATGATAAGACTATGGTACAGCCTGATTTTATGATTATCTGTGATAAGGAAAAGATTTGGAAGGACAGAATCTATGGTGCACCTGACTTTGTTGTGGAAGTGTTATCGCCATCGACCAAGAAAAGAGATACAGATATCAAGCTCCTAAAATACAAGAAAGCCGGAGTCAGAGAATACTGGATTGTTGATACAGATAAGGAAAGAGTCATTTGCTATTTTTTTGAAGAAGATGGATTGATGCCGAATGTCTATACGTTTCAGAGTAAAGTTCCGGTAAGGATTTATGATGGAGAGTTGGAGATTAGACTGGATGGATAACAGGAATATAGACATCTTATTTCTTCATATACTACAAAGATAGCATCCTCGCATGCTAAATGGCAGCAGAAGGCAGGTAGTATGAAGAAGGTTAGAAGAATGAATCAAAAATATATCATATTAGGAGAAGTAGCATTATGTCTGCTTCTCTTTTTCATTTATTTTATCAGACAGGCAGGAGATATCAGAGAAAGCATGGCAATTCTGCAGGAGGAAAAAAAGATAGCGATTACCTTTGATGATGGGCCGCATCCACAGTTTACGGAACAGCTTTTAGACGGATTAAAGGAGAGGGGCGTTCAGGCTACTTTTTTTGTGACGGGGGAACATGCAGAGCTTCATCCCGATATTATAGAGAGAATGAATGAGGAAGGACATATAATCGGTAATCATACTTATAGTCATATGCAATTGACAAAAGGAAACCGTGATAGTTTTAAGGATGAATTGATTAAGACGAATCAAATTTTAAATGAAATTACGGGAGAAGAAGTGGTGTATGTCCGGCCACCTTATGGAACATGGGACAAAAGCTTTGAAACGGAATTAAATATGATTCCTGTTTTATGGAATATTGATCCTTTGGATTGGTGTTCGCAGGATGTTACAGGTGTTGTGAATAAAGTAATGAAGGAAGCGGATGAAAACGCCATTATTCTTATGCACGATTATTATGAGACAAGTGTAACGGCTGCTTTACAAATTGTAGATAGATTGCAAGAAAAAGGATACACATTTGTAACGATAGAAGAGATAATGTTTGATTAATTGTTGTTATGCAGTGTATTTTTTAATAAAATAGAAGAAGGAAACAATTGATATCATAGTTTTAGTAAAGAAATGGGAAGTATATCTGACGATAAGTAAGGAGGAATGCTTAACAGTATGAGAAGAGTAGTAAAACTGATGGAAGACTGGATGTTTACGAATCAGGCAGGAAAAAGACATCCGGTAGATTTACCTCATACATGGAATGCCGCCGACGGTCAGGACGGGGGAAATGATTATTACCGTGGTACGTGTGTCTATGAAAAGAAATTTCAGGTGCCGGAGTTTCAGGATGAGGAATGTGTTTATTTACAGTTTCATGGAGTAAATGCAAGTGCAAGAGTAATCCTGAATGAGGAAGAAGTAGGTACACATGATAACGGCTATTCGACTTTTCGGGCAGATGTTACCAAGGTACTTCGAACAGAGAATGTACTTAGGGTAGAGGTTGATAACAGTGTCAATGAACGTGTCTATCCACAGAAGGCAGATTTTACCTTTTACGGCGGCATTTACAGAGATGTGGAACTGCTAATCGTATCGAGAGAGCATTTTGATTTAGATTACTATGGTGGTCCTGGTCTACAGGTGACAACCGATGTTCAAGATAAAAAGGGCATCGTTCATGTTAAAACATATACCAATGTGAAAAATCTTGCAGAAAAGAAAATGCAGGTTATGGTGAAGCTCATAGATGCAGAAGGAAATCTGGTAAAAGCAGCAGAGGGCTATGATACGATTTTGGAAGTTGAGAATGCACATCTCTGGAATGGAATAAAGGATCCGTATCTCTATACCTTACAAGCGGGACTATTCCGTGAAGGAGAGCTTATTGATACGATTGCATGTAAATGTGGTATCCGAACCATTCATGTAGACCCTGATAAAGGATTTTTCCTAAATGGTAAAGGATATGTTGGATAATCATCATGCACTGCAAAAGCTTTGTAAGGAAATGGATCCGACAAGACCAACCACACTTGCATGCTTTGCAATGTGTAGTCCGTTCCATACGGTTACCAAGATTTCCGATATTGTGGCATGGAATCTGTATTTAGGTTGGTATGTACCGGGACTGTTCCTAAATGACTTATTTATGAAGTTCTATCACTGGAAATATCCGAAGCGTTGTTTGGGTTATTCTGAATATGGCGCAGAGGGAATGCCAAATCTTCACAGTGCAAGGCCAAAACGAGGCGACCATACGGAGGAATATCAGGCAAAATATCATGAATATATGTTGGAATGCTTTGAAAGACATTCATTCTTGTGGTCAACTTATGTCTGGAACATGTTTGACTTTGCAACAGATGCCAGAAATCAGGGTGGCGAACCGGGAATGAATCACAAGGGGTTAGTTACCTTTGACAGAAGAATCAAAAAGGACAGCTTTTATATTTATAAAGCGTGGTGGAGTGAGGAACCATTTGTCCATCTATGTGGTAAACGATATGAATATCGTGCAGAGAAGGTTACAAATGTAACGGTGTACTCGAATCAGAATGAAGTATCACTTTATAACAATGGAAAGCTTGTGGAAACGAAGACAGGAACACACGCATTTCATTTTCAGGTTACGATGAAGGCAGATGGAACGGTTCAGAAGATTATCGTACTGATTAACTCTGCAAATCCGCTACAGGTAGATTTTTTAAAGAATAATGAATATGCAATCGATGCATGTCTTTGGATAGGTGATGTAGGTATTTCCGGTGTGAATGCAGTAGCAGAGATTCTGGCAGGTAATGTAACACCTTCCGGAAGTCTGGTTGATACATACTGCTATGATAATTTCTCATCACCGGCTATGGCAAACTTTGTACCGACTACTTATGGCGGCTATACGGAAGGGATTATTCCTGCAAATGCAAGTACTTATATGATTTATCAAGAGGGTATTTATGTAGGTTATAAGTATTACGAGACACGTTATGAAGATTATGTTATGGGAACAGGTAATGCAGGAAATTACGCATATCGTGATGACATTGCCTTCCCATTTGGACATGGTTTAAGCTATACCAGCTTTGAATATAGTAATGTAAATATGGTTTATAATGAGGCAACAGACCAGTTTGAAGTGACTGTAACGATAACGAATACAGGAGATACTTATTCAGGCAAAGAAACAGTTCAGGTATATGCACAGGCTCCATACACGGCATATGACGTGGAACATGGTGTAGAAAAGGTTTCCGTTGCACTTTGTGGTTTTGCGAAGACAGATATTCTTGCGCCGGGTGCTTCTGAGACCATTACCGTATATGTAGATAAGAGAGATTTCGCTTCGTATGATACTTATGGTGCAGGAACCTATATTTTGGACGATGGTGATTATTATCTAATCGTAGCAACAGATGCACATAATGCAGTAAATAATGTTCTTGCTGCAAAGGGCTACACGGTAGCAAATACAGATGGACGTATGGATGTGGATGGTAATGCTGAGCTTGTATGTCAGTGGAATAATCCAAGCTTTGATGCTACAACCTATGCAACCAGTAAGAATGGAACAGAGATTACCAATCAGCTTTCCAATGCAGACTTAAATCTGTATGAAGGAAATGACACAAGTGTCATTTATGTAACAAGAAATGACTGGTCAGGAACCTTCCCAAGCCAGATTGTACAGATTGCTTTAACAGATCAGATGGTAGAGGATTTACAGGATATCCAGTATGATCCTGCTGATTATGAGGCAATGGAAATGCCTACACTTGGAGCAAAGAATGGCTTAAAGCTTTATGATATGATTGGGCTTGATTATGACGATCCAAAGTGGGAGTTATTATTAGACCAGATGGAATTTGATGAAATGGTAACCTTAATCGGTGATGCATTTCATTGGACCATGCCTGTAAAATCTATTGAAGCTCCGGAAACCAATATTCACAGAACGCCTTATGGTGGACGTAATTTTGAGTACTATAGTGAGGATGGTTTCTTATCGGGTAAGATGAGTGCGTATGAGGTAGCCGCAATTCAGGCTAAGGGTGTTCACGTTGTTATGAAGCACTTTGCATTAAATGATTCAGAGCAGGACAGAATCGGTCTTGGAGTATGGTTAAATGAGCAGGCAGCTCGTGAAATCTACTTAAAGGCTTATCAGGCAGCATTTGAAGAAGGGACAGCGTGCAGCACTTGCCTTATATACCAGAATTGCATTGATTTGTTATGTAGGTGTACTGGCATTGCTGGTTATCTGGAATCAGGGTAATCCGGCTACGATGTTATCTTTAAAAAATATCAATATGTATACTATTATTTTTATCATTTGTTATGCAATTGGTTATGGTGCATATTACTCCACAGCGGATATGCCGATTCCGATGGTAGCGGATTGCTCCGACTATGAAACCTACCGAAGCGGTAATTATGTACCGGGTATCATGGGAACTTTGTTTAGTCTTGTAGACAAGCTGGTATCCTCACTTGGTTCTACCATTGTAGGGCTTGCGGTTATGCTGATTGGTATAGAGACACTTCCGGATACCAAGACACCTTATTTACCGGGGATGAAATGGGTGGTTATTGTTCTGTTCTGCATATTACCAATGATTGCGTGGATATTGACACAATATGCAATGCACCGTTACAGTCTTTCGGGCGAGCGTATGAAGGAGATTCAGTCAGTAAATGCTGTGCGAAAACATGCAATGAATGAAGGTATGTCGATGGAAGAAGCGATGCACAAATGGCAGACGATAGAAGATGTACCAAAGGAATTTAGGCAGAACTAGTTTACAGATTTTTCATTTTGAGGTATGCTTGACTCTGGATTAATTATAGATTTAAGGTAACAGTGAGACCGATAAGGAAAGTCGGAAGAGAAAAGTTACACGTTAAGTTAAGAGTTAAGGGAGAGCATATGAAAAAGAAAGTATTAGCTATTGTAGCTGGCGTATTAGTGCTTGGAGCGCTTGCGTGCGGATTTGGTTTTATGATGAAAAGCGAGAAAATAACTCAGGAAGATTTCCTACATGTTGAAAATGGAAATCTGGTAACAGAGGCAGGTGAAACGGTGCTTCTACAAGGTGTAAATCTCGGAGGCTGGCTTTTACAGGAAAGTTGGATGTGCCCAGTAAATGGAGAAGATAGAAAATGGGCACATCTCGATACGTTGAATGTATTGGAGTCACGTTTTGGATATGAGAAAGCAGCTAATCTGATAAAGACTTATCAGGACAACTGGATTACAGAATGGGATATCGAAAATATTGCCAAGATGGGTTGTAATGTGATACGTGTTCCTTTTTGGTATCGCAATTTTATGAAGGATGAGCAGGGAACTTGGATTACGGAAAATATGGATGAGAACCCTGGATTTCAAAGACTTGATTGGGTGATAGAGCAGGCAGGGAAAAATGGCATGTATGTCATTTTGGATATGCACGGTTGTCCGGGAGGACAGAGTATGGATCACTGTTGTGGAACACTTTCTAGGAATGACCTTTATACCGATGTGAATTGTCAAAATGTGATGGAATTATTATGGACGGTAATAGCAGCTAGATATAAAGATAATCCGGTGGTTGCGGCATATGACATTATGAATGAGCCACAAAATAATAGTGAATATGAGGGTGAACATAGTTATAATCCTTGGACGCCAGAGTCGTGGCAAATGAGTAATCAGATATATGACAAAATGATTAAGGCAATTCGTCAAATAGATAATAGGCATGTCATCACAGTAGAAGGAATCTGGCGAGTATCGAATCTTCCTGATCCGGCAACGATGGGATGGGAGAACATGATGTATCAGACTCATTTATATGATAATGATGAGAATTTTGAGATACAGACGCAGGCTATGGCAGACACAATGACAAAGTATGGTGTTGCAGGATATGTTGGTGAATTCCAAAATCTGAATGGAATCGAAATGTGTCAGAACAAGAACATCAATTGGACAACATGGACCTATAAAGGAACAGATCACGATGCGGACAGCTTTTTCTGGTATTTTGGTAAAGAGGTATGGGATGCAGATGTTCAGAATGACAGCTATGAAATGCTTCTTATAAAATGGGGAGAAGTATTAAAAACTCAGAATTTTAGTGACAGAAATAGAGTTCTTAATGCGATAAAAGATGCTTTTGAGGAAGAGTAAAATGTTATAGAGAATAAAAAAAGGAGGTGATGTCAGACCTCCTTTTTGTGTTAAACAATCTCTTGCAAAGTGGGGATTGTTTGGCTAGGTAAGAGTTTGGCGCGTTCCAATGCATGATATAAAATCGGAAGTAAAATAAATTGCACAATAATTCCTGGCAGGCAGGAAACAAAATAGTTTGTTGCCCATATTTGAATCGAAAGACTTCCCGGAGCAAAGAGAAAAGCTCTTGCGATTCCAGTAATAATACGACCTATTAGCATCGCGGAAACTAAGGAAATATAAATGTCAGCTGTTTTATTCCTTGTATGAATCAGATGTATTAGTAGTCCACTTATTAGTCCGTAGAGTGCTAGCTCTAACATCATGGTAGGAAGATAACCAATGCCCGGCATGCCAGTAATAAAGCTGGAAAGGACAGGACCAAAAAGTCCACATAGTAAGCCATATTGCCAGCCACATACCAGTCCACAGATAAAGACAGGAAGATGCATAGGTGAGAACAGAGTGCCGCCGTCAGGAATTAAGTGAAAGGCAAGTGGGAGTATGACACAAAGAGCCATACAGATAGCAGAGATTATAGTTTTTCTTAGATGAATAGAATATTTTAGCATATGATGTCCTTTCTTTTTGTAAACAATAAAAGCCACGAAAAACAGACTCTTTTTCGAAAGAGTTCCAGCCTTCGTGGCAAATTTTTATAGTATTATAGGATTGTTTTAATACGTAAAAACCATTCTTCTGAGTGGAATATCTGTTACTTGGTATAGTGCTAAGTGACAGATAGCTTCTTCGTGAAGCTTATAGTATTATAATATAATACTTAATGGATTTGTCAAGCAAGGAGTTGCAAGGATGTTTTGGTACATGCTATGATTTTGTAAGAACAAAAAAACGAGCAATATTAAACTTTATGAGGGAAGAAAATATGCGAGTAATGGTCATGGATGGACAGGGTGGAGGAATAGGAAAGGCTTTAGTAGAAGTACTTCATGATAAATGTTCACAAATAGAGATAGTTGCAGTGGGAACAAATGCAACGGCAACAGCTAATATGATGAAAGGTGGAACTGTGCTTGGTGCAACCGGAGAAAATGCGGTTGTGTTTAATAGCAAGAAAGTTGATGCGATAGTAGGACCTATTGGAATTGTGATGGCAAATGCTATGCTTGGAGAGATTACTCCTAAGATGGCGGAAGCAGTATCGTCAAGTGATGCAAGATTGTATCTAATTCCAATGAACCGTTGTCATGCGAATGTAATCGGAATTGAGAACAAGAAGTTGTCCGAGTATATTGTAGAAGCAGTTGAGCGAATTATGGAAGAAGCGTGAAAAGTATGCAGAAAACAGTGAAAGATTATTTGTGCGAGCAGCTAGCAATGCACCCATCTATGCAGCCGCAGGATATTGTTAAGCTATTGTTTCAGGCAGCATTTGGGGCAGAGCATTTATTAACAGATAAAGACGCTGCTTTTCGATGGTTGCAAAAGGAATTTGAGAAAATAGAAACGACAGATGTGTCAGAAAAATTGTATGAACAGATTCAAGATAAGGTATGTCGTATTAATTTGAGAGAATGGAAGCGTAGAAATATGCCATTGAGCTGGCTTTTTCGCATGTTTGTTGAGTCAGCTTCTTATGCCAATTTATACGGTGGGCAAGAACTCTTTACAAAAAGTTTGCAAGAAGTGGAAGTATTGATTCAGGAAGGTGTTTTTGACTTTTCTATGGAGGAGTGGGAAGAAACAGCAAAGCAAGGGCCAGTACACCATAGCGAGATTTATCGGCAGCAAGAGAAGCCGGCGTATCGCATTGTATGTAGCCGATATATCCGTTTACTTCCTATTTTAGAGGAGCTTGCAAAGTTGCCACAGGATAAGATACACACGATTGCGATAGATGGACGCTGTGCCTCTGGAAAAACGACAATGGCTTTCATGCTTGCCAAGGTATTGGAGGCAGGAATTGTTCATATGGATGATTTCTTCTTACCCATGGAGCTTCGGACAGAAGAGAGATTAGCAACACCAGGAGGTAATGTACATTATGAAAGAGTGGCAGAGGAAGTATTGCCAAAGTTAAAGGCAGAAGATAACTTTTTCTATCAGAGATTTGATTGCAGTAAGATGGAATTAGACGATTATGTAACAGTTAAGGGGGCTAAGTATTATATTGTGGAAGGCGCTTATAGTTGTCATGCGGAATTGGGGGAATATATGTCTCTCAAGATTTTTTCTGATGTAGAAAAGGTAGAACAGATAGAAAGAATCCGTAGAAGAGATGGAGAGGAATATTTGGAAGCCTTTATAAAGAAATGGATTCCACTTGAGGAAAGATATATAATGAGCATTGCTGATGTACAAGAGGTGTTTGATATTATAATTTAAATTGTTAACCCAATTACATCAATTAAGGAAATGATTGATCTTACATAGGAGGTAATTAGTTGATACATATTGCAATATGTGATGATGAACCTGGATTTGTGGCAGAGCTACAGGAGTTGGTTCATCAATATGCGAGAGAGAAAAAAATAGAGATAAAAATATCTGTTTATTTTGATGGAGAGAAATTACTGGAGAAGTATGATACAACAATAGATTTAATTTTTTTGGATATAAAGCTGAAAGAGTTAGATGGATTGCACGTAGCAGAAAATATCCGTCAAATGGATGAGCAAGTAGATATCATTTTTATATCAACATATGCAAAATATGGAATAGAGGGGTATCAATATCATGCAGTCAATTTTCTTCTGAAACCAATCAAATATGTACGATTAAAAAGTGAATTGAGTCAGTGGCTGGAGAAATATCAAAAAAATGATAGTCCGTTTTTGGTTATTACAAATAAGACGGGGACCAGTAAAGTCTTGGTACGAAATCTAAAATATATTGAGACTTTTCAAAGGAAGCTTTTATTGCATACGGATGAAGAGGAGATAGTTTGTTATAAGAAAATGAAAGAACTGGAAGAAGAATTATCGCAATATGGATTTGTTCGTTGTCATTCAGCTTTTCTTGTTAATCTGTTTTATGTGAAAAGGATTGAAAAAATGGATATCATTTTATTAACCGGAGAGCGACTTACAATTAGTCAGCCTAAAAGGAAAGAATTTATGGAAAGACTGGCAGATTATTGGGGAGATATGTTATGAACGTG
This sequence comes from Lachnospiraceae bacterium, assembly GCA_017436865.1. Lineage (GTDB taxonomy): Bacteria > Bacillota > Clostridia > Lachnospirales > Lachnospiraceae > COE1. Next base: position 18,873 of record JAFSCH010000042.1, read on the forward strand.
GAGATAGGTTACAGAGTCTTGGATTTGCTGGTGACAATATTAGAAATTGGATTGCTATATGAATGTAATCATATTTTTTGTAAAAAACCGAAGCATTTTATATGGAGCAAGGTTCCATATTTTGTGATAATAATAATTGTCTATGTCTTAACTTGGAGACTGAATATTGGTGCTTTAAAATTTTTTGTAATGATGATTTTATTTTTGGGCATGCAGAAAATGATTACTAAGGAAGCATGGTATGCGCTTGCGGCGGCTTATTCTTTATATGCTATATTTATTTCATTATCGGGATATTCGTGTATTCTTATAGTAGATGCAATATGGGGATATACGAATATCTGTTTGGAAGAACATATAGTATCGATATGGCAGGCATACGCAATAAATGGAATGATAACGATTATATGGATAGTGGCTCTTCGAAAAGGATTTGCAAGATTTGAATATGATATTACAGCTGGAAATTCGGTGATCATTATTTTATATGGCATTATTACGTATTTGATTTCTGGATTTGTAGGAAGTGGATATTATACAGGAAAGGTAGATTGGGTTGATTCTACGGTTTGGGGATTTGCATTGTTGGTAGGGTGTCTTTTACTGATATTATTTTTATATTATAAAAATAACATTCTTCTAAAACAAGAAAAATTCGAGATAGAACAAAAATATGCTTTTTATAAAGAAAAAGCTAAGGAAGAAGAGTGTATTCGAGCAGTTTATCATGATTTTAAGAACCATTTGCTCTTGTTGGAGAGAAAGGTAAGCAATAATGAAGAGGCAAGGCAAATGGTAAATACTTTACAGGAACAAATTGCAGATTATGAAAGGTTTCAAAATACAGGAAATGAATTTCTTAATATTATTATTTGTGATAAAGCACGGATTGCAAGAGAAGAGAATATAGATTTTTATGCTGTTTTACAGTTTCACGATGGTGGGTTCATAGATCCTCTAGATATTAGTACGATATTTGGCAATGCAATTGATAATGCAATAGAAGCAAGCAGGCTGCTACCACTGCAAGAGAGAATGATTACCGTAAAGGCAAATCGTTTTCACGACATGCTGTCAATATTGATACAAAACAATCGATGCAAAAATTTGGTTAAAAATACAAAAGAGGATTCATATATGCATGGATTTGGTAAGAAAAATATCAAAAAAGCGGTAGAAAAATATGCCGGACAGATTTCGGTTCATGAAGAAGAAACGCAATATATACTTAAGATTATTATTCCGATACCTCAAGATGTGCACTGATTTTATTTTATTTTAGTTTAAGCAAAAAAAAGAAGAATTTAAGCAAAATAAGTTGAAAAACGTACTTTTTTTTCATATACTAGACGGCATTGAGTTGAGGAGGAAGAGATAAATGAGAAAAGATTTAACAAAGAAAACATTTCAAGCAGCATTGTTTGGTATTATTGTGGTATTTCTGATGGGAGTAGTGTTTCTCTATTTTTCAACAGAAAACTGTTTTAGAATTATGCAGGGACGTTCTGTTTTTGAGGAATTACTACCGGAAGAAATTGATGATCAGATAGTAGATATAACATTAAAAGAAAATTTTGGAATGTTTATGGAAGAATATTCTAAGAATACAAAAACAAATATAGAAATAAGTGAAGCATTCTATTATATCATTTGGACTGGAAATGATGATGCTGAGGATTATCGTTATATGGCGATTAAGGTGCCGGCATCTTATGAAGATGAGATGGATCAGATGACGGACAATACATACAACTATATTGAGAGTGAACCTATTGAACTCTCTGGTGCAATTGAGAAGATGAGCGAAGAGGATTATCAATATTTTAAAGAATATTTTATTGAGAGCGGATTCACAGAAGAAGAATTTGAGCAGGCTACGATTCCATATTATATTAGTGTAGGAACATTGACAGATGGTGCATTTATGGCTTATGTACTCTTCGGGGCAGGAGTACTTTGTACAGTTTTAGGTATTTGGTTATTTGTTTCTGCACTAAGAGGAGGATATGTTAAAAAGGCATACAAAGATATTGTTGCATCAGGTTATTCAGAGAGTGTTGCAGAGTCAGATTATGAAAGTGGCGAAAAATTCAAAAGATGGGTTACAGTAGGACGTATTTTTACATATTATGTGGATAAGAGCAGCCATGCCCGTGCGATATTGAATAGGGATATTGTTTGGGCTTATATGATGAGAACAACACATAGAACGAATGGAATAAAAACAGCAACTACTTACGCAGTATATTTGTATACGATAAATAATAAGAAAAAGCCAATTATTATTAATATGAAAAATGAGCAGGAATCAGATAATATGCTTGCATACATAAATGAAAAGTTACCGTGGGTCATGGTTGCATATGATGATGAAGTATGTGGGTTGTATTACAAAGACTATGAAACATTTTTACAGCAAAAATATTATGCTCTTAGACCAGAACAGGATTTTGCAGTATAGAATAGGACATAGGAGGAAACGTTTAAATGTTACTGACTACATTTCGTTGTGTATTGAATGAGTGGTATTTAGATTATGGTACAAAAGAAAAATGGTTTATAAAGCATGTTAAGAATTGTGAAAAGCAGCATACAACAGAGCAAAATACATCATGCTATACCTTTTCTGTTGTAGAAAAAGATACGAATATTCCATTTGAAGGTAAGGCGATGTTTGAGAATCAGCAGTTGAAAGGATTGGAATTGTGTATTCAGAATGAAAATCAATCTAATAGACTGAAGGACATTGTGTCAGGGATGCTTGGAAAAGAGAATATTCAGGTAAATGGGGTAAGCTATTACTTTTTTGAGAATACAAAATACAGTTTTCGCGAAGAGGACAAGGCTTTATTGATTGAGTTTCATAAGACCTACAAAAAGAAAACACACCATTTCGATAATCCATTCAAATATAGGAGAGTATATAAACTTCGCGGATGTTCAAAGTATGTTGGATTATTTTGCTTATTGCTTGTTACGATGGGATTTTCCTATAATGTATATAAGGATTTGATGTTCTTTATGGAAACAGGTTATGATTTCTATATAGAAGATGCAATAGGTGATGTGATTATGGTACTGCCATTTTTGCTCTGGACAATTCGAAATATACGAGGACTATATAATTTAGAATATTCCTTTATAGGGAAAAATATGAAGAGCTTTAGTGATGGAACCAATAGGGAAAGCTATGTGAAAAATATGGAATTGTTAAATGAAGAGTTGGCAAATCCAGAGTATAAGGATATGAATATACGAATTACCAAGAATTTTGTTTGTGTAAGACATTTTCCTCTTTATATGTTTATAGCAATTCCAAGAAGAAATATTGCAAAAGTATCTTTTGGCACAGCAACAACAAGAACTAGAACGGCAAAAATTACTAGGACTTGTCTTGATATAGAAGCACCAAATGGAGTGACATATCAATATGTAGCAAACAAGAAAGAACAGATGGATGAAGTGAAGGCGATTATAATATAACAATAAGCATGGATATTTCAGGAAGAAAGAAGTATCCATGTTTTTTTGAATATTAGGAAATTGCTGTTACGTAGTGGTAGTTAGACAAGAATTTCGAAAGAAATTCTTGCCAAAGTGCGTGCGCTGGCACGCACTATTTTTACGTTCAGAATATATATACCTTGACAAGAATAAAAGATATGCTATACTTAAATTAACATATGAATAATTGTTCATATGAAATAAAGAAAAGGTGGTATTGACAATGAAGAAAACATATAAGATTGAAGTAGACTGCGCAAATTGTGCAAACAAGATGGAAGAAGCAACTAAGAAAACAGCAGGTGTAAAGGATGCTACGGTTAATTTTATGACCTTAAAGATGATAGTAGAATTTGAAGAGGGAGCAGACGTGAAGGCAGTTATGCAGGAAGTGCTTGCAAATTGTAAGAAGGTAGAAGATGACTGTGAGATATATCTGTAAAGCGTGGAAAGGCTAGTGAGACAGATAGACATGATTTGGAGGACAGCATATGAATAAGAAGCAGAAAAAGGTACTGCGAAGGATTATCCTTGCGACAAGCTTGGTCGTTATCCTTGAACTGCTGCCAATACAGGAGGCTTTTGCATTTATCTTATATTTGATTCCATACTTAATTATTGGTTATGATATCTTGATAAAGGCATGGAAGGGAATTCGGAATAAACAGGTTTTTGATGAGAATTTTTTGATGGCAATTGCAACGGTTGGAGCGATTGCACTGGGAATTTACCGTGTACTGAACGGAGAAATGGCAGAAGGTTTGGAAAACGGCAGGGAAGGCGTAGCTGTTATGCTGTTTTATCAGATTGGTGAGTTGTTTCAAAGCTATGCGGTTGGAAAGAGTCGTAGAAATATTAGTGAGCTGATGGATATTCGTCCGGATTATGCGAACATCGAGAATGAGAACGGCAAATTGCAACAGGTAGACCCTGACGAGGTAGAGATTGGAAGTATCATTATTGTTCAACCGGGGGAAAAGATTCCGATTGATGGTGTGATTATTGAAGGTAGTACTACATTAAATACGAGTGCGCTTACAGGAGAAAGCCTTCCGAGAGAGGCTAAAGCAGGTGATGAGGTTATCAGTGGTTGCATTAATACGACTGGAGTACTTAAGATTCGTACAATAAGAGAGTTTGGTGAATCAACAGTGTCAAAGATTTTAGAGCTTGTTGAGAATGCAAGCTCAAGAAAGTCAAAATCAGAGAATTTTATCTCTAAGTTTGCCAAGTACTATACTCCGGCGGTTTGCTATGGTGCGGTAGCACTTGCACTATTGCCGCCAGTTTTCCGTATGCTAGTGATGAGTGCAGGGCCGGAATGGGGCATATGGGTATTGCGTGCGCTTACCTTTTTGGTAATCAGTTGTCCTTGTGCATTGGTAATTAGTATACCGTTAAGCTTTTTTGCAGGAATTGGCGGAGCAAGCAACGCAGGTGTATTAGTAAAGGGGTCAAACTATTTGGAAACCTTTGCACAGACGAAATATGTAGTATTTGATAAGACAGGAACTCTGACACAGGGTGTATTTGAGGTGAGTAAAATTGTTTCAGAGCAGATGGAGGAAACAAAACTAATCGAATATGCAGCACTGGTCGAGAGCTATTCAACGCATCCGATTAGTAAGAGTCTGCAAAAGGCGTATGGTAAGAAATGTGATCTCAGCCGAGTAACAAGCGTTGAAGAAATCAGTGGAAATGGTGTAACTGCGTTGGTAGATGGAATAGCTGTTGCTGCCGGAAATGAAAAGCTGATGTATAAGCTTGGAATCAAGTCGAAGGAAGTTTATGAGTCAGGAACGGTTGTTCATATGGCAGTGAATGGCAGTTATGTGGGATATATCCTGATAGCAGATAAGTTAAAACCAACGGCAAAGGAAGCAATCAAAGTATTGAAAAAAGCAGGTATCAAGAAAACGGTTATGCTCACTGGAGACAGAGCAGAAACAGCAAAAGAGGTTGCTAGAGAACTTGGTATAGATGAAGTATACAGTGAGCTACTTCCGGCGGATAAAGTTTCTAAGGTAGAGGAGCTGTTACAACACAAAGGGGAAAAAGAGAAGTTAGCCTTTGTGGGAGACGGCATCAACGATGCACCAGTGTTATCTAGAGCAGATATAGGAATTGCCATGGGTGCGCTTGGTTCGGATGCTGCAATTGAGGCAGCAGATATCGTTCTGATGGATGATGACCCATTAAAGATTGCAAAGGCAATTAAGATTTCGAGAAAGTGCATTCGTATTGTGTATCAGAACATTTACTTTGCGATTGGTATTAAGGTGCTCTGTCTTGCGCTTGGGGCAGTTGGCATTGCCAATATGTGGGTAGCTATTTTTGCAGATGTGGGCGTTATGGTGCTTGCGGTGCTGAATGCGATTCGGGCGCTTAATGTAAAAAACGTGTAACTTGGCTAATCTCGAAAAAGGCATACGAAAAGAAAGGTATAGAAGCATGGAAAAGGAAAAAAAGCATTACTGCCATCATAATACAGAAGATATGCGTTGTGAGACGGTAGAGGTTCACGAAGAATTGATTCAAAGAGTGAATGAAAAGATGCCCGATGAAGAAGAATTGTACGATTTGGCAGAACTATTCAAGGTATTTGGAGATTCTACTAGAATACGAATCTTATTTGTGCTATTGGAGGCTGAGGTATGTGTTTGTGATTTGGCAGCAACCTTAAATATGACACAATCCGCAGTTTCACATCAGCTAAGAATCCTAAAGCAAAGTAAGCTGGTAAAGAGTAGGAGAGAAGGAAAATCTATTTTCTATTCTTTAGCAGATGGTCATGTAAAAACAATCATCGACCAAGGGCGCGAGCATATTGAAGAAGATTAATTTAAATGGTTGTTTGAAATTTTGGCTATTGCATTGTTGTGTGATAGCCATTTTTTTTGTAAAATAGATGTGACTATTCCGTACAGGTCGAAGTACTTGCTGCTGAGACCGTAAGAATATGATTTGCGAATGGTAATTATGAAGGTACTGAATAATTACCAACTAATTATAAAATACATAGAGGGACATTATGGATTTATTTGAATATATGAAAAGCAAGACCTTGGAAAAGGAGTCACCCCTAGCAGCAAGGTTGCGTCCAACCACCTTAGAGGAAGTTGTTGGCCAGTCACACATTATAGGAAAGGACAAGTTGTTATACCGTGCGATTAAAGCAGATAAGATAAGTTCGATTATTTTTTACGGTCCTCCGGGAACTGGTAAGACCACACTTGCCAAGGTAATTGCTAATACAACCAGTGCAGAATTTACGCAGATTAATGCAACCATAGCTGGAAAAAAGGATATGGAAGAGGTCGTAAATAAAGCAAAGGATACGCTCGCCATGTATGGAAAGCGTACGATATTGTTTATTGATGAGATTCACCGATTTAATAAAAGCCAGCAGGATTATCTGCTACCATTTGTGGAAGATGGAACGATTATATTAATTGGTGCAACGACGGAGAATCCTTATTTTGAGGTGAATGGGGCGTTGATTTCACGTTCTATCATTTTTGAGCTAAAGCCAATTGAAAAGGAAGATATTAAGACGCTATTAAAGCGTGCTGTTTATGATAAGGAAAAAGGCATGGGGTCTTTTGATGCAGAGATTGATGAAGATGCCTTAGAGTTTCTTGCGGATTTATCCGGTGGAGATGCCAGACATGCCTTGAATGCCATTGAGCTTGGTGTCATGACAACTGACCGTAGTGAGGATGGTAAGATACATATCACAGTGGAGGTAGCGCAGGAGTGTATTCAGAAGCGTAGGGTACTTTACGATAAAAACGGAGACAATCATTATGATACCATTTCTGCATTTATTAAGAGTATGCGAGGTTCTGATCCGGATGCGGCTGTATATTATCTTGCAAAAATGTTATATGCAGGTGAAGAGGTTGCATTTATTGCCCGACGAATCATGATCTGTGCAGCAGAGGATGTGGGAAATGCAGATCCGAATGCGTTAGTGGTTGCGGTAAGTGCTTCACAGGCGGTTGAGCGTATTGGTATGCCAGAGGCGCAGATTATCTTGTCACAGGCAGCAACTTATGTAGCATGTGCGCCAAAGAGTAATTCGGCATGCAATGCAATATTTGCAGCAAATGAAGAAGTAAGAAGAAGTGGAAACTTACCAGTACCGACACATTTACAGGATGCACATTATAAAGGAGCAGCAAAATTGGGACACGGAACAGGATATAAATATGCACATGATTATCCAAATCACTATGTAGAGCAGCAGTATTTGCCATATGAATTAAAAGGAAAGACCTTTTATGAGCCATCATGGAATGGATATGAAGCAAAAATCAGAGAGCATATGAAGCGGATAAAAACAGAAGCAAGAAATAGCGAAGGATAAAAATAGGACTGCCTGTAAAGGCAGTCCATATTTTTAAAAAAGTTCGGACATTAAATACTGATAAATTTTTTGATTTTTTTTCTGCCAGCTGTCGCAGATGGAAACAGCCATTTCTGCGGTAGGGACAGAGAGCTTGATGTTTACCAGTTCTACATCCTTTTCACGGGCAATGAGCTGAGCCTCATATTCCCCGGAGGTGGATTTGTAATAATCAGCAGTAATCGAAGCTTCGCTTTGTAATTCCAGATGCTTTTCATCCAAATAAGCATCAATATCATGGCGAATGGCATCACCAATACGATTTCCAAAATAAGAAAGAGTATCGCGCCCTTCGTCAGTAATGGAGAAATAGGTGCGGTTCATTAAAGTATCCGGTTTGATAAGTTCGGTATCCTGCAAATCAGAGATAACTTCCTGCAAAGTAAGAAAATTTGTATATTCTTTTTCCAGAATAAATTCACTGATTTGTGCGTAGGTCAGTTTGAACTTTACCTTATTTAACATATAAAGAACAATCAATTTATATAGAGTAGATGGATCTTGTGTCATCTGCGATTCACTTCCTTTTCATGCAATCAGCCAGTCGGCATAGTTATAAGTTTATATTATTAGGAGTAGATAGCCTTCCTTGAAACGTTTCCCTTATTCGAAGTTCTTTATGAAGTGTATTGAGAACATTTCGCTTGTTGAGACTCCACGTTGGCTCTATTAAAAGCTCCTTTGGACCATCGCCTGTTACACGGTGTATTACGACATCAGGTGGTAATAGCTCAAGACAAGAGATGATAATATCAATATACTCCTCAAACGCAAGAATTTCAAAACTTTTCTTAAAAAAGTCAGTTGCAAGGTCTGTATTCTTCAAAACATGGAGCAATTGAAGTTTAATGCCAAAAATCTTTTTATCACTGAGGTAACGGCAGGTAGCAAGCATCATATCTTTCGTTTCGCCGGGAAGTCCTAAAATTACGTGAACAATGACAGGCAGCTCAGCAGCGTGTAAGTGCGCAAGTGCATCTTCAAAAACAGCAAGTGGATAGCCGCGTCGAATATAAAGAGCGGTTTGTTCATGTATTGTCTGTAATCCCAATTCTATCCAGATGAATTTATCAGGAAATTGTTTTTTTAAACAACTTAATAGTTCTATAATAGCCGGTTCCAGACAGTCAGGTCTGGTTGCAATTGAGATACCAATGACCTCAGGTTCGGCTAGTGCTTCTTCAAAGAGGTATTTTAAACGTTCCGGTTCTGCGTAAGTATTCGTAAAGGACTGAAAATAAGCAATAAAGTGAGAACCTATTTTTTTGTCATGAAATAGCTTCTTGCCATTTTCAAGCTGTTCACGAATAGACGTACCATGGCTTGCAAAATCGCCACTTCCTCCGGCACTGCAAAAGATACAGCCTCTTGTATCCAACTTTCCGTCACGGTTTGGACATGTCATACCGGCATCAAGTGCTATCTTATATATTTTTTCACCATAGATATTTTTTAAATAGTAATTAAGGGAGTGATATGGTTTGTCCCCCCATTTAGTAGGTTTATTATTCATATTTTATCGCTCAATATGAGATTTTACTGCTTCAGCAACAACATCTGCAACCTTTGGATTAAAAGCCTCAGGCATGATGTTATCTTCGTTTCGTTCATTTTCCGGAACAAGATTTGCAATCGCATTTGCAGCTGCAAGTTTCATTTCTTCTGTAATCTGAGTTGCACGTCCTTCTAAGGCTCCTTTAAAGATACCAGGAAATGCTATCACATTGTTAACCTGATTTGGGAAGTCACTTCTTCCTGTTCCGACTACCTTTGCACCGGCAGCCTTAGCAATATCCGGCATAATTTCAGGAGTTGGATTAGCCATAGCAAAGAGAATGGAATCCTTAGCCATGGAAGCAACCATTTCAGAAGTAACAATATTTGGAGCAGATACGCCGACAAAAATATCTGCATTTTTCATGGCATCTGCAAGTGATCCGGTTTCGTGATTTGGATTTGTTATCTTCGCCATTTTTTCCTGCATCCAGTTAAGTCCCTGTGTAGATTCATCAATGATACCAACTTTGTCACACATAATAACATTGGTGAAGCCATAGGTTAAAAGAAGTTTCGTAATGGCAACACCAGCACTTCCGGCACCATTTATAACGACCTTGCAGTCTTCCTTTTTCTTGTTTACAACCTTTAAGGCATTGATGATACCTGCCAGTACAACAATAGCAGTACCATGCTGGTCATCATGGAAAACAGGGATGTCAAGAGTAGCTTTTAGTCTTTCTTCTATTTCAAAGCAGCGTGGAGCGCTGATATCTTCGAGGTTGATTCCGCCGTAAGCCGGAGCAAGCCAGGTAACGGCTTTGATGATTTCCTCTGTGTCCTGTGTATCAAGACAAATAGGAACTGCATTTACCCCGCCGAATTCTTTGAAAAGTACGGCTTTTCCTTCCATAACAGGCATTGCAGCGTGTGGTCCAATGTTTCCAAGACCAAGTACAGCACTACCGTCAGAGATAACGGCTACCGTGTTGGCTTTCATCGTATATTTATAAGCAGCTTCCTTATCCTCTGCAATCACCTTGCAAGGCTCTGCAACGCCCGGAGTATAGGCGAGAGAGAGTGCTTCTCTTGATTTTATGGGTGTTTTTGATATTGTTTCCAATTTGCCGTTCCATTCCTCATGGAGAGCAAGTGCTTGTTCCAGTATTGTCATAGTAATATCTCCATTCTTTTTACATTCTAATACAGTTTAAAACATTTAAAATGTGTTCGCAATAAATTCTTCTTCCTATTTTCAAAAAAATGGGTTATAATACAAGAACTACTACATATCTAAAAGATTCAAAAGCAGAGCAGGTATAATTGATGTTCTATATTTGCGAATATCCCCAAAGAATATATTAGAAAGAATGTAACGATGAAGATACAAAAAAGTTACGTTTTTGAATAGGTAGTCAGAAATAATTTTTTATTATTTAGAATAGATGGAGGAAAAGGATGAGAGAAAAGTATGAATCTCTTGCGCTTGCAGACTTACGTGCAATTGCAAAATCTAGAGGAATCAAGGGCACTACCGGATTGAAAAAGGCAGAGCTTGTTGAATTAATGCTTGCAGAGGATGAGAAGGATAAAGCAGCAGGTAAGGATGTGGAACCAAAGCCTGTATTTCGCAGTCCGGGAGAGGCAAAGGAAGAAAAACAGGAAGAAAAATTCCCAACAGAGTTAGATAGTGGTATTGCTGCCAATGGTATCTTAGAAGTAATGCCGGATGGATTTGGATTCATTCGTTGTGAGAATTTTCTTCCGGGTGAAAATGACGTGTATGTTGCACCAAGTCAGATTCGTCGTTTTAACTTAAAAACAGGTGACATTGTAGAAGGAAATACGAGAATTAAGACACAGAATGAGAAATTCAGTGCTTTATTATATGTAAAAAAGGTAAACGGTTTACCACCTGAGATTGCTAGCAGGAGAGCGAATTTTGAGGATATGACACCGATATTCCCAAATGAAAGAATTCGTTTAGAGACTCCAGGTGCAAGTGTTGCCATGCGTGTGATGGATTTGATGAGTCCTGTAGGTAAAGGACAAAGGGGGATGATTGTATCATCTCCAAAGGCAGGTAAGACAACACTTTTAAAAGAGGTTGCAAAGTCAATTAAAAAGAATTCGCCTAACATGCATTTGATTATCCTGTTGATTGATGAAAGACCAGAGGAAGTGACAGACATAAAGGAAGCTATTGAAGGACCAAATGTTGAGGTAATATATTCCACATTTGACGAGTTACCAGAGCATCATAAGAGAGTATCGGAAATGGTAATTGAGCGTGCCAAGAGACTTGTAGAGCATAAGAAGGATGTGTGTATTCTATTGGATAGTATTACAAGATTGACACGAGCATATAACCTCACTGTTCCACCAAGTGGAAGAACACTTTCCGGTGGTCTTGATCCAGCGGCATTACATATGCCAAAGAGATTTTTCGGTGCGGCAAGAAATATGAGAGAGGGCGGAAGCCTTACCATCCTTGCTACAGCACTTGTGGAAACCGGCTCCAAGATGGATGACGTAGTATACGAGGAATTCAAGGGAACTGGTAATATGGAAATGGTTCTTGATAGAAAGCTTTCTGAAAAGAGAATCTTTCCAGCAATTGATATTCCAAAGTCCGGAACCAGAAGAGAAGACTTACTTCTTACAGGGGAGGAGTTAGAAGCAATCAATATTATGCGAAGAGCATTAAATGGATTAAAGGCTGAAGAAGCGGTGGACAAGATTCTAGATATCTTTGCAAAGACAAAAGATAATGCAGAATTTGTTCAGACAGTGAAAAAAATGAAGTTTATTTAAGTGTTATTTTGACAAAAAATGCTTGCATATCATAAACTGCTATGATATACTAAGGAAGCTGTTTATGTAAAAACTAATTAAAATTATTCTGATTTAATTATAGAGAGGTGAAAATCATGAGAGAAGGAATCCATCCAAATTATCAACAGGCAACAGTTACTTGCAACTGCGGTAACACATTCGTAACAGGATCTACAAAGCCTGAAATCCACGTTGAAGTTTGTTCTAAGTGCCATTCATTCTACACAGGCCAGCAGAAGACTGCAGCAGCTCGTGGACGTATTGATAAGTTTAACAAGAAGTACGGCGTAGAAAGCAAATAAGTAACGTAAAAGAGGGTTGAGGTAAATTTTTATCTCAACCTATTTTTTAAATATTAGAAAATTGCTGTAACATAGTGGTAGTTAATAAAGAATTTGCGGAGCAAATTCTTTGAGTGATTGCTGCTGGGCAATCACTTTTTTATGTAATAGGAAATTGCTGTAACATAGTGGTAGTTAATAAAGAATTTACGAAGTAAATTCTTTGAGTGATTGCCGCTGGGCAATCACTTTTTTATAGGGGAGAAAGACCATGTCAAAGAAGAAACAAACCAGATACTCCGGTATTGGCGGTCAGGCAGTTCTTGAAGGTGTGATGATGAAAAACAAGGACAAGTATGCTGTAGCAATAAGAAAGCCAAACGGAGAAATAGATGTTGATGTTGAAGAATACAAGGGCATCGCTGGAGAGAATAAGCTTGCTAAGCTTCCGTTTATCCGTGGTGTATTTTCATTTATAGATTCTTTGGTGCTTGGAATGAGAGTAACAATGCATTCTGCTTCGTTTTTTGAAGAAGAGGATGAGCAACCAAGTAAGACAGAGCAGAGATTGTCTAAGATATTAGGAAATAAAGCAGATGATATTATGATGGGATTTACAGTAGTATTATCAGTTATTATTGCTGTTTCGCTGTTTATGTTATTGCCATTTTTTATTTCTGATTTTCTTGGTCAGTATATAAGAAACGCAAGCGTGATTGCAATTGTTGAAGGTGTAGTCAGAATAGCGATTTTTGTTTGCTACATTGTCGCGATTACCCTAATGAAAGACATTAAACGATTATACATGTATCATGGAGCAGAGCATAAATGTATTAATTGTATTGAAAGAGGAAGACCTCTGACAGTAAAAGATGTGAAGAGATGTTCCAGATTACATAAGCGTTGTGGAACTAGCTTTTTACTATTTGTTGTGTTGGTTAGTGTAGTTGTTTTTTTCTTTATCAGAGTCGACAACCTGGCGTTAAAGCTGGTAATTCGTTTAGCGCTGATTCCGGTAATTGCAGGAATTTCCTATGAGTTGATTCGATTGGCAGGAAGAAGTGATAATGCTATTGTGAATCTTCTTTCAAAACCGGGCTTAATGATGCAGAAGCTCACAACAAAAGAGCCGGATGATGATATGATAGAGGTTGCGATTGCTTCGGTAGAGGCTGTTTTTGATTGGAAAGCATATTTAAAAGAAACCTTTGGTTACGATGTAGATGATTCTTGGTTAGAGGATGAGCAGTAATCACTGGCGGAAAGGATGTAGGCTATGACATACAGACAGTTGTATGAATATGGCGTTGAGAAGCTCGTAGAAGCTGGCATTGATGAAGCAAAACTCGATGCACGACTTTTGCTGGAATATATTTGTCATACAGATAGAAATACCTTGTTAGTTCATGGAGATAGTGAACGGAATGAGATGGAGGAGCAGTTTTATCGTATGTGTATAGAGAAGCGTGCGACCAGAATTCCATTACAACATATTACTGGTGAACAGGAATTTATGGGACTGACTTTTCGAGTAAATCAGCATACACTGATTCCAAGACAGGACACGGAGATACTTGTGGAAGAAGGAATGCGTCATATGTATGATGGAATGCGTATTCTTGATATGTGCACCGGTTCCGGATGCATTCTGCTAAGCCTTTTAAAGTATAGCAATGAATGTGAGGGAATGGGAGTCGATATTTCAGAGGAAGCTCTAAAGGTTGCACGAGAAAATGCACAGCGTTTGGGGCTTAAGGCAGAGTTTGTTCAAGGAGATTTGTTTGAACCAGTTCCTGAAAAGAAATTCGATATGATCGTATCAAATCCACCGTATATAGAGACCGCTGTAATTGAAACACTTATGCCGGAAGTACGTGAGCATGAGCCAATGCAAGCACTTGATGGTATGGAAGACGGACTTTTTTTCTACCGTAAAATTGTGGAAAAAGCACCTGGATTTTTAGGGAAAGGTGGATGGTTGCTGTTTGAAATTGGATATAATCAAGGAGAAGCAGTAAGTAAGCTTATGACAGAACAAGGTTTCAAAGAGGTAGAAGTTGTAAAGGATTATGCAGGACTAGATCGTGTTGTCCTAGGACAAATGTTATAAGAAAACAAAATGGAAGATGGCATGTAATTATCAAGGTGCTGAATAATTACGATAGCATGATGCTATGCAGTGAATAGAATGTGACTGCTGAGAAGGCAGATAGAAAGAGAACGGAGGAATAGAGATGTTTGATAAGTTAGAAGCATTAGTTGCTCGTTATGAAGAAATTATGAATGAGTTAAATGAGCCGACAGTTGCCGATAATCAGGCAAGATTTCGCTCCCTGATGAAGGAACAGAGTGACTTAACACCATTAGTAGAGGCATATAAGGAATACAGGGGATGTAAGGAAACAGTAGAAGACTCACTTTCTTTATTAGAATCTGAAAGTGATGATGATATGCGTGAAATGCTCAAAGAAGAGCTTAACGATGCGAAGAAGCGTATTGAAGAGCTGGAAACAGAGCTTAAAATTCTTCTCTTACCAAAGGACCCTAACGATGATAAGAATGTTATCGTAGAAATACGTGCAGGTGCTGGTGGAGATGAGGCTGCATTGTTCGCAGCAGAAGTATATCGTATGTATGTACATTACGCAGAAGGCAGACGCTGGAAGGTTGAAACCATGGAATACGAAGAAATCGGTATCGGTGGTATGAAGAGTGTGACCTTTATGATTTCCGGACAGGGTGCATATTCTGTTATGAAGTATGAATCCGGTGTACATCGTGTACAGCGAGTTCCAGAAACAGAGTCAGGTGGACGTATCCATACATCTACCATAAGTGTTGCCGTAATGCCAGAGGTAGATGAAGATATCGACATCGTAATCGAAGATAAGGATATCCGTATTGACGTAATGCGTGCTTCCGGTAACGGTGGACAGTGTGTCAACACAACCGACTCTGCGGTACGTTTAACACACTATCCAACAGGTATCGTAGTATACAGCCAGACAGAAAAGTCTCAGCTCCAGAATAAGGCAAAGGCATTTGCTTTATTAAAAGCGAAGTTGTATGATATCGAACAGCAGCAGCGTCATGACGCCGAAGCTGAGCTTCGTCGTAGCCAGATTGGTACTGGTGACCGTTCTGAAAAGATTAGAACTTACAACTTCCCACAGGGACGTGTAACAGATCATAGAATTAACTTAACTATCTACAAGTTAGATAAGGTTATGAATGGAGATATTCAGGAAATTCTCGATGCTTGTATCGCAGCCGACCA
>JAFSCH010000133.1 GCA_017436865.1 Lachnospiraceae bacterium
TACATAATAATACACACCTGTTACTTAAATAAGCAGAATTATCATGTTATACGATAACTCTGCTTATAAGGTATTCTACTCTGACTCTGGCGCAATGATTTTCTTTTCTTGCTCTATTCTATATCCTAATTTTTTTAATCTACTATAGAATGTAGCTCTTGTAATTCCTAACCGTCTAGCCGCTTCTGAAACTGTTATTTTCTTCTCAGCATATAAACTTACTATTTCTTCAAGTCCATCTAAATCTTTAGGTGCTCGTCCTTTGTATAAACCTTTTTCCTTAGCTATTTTGATTCCCTCTAACTGTCGCTCTCTAATAATTTCACGTTCGAACTCATTTATAGCCCCTAGCATTGTCAGCATGAGCTTTCCTTGCGGAGTAGATATGTCGAACGATTCTTTCAGAGACACTACGCCAACGCCTTTACTGTCCATTTGATTCAGTATGTTTAATAAATCTTCTAAAGACCTACTGAGCCTTGAAAAATCTGAAATGTAAACAGTATCACCCTCTCGCACATAGTCTAGCATTCTCAAAAGTTCAGGTCTATCCATGTTTTTACCTGATATCTTTTCTTCAAATTTATGTTCCTCTTTAAACTCAAATCCTTCTTTTTTACTAAGTTCTTCCATTGCCCTTCTTTGTCTTTCTAAATTTTGTTCTTTGCTTGAAACTCTTATGTAATAGATTCTTTCTCCCATAATACGTTTCCTCCTTTTAATATTGTTGTTTTTTAGACTACACCTTTTTATACACTTTCAGTTATCTCTTATATATCTCAGATTTCTGTATAATATAAATTAGAAAATATACAATTTCGCAATTAAACTTTATATATAAAATATAACTACCCTATACTATATTGAACGCATTATAAAACGTTTTTCTTTTTTGATAGAAAGATATTATGAAGAAAGAATGTTATTCCACTATCACTATATACTAATAGTTTATGAAAATAGGCAGAACTATCTTTTTATATGATAGCTCTGCCTATTATGTAAGCATTATTTCTTATTCTTACTGTTTACCTTTTCTACTACAGGAGCTTCTACCTTAGGAACTACTGTAGGCTCTTCCTTAACAGACTGTTCCTTTTTCTCCGGCTCTGCCTTACTTTCCTTTACAGGAAGTAACACCTTACCATTTTCAAGCTTTGCACCTGCACTTACAAGTCCTAATTCTAAATAAGTAATTAACTTATCCTCACCGACTGTCACTCTTTCAAATCTTGATGATAACAAATCATAAACAGGCTTGTCATTCTCTGTACACTTATCCATAACAATGTAAAATACATTTACCTTACAGTCGTCTGTCTCAATCAATGGCTCGTAACTATTGATATGAGAATGCTTCATCATATTTACACTGTAGAATCCATCCTTATCAAGTACCAATTCATTAGTAGCTTTATCAATCACTACTCCTCTAACGTCCTTGCCTGCCTTGATTGCATTTTTTAACTGAATTGCTGTCATTTCTACTACTTCTTTGTCATTATACAATTCGTAGCCAAGCTCTCTGTTTCCTAAGTATAATTTGTTAATCACTGTTAATCTACACATAATCATGTACCTCCGTTTTTCTTACTGTAAAAATTTATATTATCTTTAACACATCTATAATTTAACGCAGATACAATTGACATCACAAGACGTGAAACTGCTAGAAAATGCATACCACATAAAGCCTTGATTTTAGGGCATTTGTAGAAGTTATAAACCCATGTCATAATTAGCCACATACCACCTTTTCGACAACTCAAACACCTTTGATTTTGTTCTGTATTTCAATTTTCCCATCCTACCCTACCAATTCCCCACCTACCATAATTTCAATCAATCTGGACCATTCTGAACACCTACAACCATATTCTGAATCACTTCATAAACCCTATCAAACCCACTATTTACAACTACTTTGTAACCTTTACATACTGCATATCGCAATCGAGGCATAAGACGTTTATATCTTTAGTTGCACGAAAACTATTGCCACAGCACATGCATTGATACTTACGAGTAGAACATTTAGGTTTCTTAGGTAACTCTATATTGTTATCTGTACCCCCTGTATTATCTATGCCTGTTCCAATAGTATAGTTTTCTCCATCTCTATTCATGTCAATTGGTTTTTCTATGTTATTTGCTTTTAGTACCTCTGTAAACTCTTTTGAAGGTTTTGTAACACTATATCCTATGTACTGTTGATAACTGATAATAAGCCCCCTCTTACTTGCTTCACGCAAGAAATTTTTATTATGATATCTACCACTATGACTCACGTCAGCCACCCCATTGATATGATTATAGTAGTGAACCATTTCATGCATAAGCGTTGCGCACACCTCTTCAATAGGTCTTTTCAAATACTCTGCACTGATATTGATTTCATTGTAATGGTTTTCTTCTGCTCGCCATACTTTTCCTACTGTAAAATGTCCTTTGCTTCGAGGTGAGCTCATAATTGAAATTACTATTGTCGGCAACTCATTATTGAAGTAAACCCTATTTAAAACCTTGTATGCTTCTTCTAACATTGCTTGCATATCTTTTAACATAACTGCATTTCTCCTTTGTTTTTAAAATATATAAATATACATTTATATATCTACACGTCATTTCCCTTGTACCTGCACTGTCAAAAAATGTAGTAGTAAAAAAGAATGCAAATAATAATAAACTCTATCTGCACTCTTTTATAATGAATGTACCTACCATATATATTTTTCGCAATTTTGCAATTACTGTTTTTATGCTATCTCTATGCAATCCTTTTCTCTACTGTACAGATAAATATTATCTGATAGAATCAATTCCCTTGATATGTCCTTGCCTCTGTTTACAGTAAACACCATATCTTGAAGTACATACTTACTTATTCCTTCAGTAGTAATCACTAAGATTTGATGTAATGAACAAGGTAAAATATACAAATCACTATTTAATCTATCAGCTAGATTTTTTAATACGTTTTGATAACACATAACACCTGCACCATTTATCATTAATTGATTTGTCACTACATACAACATACTGTCATCTGCACTCAATAACCATGATTGCATATCCTCTGATATGTTATCTTCTCCTAATCCATGCAACATCATTGCTTTTACTATCATATCTAATCTATCTGACTGTACAGGAAATAATCTTTCTGTATTCTCTGTTGCAAGTAAATCAATTTCTTCTATATTCTTATCCCATAAACATAATAATGCATGACTGATTTTGATTGTAGCTGTACCCTCTTTTAAGTCACTGATATTGATTACATATAGCTTAGCTAAATCCAAGAAATCTGTATGTGGATATTCCTCTAACATGTTCTTATTCATATCATGATTTACAAGAATGTATGTGATTCTATCTTTTATGTTTTCAAAATCAATTAAGTAATGCAGATTGATTGACTCTGTTACTCTGTAACTCTTGTATTCCTCATACAATCTATGTATAAGTTCACTCATGCTACTGCCGTTCTGAAATGCTTTGTAGTATCCTTCCATGTAAACAATAGGGGCAATATTGATGTCAGAATCCTTAAACTCAATGCCGGTTAAAACCACACCGTTATTCTTTACTGTACACTTAATTTCTAAATGACACTCCGTTATCTTTTCCAGTTCTTCTTTTACTAACTCTGTAAATATTTTAATATCCATAGTACATTTCCTTTCCAAATAATTTTTTTATTAAGGAAGTGATTATATAATAATA
>JAFSCH010000043.1 GCA_017436865.1 Lachnospiraceae bacterium
ATGACAGTGCTGTAGCTAAGGATGAAGATGTGCTTGAAATTTCAAAAAGATTACTTGCACAGAATAAAGAGGCTTATGAAGTGCTTGCTAAATGAAAAGATTGAGCAAAGAGCAGATTTTGATGCTTCATTCGCAGCTTATTGAATAGACTGGCGGAACTGTTGGTGTAAGAGACGTCAATTTGTTGGAGTCTGCTATAGAGACTCCGTTTCAGGTATTTGGCGAAGAAGAGCTATATCCAACGATTCAAGCAAAAGGTACACGTCTGGGCTATGGTTTAATAAAGAATCATTGTATGTTGGATGGAAACAAGCGAATAGGAACACATGTGATGCTTGTGTTCTTTGCCTTAAACGGAATCGAATTACGATATACACAAAAAGAATTGTATGAAATGGTTCTCGCAGTAGCAGATGGAAGTTTGGAATATGAAGATATGCTTAAGTGGATACTGGAGCATCAAGCATAATTAATTATTATTTTTTTAATGCCTGTGTTTAATCTTGGGAAGGTCGAACACAGGTGATTATTAGAATTTGTTGAATGGATAGATAAGAAATTAGAGGTACATAATGAAAAAATTATCATTAGTTGTAGATATGTATGGATGCCCAAATCGCTGTAAGCATTGCTGGTTAGGGCATATGCCAAATTGTAAAATGGCTGACAAGACAGATGAATTTTTGATAGAGTATTTCAAGCCTTATTTTGAAAATATAACATATTATAGTTGGTTAAGAGAACCTGATTATTGCGATGATTATAGACAGCGCTGGATGAAAGACAATGAAATTTCTATTCAAGGTAGACCAATGCGTTTTGAATTGGCTAGTTTTTATCGTTTGGTTCGTGATGAAGAGTATGTTAAGTTTTTGAAAGAAGTAGGTGTTAAAAAGGTACAATTAACATTCTTCGGTTTAGAAACGATGACAGATTTTTACATTGGAAGAAAAAATGCATATAATGAATTGCTGTTAGCAACAGATATATTAATATCTAATGGTATTGCGCCAAGATGGCAAGCATTTATTTTTGAAGATAATAAAAACGAAATAGTGAAGTTGTTAGATGTTATCGACAAACAAAATTTATATGAAAGATGTGCTTCTTTTGGAGAGGAGTTTAAGTTTTTTGTTCATGCGGGGAGTTGTGATGGTGAAAATGTTAAACAATATCCAATAAGAATTCAAAAAGAGAATATTCCAAAACAACTGATACCATATTATTGGGAATATGACAACATTTTGGAAGAAAAGGAATGTGTAAAGTTATTATTGGAGAGTCATGAAAAGATTATATTTGAAACATCCGAAGATATTGTTTTGAATATATCTAATGATTTAGATGTGTATTTTAATTACACCCATATGACCAAACCATGGATAATCGGTAACATTTTAAAAGATGATGCAAAAGAATTAGTTCGAAAAATCGTTGAAGGGGACACCTATGCGTTGAATATGATAAGAAATTGTTCTTATAGTGAGTTGGTGAAGCGATATGGTGACACAACTTCAACAAAGGTTTTTACGCTTGATGATTATAAAATGTATATGGTCAATCGATATTTGGATGATTGTGCCAATTAGATATTGAAATAGTTAAATTCCAATATGGCGAACGGTTAGAAAAATTTGAATTTCACTGCTGGTTAGTTGTTTTTTTAATATCAATAGAATGGACACGTTGGTTTTTCAGCGTGTTTTTTCTATTTAAAAATATTTTTAAATACCTCTTGTGAATTAAAGAAAGGTGTGTTAATATCTATTTAAAGAAAATTTTAAATAGGTAAGAGATATGGGAGAGACAAATATTTTTAAAGTGTTAGCAGACAGTCAAAGAAGAAATATTCTTACGATGCTAAAGAATGGACGATTAAATGCCGGAGAGATTGCGGAAGAATTGCAAATTACACCAGCGGCACTTTCTTATCATTTGAAACTATTAAAGAGTGCTGACTTGGTATCTGAATATAAAGAAAAAAACTTTGTTTATTATGAAATCAATACTACAGTTTTTGATGAATTAATTATATGGGTTAATCAGTTTGGAGGAAAAAAGAGATGAAAAAAATAATGTGGATAGTAGCAATGATTCCAGTTGTAGTTACAAGTGTGGTACTACAGTTTATGCCGGATGTTATACCTATGCATCATGATTTGGAGGGAAATACTGACAGATGGGGAAGTAAAACAGAAAGTCTTATTTTTTCGATAATTATTTTGTTTATTACACTATTTTGGCATTTGCTAATCAATATATTTGAAAAAAAATCAATAACAGCAAAAACTGAAAAGGAACAAATGGAAGCAAAATCTTCTGCAAAAGTATTGTGTGTTGTAGGACTTTCGCAGGCTATAATGTTCGGTATTATGCATTATTTTATTCTTTACTCTTCATGGATACAAGCAAATACGGGGAGTTTTCAGGCTACTATTGATATTGCAAAAGTTTCCTGTGTTTTATGTGGCATTATGTTTATTGTATTAGGAAATTTTATGACAAAAGCAAAACGAAATGCAGTAGTAGGTCTTCGAACCGTTTGGAGTATGCATAATGACGATACATGGAGAAAGAGTAATCGCTTTGGTGCAATATGTATTATTGTTACCGGTTTATTGACTATCATTACAACTATATATACAAGTGGAATGATTGGAACAATATTTATGTTGATTTATTTATTATTAGCAGCGGTTGTAGCAGTTATATATTCGAAAAAGGTGTATGATAAGGAAATTGACAAATGATTTTTTGCTATGTGGAGAAAGTGAAAATTTCAGGTTGTATATGTTTTACGATTGAATATTTAAGTAATAAAATGAACCATTGTAAAAAACTACAATGGTTTTTTTATAGCCGTTTTATCTATTATAAGATGATAAAATTGTTCAATAAGAAAATTATATCTTGCGGCATACCCCATAGGGGTATATAATGTGTATAATAAAAGAAAGGCGTGAGAGCATGGAAGAAACGAAAGAATGTTGTTGCTATAAAACAAAGGAACGTTCAGAAAAGGAATATAAGGACTTAATAAATCGTTTGAACCGTATAGAAGGACAGATTCGAGGAATCAAAGGGATGATAGAAAAGGATGCGTATTGTACGGATATTCTTACACAAGTATCGGCAGTAAGTGCAGCATTGAATAGCTTTAATAGAGTTTTGTTATCGAATCATATCAAGACTTGTGTAATAAATGATATTCGCGAAGGGAAGGAAGAAACAGTGGATGAGTTACTTGTGACTCTTCAGAAGCTGATGAAATAGACAATGCAAAAAATCTATATGTGAAAGAGTTTTGGCATGACAAAATTGAATTGTACAATTTTCAGGGAGGAGGAGATTATAAATGGAGCAATATCAAGTAACGGGAATGAGTTGTGCGGCTTGTAGTGCTCGTGTAGAAAAAGCCGTTTCAAAAATAGAAGGTGTTACATCTTGTTCCGTTAGTTTATTAACGAACTCAATGGGAGTAGAAGGAAACGTTTCGCCAGAGACTATTATTCGGGCGGTAGAAGAGGCAGGCTATGGAGCAAGCCTTAAAAAAGCAGGGAATGATATAAAGGGAAGTCAGGTTATGGTAGGAGAGAATGTTGATATTCTCAAGGATACAGAAACACCGGCATTAAAAAAAAGATTATTCAGTTCTATGATATTTTTAATTGCATTGATGTATTTTTCCATGGGACATATGATGTGGGGATGGCCTGTTCCGATGTGGTTTGAGAAGAATCATGTGGCAATGGGACTGTTGCAATTGTTACTAACTGTTGCAGTAATGATAATAAATCAAAAGTTTTTTATCAGTGGGTTTAAGAGCCTTTGGCATAAGGCGCCCAATATGGATACCTTGGTTGCACTTGGTTCATCTGCAGCATTTGTATACAGTACCTATGCGCTATTTGCTATGACGGATGCACAAGTCAAGGGTGATTATCCTGGTGTTATGAATTATATGCATGAGTTCTATTTTGAGTCTGCGGCTATGATTCTGACACTAATTACCGTAGGTAAAATGTTAGAAGCTCATTCTAAGGGAAAGACAACAGATGCATTAAAGAGTTTGATAAAGCTTGCACCGAAGACAGCAGTCATCTTACGAAATGGTGTGGAAACAGAGGTTGCAATTCAAGAAGTGCAAAGTGGCGATATTTTTGTAGTTCGACCAGGAGAAAATATACCTGTGGATGGCGTTGTTCTTGAGGGAAATAGTGCAGTAAATGAGTCAGCATTAACAGGAGAAAGTATTCCGGTGGATAAGGAGGCAGGAAGTCAAGTATCGGCGGCGACCTTGAATCAGTCAGGCTTCTTGAAATGTAAGGCAACGCGAGTGGGAGAGGATACAACGCTTTCTCAGATTATACAGCTAGTAAGTGATGCAGCGGCAACGAAGGCACCTATTGCAAAAGTGGCAGATAAGGTATCGGGTGTGTTTGTTCCAATAGTGATTACGATTGCATTGATTACGTTGGTTATATGGCTTTTGGCAGGACAAAGTATTGGATTTGCTTTGGCAAGAGGAATTTCGGTATTGGTTATTAGTTGTCCATGCGCGTTAGGACTTGCTACACCGGTTGCTATTATGGTAGGCAGTGGCATGGGAGCTAAAAATGGTATTATGTTTAAAACGGCGGCTTCCTTGGAGGAAACGGGTAAGGTGCAAATCGTTGCCTTGGATAAGACCGGAACGATTACGACAGGGGAACCCAAAGTTACAAATATTATTCCAGTAGACGGAGTATCAGAAGCTGAATTAGTTCAATTTGCTGTTGCCATAGAAAGTAAAAGTGAGCATCCGCTTGCGAAAGCCATCTTGGAATATGGAAAAGAAAATATGGTAGAAAGCGTGGAAGTAAAAGAATTTCAAGCTTTGCCGGGCAATGGATTATCTGCCATATATGATGGTAAAATGGCTTATGCAGGAAGCATGAAATATGTCAATGGTTTAGTAGAAATATCGACACAGATAAGTAAAAGAGCAGAAGAACTTGCAAACGAAGGAAAAACACCATTGTTTTTTGCGTTGGATAGGCAGTTGCTTGGAGTGATTGCAGTTGCAGATATAATCAAAGACGATAGTGAACAGGCAGTCAGGAAATTACAAAATATGGGAATACATGTGGTTATGCTGACGGGGGATAATGAAAAAACTGCAAAAGCAATTGGTGCGCAGGCGGGTGTGAATGAAGTAATTGCGGACGTTTTACCAGAAGGTAAAGAAAGAGTAATTCGTAATTTTAAAAAAAAGGGCAAGGTTGCTATGGTTGGTGATGGTATCAATGATGCACCGGCACTTACGAGAGCGGATATTGGTATTGCTATTGGTGCGGGAACAGATATTGCCATCGATGCCGCAGATGTGGTATTAATGAAGAGTAGATTAAGTGATGTGCCAGCGGCAATCCTTTTGAGTCGTAGGACATTGAAGAATATACATGAAAATTTATTCTGGGCATTTATCTACAATATCATTGGAATTCCATTGGCTGCAGGAATGTGGAGTCCTATAGTAGGCTGGGAGTTAAATCCTATGTTTGGTGCTGCGGCGATGAGTTTGTCGAGCTTTTGTGTAGTTTCAAATGCTTTGAGGCTGAATTTCTTAAAAATATATGATTCAGGCAGAGATAAAAAGGTAAAGAAAGAGAAAAACAAGGAGGAAAACAAGGTGAAAAAGACAATGAGAATTGAAGGAATGATGTGTGGACACTGTGAGGCAAGAGTGAAAAAGGTACTGGAAGCACTCCCGGAGGTGGAAGAGGCAGTAGTAAGTCATGAAGCAGGAACAGCAGTATTAATGTTATCTGCTGAGATTATGGATGATATATTGAAAAAGACAATAGAAGATCAAGACTATAAGGTTCTCTCTATTGAGTAAGTAATCTGCTCGAAGGATAGGTGTATTTTGATAATTACTGAGTAATAGCTACTAATGTCGAACAATATTGACATGGAAGTAAAAAAGACAGTATAATGTAAAGGAGTACACTATCCTTAATGGAGGAGCAGATGATGATGATGGAAAGAAAGAACACGATACTAATTGTAGATGATGAAGAAATTATAAAGAAATCTTTAGAGGAAGTGTTAAAGGATGAATATAATATCCTTCAGGCAGAGAATGGGCAGGTAGCATTAGATATGTTGGCGAAACATGCAAAGAAAATCGTTGTCATTGTATTAGATATGGTAATGCCTGTTATGGATGGCTTGACTTTTTTAGAAGATTTTAGAAATCATCAGGAGTATAATAATATTCCTGTTATTGTTGCGACTTCCAATGAAGATGAGGGTGTAGAACAAAAATGTCTGGAATATGGTGTGTGGGATTTTGTTATGAAACCATATAATCCGATATTATTACAATTTAGAATCAAAAATGTTATTGATAAAAGCAGGATGCTTATGAGTGAACGAGATCCTGTTACAGGCTTATATACTAAGTTGAAATTTTATCAAAAGGTTCGTCAAATGCTTGCAGAAGCAGTAGGACAAAAATTTGCATTTGTTCGGATTGATATTGATCGATTTAAAATGATTAATAATTTCTATGGTGTTCAGGAAGGCGACAAGGTATTAATCACTATCGCACAGGAATTGATAAAGATTTCGGCTGTATTTGATTACTTTGTTTATGCAAGATTAGAAAATGATGTATTTGCTTGTTGTCTCCCGTATGAGGAAGAAAATATAGAAATACTGGCAAATGATTTGCAATTAAATCTCAAAAAAGTGAATAAGGATTATAATATTAAGGTTTCCTGTGGAGTCTATGTGATTAGCGATTATAATATGGATGTATCAGAAATGTATGATCGTGCTTATTTAGCTGCAAAAACTTGTAAGGGCAAGTTTGTGCAGAATATTGCATATTATGATGAAAGCATGATTGAAGATATGAGGCAGGAACAGTTTGTTATCAATGCAGTTAATAAGGCGATTGAAGAAGAACAGTTTGTTGTATATCTACAGCCTAAGATTAATTTGGTGACGGGTAAGCCATATGGAGCAGAAGCATTAGTTCGTTGGATGCATCCGACGAAAGGAATGATTGCACCGGCAGAGTTTATTCCAGTTTATGAGAGAAACGGTATTATTGGTCGCTTGGATCAGTATATGTGGAGAAAGGTGTGTGCGTTACTTAGAAAATGGCTGGATGAAGGTAAAAATCCAGATCCGATTTCAGTCAATGTTTCTCGAGTAAATATTTATAATCCACATTTAGTAAAGATACTGAATAAAATAATTACAGAATATCGTATTCCACCACAGCTATTGAATCTTGAGATTACGGAGAGTGCTTTCATGGAGGATCAATCATTGGTTATGAAAACAGTGAAGCGTCTGCATGATCTTGGATTTAAGATTATGATGGATGATTTTGGCAGTGGTTATTCATCATTAAATGTTCTGAAAGATATGGATGTTGATTATTTAAAAATAGATATGAAATTCTTGGAGGAAGAAAAAACATTCAATGGAAAAGGCGAAAAAGTACTTACTTCGGTAGTCAGAATGGCTAAGTGGCTTCAACTGCCGTCTATTGTAGAGGGTGTGGAGACAGAAGAACAGGTAGATTTTTTGAAGTGTATTGGATGTGAATATGCACAAGGATTTTATTATGCAAAACCAATGCCTGTTGTGGAATATGAAATGTACATAGCTCGTGAGAAGAAAAAGGAAGAACAAATTTCAAAAAATGAGAATGCGGATATGATTGGTGAATTGTGGAACACACGTTCTTCCGTAAGTATATTGTTTGATGCATTAGATGTGCCGATTGCTATCTACGAATATAGAAATGATAAGATAGAATTGTTACGAAGTAATAACTTATATGAAGAATATATCAATATTGAAAATGAAGAGCTTATGAAACAGGAAATAGTAGAGCTGAAAAAAAAGATTAAAAGAGCATTGGTTGGTAATTTGGATTATGAGCTTGAAATTGAAAGATTTAAGAAACAATATTGTGTTTTGGCAAAGGTGTTGGGACAAAGAGAGAATACTTGGATTATAATGGTGACGTATTTGGAGATTTTGAATAAGTAGTAATGAAGTAGATAACTATTCAGGGATTGCAAAACAGTCCTTGAATAGTTATATTATTTTTGGGAAGTAAATTCCTATTGTTAAAATAGTTATGTGATATGGTTAGAATGTGGTGTATGACAACATATAGGAAGGTCAGAAGATAGATGAAAAGATACAGGTTTTTAGATCATATAAGAGGAGTAACCTTACTTAGCATGGTTGCGTATCATGCAATATGGGATTTAGTATATATTTTTGGTATGCGTCTAGATTGGTATAGAACGGAAATCGGATATGTCTGGCAACAAAGTATTTGTTGGACGTTTATTCTTTTGTCAGGTTTTTGTTGGAGTATGGGCAAGAGTAAATTTAAACGTGGTCTGGTTGTTTTGGGGGCAGGTTTTGTCATTACAATAGTAACCTTACTTTTTATGCCAGAGAATAGGGTTGTGTTTGGAGTATTGACTTTGCTTGGAGTCTGTATGTTAATACAGAATTTGTTTGAATCTTTTTACAGGCGATGTAATAGTACAATAGGAATGGTATTCGCGTTTTTTAGCTTCCTACTATTAAAGGACATTAACAGTGGATGGATTGGTCTTGCTGTATGGAAAATAATAGAAGTGCCTAAAAGCTGGTATGCGAACCTTGTTACTGCATTTCTAGGATTTCCCTTTAGGAAATTTTTTTCTACAGATTATTTTTCTTTGCTTCCATGGTATTTTCTGTTTTTGACAGGTTATTTTTTATATCGTTTTATGCAGGAAAAAGAATTGTTACAGAAACTGCCAGATATACATATTGCACCACTTGAATGGATTGGAAAGCATTCGCTGATATTGTATATGCTACATCAGCCGATTGTTTACGGAGTGTTGACGATTGTTATGTAGATATAAGATGTTCGGAGATTATTCTGTATAGGAAAAAAGAAATGATAGCAGAATATATACGAAAGAAAATGTAACTATAAAGGTACTGAAGTTACAGAGAACTAGAATAATAGGTAACTATGACAGTATGTAATAGTTACAAACAGATAAGGATTTTGATATATGTTTGAAAAAGAAAAATTGACATTTCATCCGATTTCACTGGAAGATAAAGAATGGATGACGCAGAAGCTTAGAGAGGATGAGTTTTCGGCTTGTGAATATGCATTTGCCAATAATTTTATGTGGAGTGAGGTTTTTGAGGTCGAGGTAGGACAAGTCTATGACTGTGGGATTATCCGTTATCGTAGAAGAGGTGATTTCTCCTATTCTTTTCCATTTGGTAATGGTGATAAGAAAAAGGCAGTAGTGTTGCTTCGTGGAATTTGTGCGGCACATGAATATAAACTGCATATGTATCCGATTGAGGAAAAGGCAAGGAAACTGCTGATGGAGTGGTTTCCGGGAGAATTTGAGCTTGATGCGAACAGAGATAGTTTTGATTATGTGTATACGGTAGAAAAACTTTCGACCTTAAAGGGTAAGAAGCTTCATGGAAAGCGTAATCACATTGCAAGGTTCAAGGATGAAGATGACTGGAGTTATGAGACTCTTGGAAGAGATAATATAGACGAATGTCGAAAGATGGCAAAGCTGTGGATTGACCAGAGAGAAGAGAAGTGGAATGAAGAGATGGAGCAGGAAATGCGGGTGCTGGAAAAGGCATTCGTCTATTTTGATGAGCTTGGTTTGTTTGGAGGTGTTCTGCGTAAAAAGGGTGAAATCGTAGCATTTACCATAGGAGAGCGATTAAACTCGGATACGATGGTGGTTCATTTTGAAAAGGCATATCCGGAATTGCAGGGAGCGTATCCAATGATAAATCAGCAGTTTGTCTTAGATAGAGGGCAGGAATTTGCCTATGTCAATCGAGAAGAGGATACAGGGGATTTAGGACTTCGCAAGGCAAAACTGTCTTACTATCCAGATGCCTTGATAAAGAAATACAGTGCAGTAGAGAGCCGTGTGGTGTTTGCAAACGAGATGGATGAAGAAGCAATCATGGACTTGTGGAAACAATGCTTTGGTGATACCAAGGAATATATACAGATGTATCTGGAGAGACGTTTTACTACAGAAAATATGCTAGTGATTCATGAAGATGGCAGACCTGTGTCGATGGCAAGTTTTTTACCAGTACAAATCATGATAAACGGGGAAATGATAGAGGCACGTTATGTTTATGCAGTTGGTACATTACTGGAATACCGGAAAAAAGGATATGCAGCAGAGATAATCAGATATGCTTTTGAAAAATATCAAATGCCATTGATTTTGCAACCAGCAGAGGAAGAACTTGACAAATATTATGCAGGAATGGGGTTTGTGAAGGCATTTGCAGCAAGTCCATGCTGGTACTTTGAGAGTTCTTTAGAATACAAACAAGTAGAAATGACAGTAGCGTCAGAAATAAATGAATCCGCATGGAGTATGCAGGAAGTACAGGTGAAAGAATATAAGGCTTTGCGAGATGCATATTTTGATGGGGAAGGTTATGTGTCTTGGGACGAGCAAGCGATTGACTATGCTATAGTAGAAAATGCCTTTTGTGGAGGAGAAACCTATAAGCTAGTAAATGGTAAAAAGG
This sequence comes from Lachnospiraceae bacterium, assembly GCA_017436865.1. Classification (GTDB taxonomy): domain Bacteria; phylum Bacillota; class Clostridia; order Lachnospirales; family Lachnospiraceae; genus COE1. The sequence goes on from JAFSCH010000043.1 coordinate 10,618, forward strand.
AAGAGCTTCTTATGTATCGAAAAGAGGATAACAGGCTTAGAGTTGTAGAAACCACTCTGGAAGAACAGGAATTAAAAGAGCTTTTGCCGATGCTTATGCGGAAAAATGCTTGCAGTGAAGCATTTGCACAAAATGCAGGAGGCATGATACTTCTTCCTGAAACGATAGTGTGGGAAGAGAAAAAGGGATATTTGAATCTTACGTTAGGATAAGGGGGATGAAAAGGTTCACATAACTATTGTCATTTGCCTCAGCTTTTGCTAGAATATTTGCTATGATGTACAAATGTCTTTGTACCAAAAACAAAATAATATAGTACCTTAAAAGGTAGAATGGAGAGACAAATGAAAAACTTTTGTAAGCTTTATGTGAATTCTTCTTTGATTTTGCGTATTGCAATCGGTTTGATTGTAGGTATCTGCTTGGGACTTTGGGTGCCACAAGCAAAGTTTATCACGATTTTTGGTAATATTTTTGTTGGAGCTTTAAAAGGTATTGCCCCAATTCTTGTTTTTATTCTTGTAACCGCTTCCTTAGCAAGTGCAGGAAAGGGAATTGGCAAGAGATTTCGGACCGTAGTATTGTTTTATATGATAAGTACCTTACTGGCAGCAGTATTGGCAGTTGTTGCAAGCTTTGCTTTTAAGCTACAAATTCCATTGACAGATGCGGTAGAACAGTCAGCGCCGGCTGGACTTTATGAAGTATTTAGTACCTTACTTGGAAATATGGTAAAAGACCCAATTTCATCCATTATCAATGCAAACTATGTTGGTGTTTTAACTTGGGCTGTTTTATTTGGAATCGCATTAAAAATGTGTGCAAGTGATCATACGAAGAATGTATTAAGTGATTTATCGAATGGCGTATCAAAGGTGGTATCTTGGATTATTCAGCTTGCACCATTTGGTATTATGGGACTTGTATTTTCTACAGTTAATGAGTATGGTCTTGTAATCTTTAAGGATTATGGAATGTTGTTATTAGTACTTGTTGGTTGTATGTTGACAACAGCACTTGTAATTAATCCGATTATCGTAGCATTAACTTTAAAGCGTAATCCATATCCATTGGTATTTAGATGTATTAAGGAGTCTGGTTTGACAGCGTTTTTTACAAGAAGCTCTGCTGCCAATATTCCGGTTAATATGACGCTTTGTGAAAAGTTGGGATTAGATAAAGAATATTATTCTGTAGCAATTCCACTTGGCGCAACCATCAATATGGACGGTGCAGCAACGACCATTACGGTTATGGCTTTGACTGCTGCATTTTCACAGGGAGTAGAGGTTAATATTCTTTTGGCAATTCTCCTTAGCGTAGTAGCAACCTTAGGCGCTTGTGGTGCTTCCGGTGTTGCAGGTGGTTCATTATTATTGATTCCTATGGCTTGTTCTTTGTTAGGAATTGGACAGGATATTGCAATGCAGATGGTAGGTGTTGGTTTTATCATTGGTGTGATTCAAGACTCTGTGGAGACAGCACTTAACTCATCTGGTGACGTTATTTTCTGTGCAACAGCAGAATTCAAGGAATGGCAGAAGCAGGGAAAAGAGTTACCGTTTTAATCTATGCTAATTTAGGTCACATTGGTAAAAATGAAAAGTTTTACCAGTGTGGCTTTTTTTGTATTTAAAGTTCCATACGGGATATAGAAGGGTTGTGATCGTATGGGACATAGAGATGATGTCCTTATAGATAATTGAAAATAGAAACTCTGGAAGAGGAAAGTTGTGTAATAGTTAAGGCAGAGGTTATAGAGGAAGAACGTGCAAAGGTTGGCTATGAGCTTCGTATGGTAGATATTGAAATTCTATCTGTGCCAAGTGAACCATCACCAATTGTCATAAATCAGAAAAAAGTGGATACTTCTTTAGAGAATCTATTGGATTATAGACCAGTTACGCTGCGAAATGAAAAAGAGCGAGCAATCTTCAAGCTTCAGGAGGGGATTACAGCAGGCTTTCGTCAGTTTCTTATGAGTCAGGGATTTACAGAGATTCCTTCTGTGAAGTTTATAGATGCAAAGCAAATGGTTTCAGAAGCGTATAACCGTGAAATTCGGGATTATGAAGACTTCGAGCCGGAGGAAGAAAAGCTGTTATGTGAGCTGATACAAAAGGAAACAGGTAGTGAATTTGTATTTGTGACACACTATCCAAGTAAAAAGCGTCCATTTTACGCGATGGAGAATCCTGAGAATACAGAAGAAACCTTGAGCTTTGACCTGCTTTTCAGAGGATTGGAAATTACAACAGGAGGTCAACGTATTCATAATTATGAAGAGCAGCTTGCGAAGCTGAGAAGAAGAGGCATGGAGCCGGAACATTTTGCAGGTTACCTCATGGCACATAAATGTGGATTATCGCCTCATGGTGGTTTGGGGCTTGGACTGGAACGATTTACGGCCAAGCTATTAGGATTTGAAAATGTAAAAAATGCAACGTTGTTCCCGAGGGATATTAACAGACTGGTGCCGTAAAAATAGGATAAAGATTATGTACAAAAGACCACAAAATAGCTTATACTATAATTAAGTTTGGACAGTGGAAGTATTGCAGTTGTGAAAGGCAGGGATATAAATGGCAAGAAATGTAGCAATCGGAATACAGGATTGGGAAGATATCATAAAAAACAACTATTTCTATATAGACAAAACCAATTTTATTAAGGAATGGTGGGAGAGCGGAGATAGTGTTACACTGATAACGCGTCCTCGTCGTTTTGGAAAGACCTTAAATATGAGCATGGTAGAAAAGTTTTTTTCAGTAAACTATGCTAATAGAGGAGATTTATTTGAGGGACTTTTCATTTGGCAGTATGAAAGCTATCGTGAAATACAGGGAACATATCCTGTCATTAGTCTCTCCTTCGCTAATATAAAAGAGACAGATTATGAAAGTGTTGTAACAAAAATCTGTAGTCTGATTCAGATGGTATTTATGGACCATGATTATCTGCTGGAAAGCGAAGCTTTATCGGTTTATGAAAAAGATATCATGAGAAGAATCATTCAATCACTAGATGAAGTAGAGGCAACGTTAGCGCTTAATTATCTCTCAAAATTTATTTATAAGCATTATGGTAAAAAAGCAATCATCCTTTTGGATGAATATGATACACCGATGCAGGAAGCATATGTAAATGGTTTTTGGGATGAATTGGTAGCATTTACGAGAAGTCTGTTCAATTCTACATTTAAGACAAATCCATTTTTAGAACGGGCATTGATGACGGGAATTACTAGGGTGAGTAAAGAGTCAATATTTTCCGATTTAAACAATTTAAAGGTAGTTACTACTACTTCTGATGAGTATGCGACTTGCTTCGGCTTTACAGAAGATGAGGTTTTTGAGGCCTTGGATGAGTGTGGACTTGGTGAACAAAAAGAAGGAGTTAAAAAATGGTATGATGGGTTTGTGTTTGGAAAACATAGTGATATATATAACCCATGGTCTGTATTAAACTTCTTGGATACCAATGGACAGTATGTAACCTATTGGGCAAATACAAGTGGAAATCGTTTAGTTGGTAAGCTGATTCAGGAAGGGGATTCCGGTATCAAAGAACTGTTTGAGCAGCTGCTCAAAGGGAATGCGATAAAGTGTCCGATTGATGAACAGATTGTATACAACCAGCTGGAGTATGATGAGGATGCGATATGGAGTCTTCTTCTTGCGAGTGGATATTTAAAGGCAATAGAAAAGGAAAATCTCGTCATCGCAGGAGTCAGACCACAATATACACTGTGTTTAACTAATAGAGAAGTTGAGGATATGTTTTTGAATATGGTGCGAGGATGGTTTGCACCTGCCAAAAAAGTATATAACAATTTTATTTCAGCTATGCTTCAAGGAAACGTAGAAGAAATGAATGCATATATGAGCAAAATAACAAAAGAGGTTTTTAGCTTTTTCGACACAGCAAAAGACCCGTCAGACTCAGAGCCGGAGCGTTTTTATCATGGATTGGTGCTTGGGCTGATTGTGGAATTAAACAGGGAATATACCATCACTTCGAATCGTGAAAGCGGATATGGAAGATATGATGTGATGATTGAGCCACATGACAAGAAGCAGCTAGCCTATATATTAGAATTCAAGGTACACAATCCAAGGAAAGAAAACAGTCTGGAGGCTACGGTAGAATCAGCCTTACAGCAGATAGAAGAAAAGCAATATGAAGCAGACCTGATAGCCAGAGGCTTTGTTAAGGATAAGATTCATAAGTATGGATTTGCATTTGAAGGTAAGAAGGTGTTAATAGGGTAGAAAAAAGGGAATGTGCAGGTCACATTCCCTTTCTGTTACATTCAATATGAGCATATTCAAACGGTATACAAGATATCTAACTGTTTACACATTTGTCTTACGGTATAACGATATACAAGATAAAAAATTCCGGTAAACAGGAAAAGGATAACAAGGCATACTCCTAGTCCTCCTACTTCATCAGAGGTCAGCTTGCCATCGTTGGCAAACATAATCATGGTATAAAGGAGATACATAATACTCATTCCAATAGTACTCGGAATGACGAATACGTTACTTGCCTGATTACGAACCTCTTTTTTCAAGAAGCGTGGAGATGCGCCAAGTTTTCTAAGGTCATCAAAAACATAACGGTTATTCAGTGTGATCGTCATACAGCGTGTATAGCTGATGACAAGGGCAGCAAGAATACAGATAATAGAGATAAACAGGAATATCATAAGAAATACAGCGTAGTTTCGTAAGAAATCGGTTTTGTCCAATATCATGTTTTTAGGCATATAGAGCCAGTAGTTTCTAAAATCTGCGGTATCCGGCTGCTCGAAAGAGATTTTTGTCATGGTATCAGTATCGCCCCAATAGGTTGAACCTTTATTTTCACAGTCCTGCTTATAAATACGGTCATAGTAGCTTGGAATTGCATACTGTGGTTCATAGGATGTTACCAGCGTATCAAAGAAAGCATTGGCAAAGGCATAGCTGTCTTCTTCGGCTACATTAAAAAATATCATGTTTTCCATCCATTCCGTAGAGAGCCCTTCGGAAATGTGAGCATAATCGGTATCATCTAATACATAGTAGGAAGGTTCACCAAATAAAAAGTCATAGTGCGTAAAGCCGGCGAAGGTAACCGGTAAGGTATTTTGTGTAGTCATATTCGTGAAAAGGGCAGAGTCTTTTATAAGATAATAGAGAGCGGTTTCCTCTTCGTTTGCAATACCTATATATGTTCCGGATTTCACATCAAGCTCAATGCCTGTTAATGCATGGAAATTACTTTCGGAAAAGAATCGTCCTTCGCTATAAAGCTGTGTATATTCCTCATGGTAGGTAGTTTCAGAATCATCAATGGTTCGCATACCATCCATAGCAAGCAGGATATAAGGACTTTCGTGCCAATCAGTAATGGATAGCTGATATTCTGCTGCCATTTCATTTAACTTTGCCTGATCTGGAAGTCTGCTATATTGCGTCATAGGATAGTGATAACGGTAGTGATAGGGACGGTTATGAATCTCCGTAATTGCACCGACAGCCACCATAGGAAGATAGAAAATAGCAAAGGAAGCTCCAGCAATAAGTACCGTACTGACTAAAAGATTGTTCACGGTTTGTTTTCCCTGAAATTTCATCATACTGCGTGCAATGATATTTTTATAAGGATTCTTTTTGTGGGAACGCCATCCATGTACAACGGTATGTAATATCATCATATAGAGTCCCGGAAATACAGGAAGGTAAAAGATAGAAATCCATACAGGAGGAAATTGACCGTCCACCAATGCATAGTAAACACTTGGGGCAAAATAACCGGCAATCGCGCCGATAAGCAGGAGTACAAAGCCAAGTGGTCCACACCATGTTCCAAGCTCCTTTATGGGTTCGTTTTTATGTTCCTCCTGAACAACATCCATGATATTAGTTCGCTTTAGATAACGGTAGGCTGTCAGACAGGAAAAGCCGACAACGAGGAACCAGAATATAGCAGATAGAAATAAAAAACGAAAATCAAGTCGAAGATGCATTTCCGTACTGTCAACGATAAAAAGTCGAAAGCCATTCCAGATAAGCACGACAAGTGGAAATCCGCCAAGGATACCTAGAAAGGAAGAGATACCACTGAGGGTAATAACTTCCTTGTACAGTCCGGGCGCAAGCTTTTTTCTGGGAGCGCCCAGTGCCATTAGGATGCCAAGCTGTTTTGCCTTTTTACGGAAAAAAAGGCAGGAAGCATAGATTGTAAAAACAACGCAACCAAATAAAGCAAGAACAAAAATAGTAGCCATTTGCTTACGGCTGTCACCGCCCTTGGGAAGCACTAAGAGTACAGTTGGTGAGAACATCATAGCAGAGTAGGCGGTAATTAATAATAACGAAACGAAATTGCAGAAAAGATAAAGAGCGGCCTGTTTTCGTTCTGATTTTTGTAATTTTGTAAGTAATGTAGAAAAATTTGTCATATTCATAGTGATACCTTTCATGCTTCTAAGCTCATTTTTTTAATAGCAGCCAGTAGTCGGTCTTGAAATTGGCTACGGTCTTCCTGTTTCTCTAATGTGTCATAAACCTTTCCGTCCTTTAGTAAAATAACGCGGTCACAAAATGAGGCAGCATAGCTGTCATGAGTTACCATGAAAATAGTAGCATTCAAATGCTTTTTGGCATTTTCAAAGGCTTCGATAACAGCCAAACTTGATTTACTGTCAAGGTTTCCGGTAGGTTCATCGGCAAGTATCATAAGGGGCTGATTAATCAGACTTCGGGCAACAGCAGTACGCTGACGTTCACCGCCGGATATTTCAGCAGGGTATTTATCTGCTATATGTGTAATACCAAAAAGAGAAAGCAGTTCATCAGCAAGCGTCTCTGCTTCTTTGCTAACGATTCCTTGGATAATGCGTGGAACAAGAATGTTTTCTCTTACAGTAAGGCCATCTAACAGCATAAAGTCCTGAAAAACAAAGCCGAGCTTTTCATTGCGGACTTTTGCAAGTTCATGCTCCGTTAATCCCTTTAATTCCTGTCCGCCAAGGCGTATTGTGCCATTTTCAAAGGGGATATAGCAGGAGATGCAGTTTAATAGGGTGCTTTTTCCAGAACCGGATGGTCCCATAACGGCAACAAATTCCTGCTGCGCAACAGCTAGGTCAATCCCTTTTAAAACAGGGTAGGATTTGTTTCCGGTTTGATAGGATTTCTCAAGATTTTTGACATATAACATGGTAGTTAGTTCCTTTCATAACGATTTCTACTTTTTCTAGTTACATATTCTGACGTTCGTGTCAGCTCTATGCTGTAAATACCATATCAGATTGCGAAGAAGTCAGGGAAAGCTGTGTCATTTTTTGCAGGAGTGTTGTAACGTATGGAAAATTATTGCAAAAAATGTCATATTTTGCAGGTCTGATGTAAAGTTTGGTAAGGAAAAAAGTGTTCATATGTGTTTGGTGTGATATAATTCATGAGGTGACAATTTGCTAAGTAGATAAGAGGAGCAGGTTGTTTGTGAATGAGGGAAAAAGAGGAGATGCCGTTTATGCTACGAATAGGAATATGTGATGACCAGAATGAGGCAAGAGAATTTTTACGTTTTGAATTAGAGAAGCTGTTAATTGAGGGAGAAGAAGAGATTGTTTATGAGTTCTCAACCGGAGCAGGAGCAGTCCATTGGCTGCAAAATCATCCGGGTGAGATAGACCTTTTATTCCTGGATGTGGAAATGCAAGGGATGAATGGAATGCAGGCAGCAGAGCGGATAAGAGGCTTTGATGGGGAAATGCTGATTGTATTTGTGACAGGGTATTCGGATTATGTGTTTGACGGATATCGGGTGAATGCGATGGACTATATGTTGAAGCCGGTACAGAGAGAAAGGTTACAGGAGCTGTTAGGACGTATCAGAAAGCGGATTGCAGCAAAGACAGATAAGGAATATATTTTCAAGAATACGGAGGGAACGTATCGTTTCCCGTTGCAGGAGATTTCTTATTTTTACAGTGATAAGAGAAAAGTGAGTCTGGTATGTCATGATAAGGAATATTCCTTTTACGGAAAGCTGGATGAGGTGGCAGAAAAGCTGGCAGGTTGCTTTGTGAGAATTCATCAGCGCTATCTGGTAAATCCTGAAAAGGTGGATTATATCGGAACAGATTGCGTTATAATGGCAGAGCAAAAGCTACCTGTCAGTCGAGCCATGAAGGAAAACGCAATGGCAAGTCTTGCAAAGTCGATGCTAGGAGGAATATAAGAATGGAAGCAACGATATGGGAAGCTGTGTTAGGGTATTTTTTTATGACCGTATTGTCAGTACCGATTTACTGGTCGATAAGAAGCCTGTTACAGATAAAGAAAAAGTGGTGGTGTAAACCAGTCTTACTATTTATAAGCTGGCTGATATTAGGAATGATTATTTTCATCGGTGATTGGGGAAATCTTCCAGTAACCTTATTAATCTTCATGCTTGGAATATGGAATTGCTGCGAGGGTTCGAGATGGAAAAGACTTGTAATAGGGTTCATGCTTGCGAGTACGGTATTTGCCTTTAATGGATTTTGGGATAACGGGCTGGAAGTGTTTCTATTTATGTACATGAAGATACCTCATAATATGGTGACTAGATGGACAGGCTTATTATATAGAGGAGGCTATGCTCTGCTCTTGTATTTGTTTATTTGTTCACGAAAGCCAAGGGCAGATTTTGAACTGACCATACCATTGTGGAAGCTCTTGTTTGTGTTGAATCTGCCATCTTTAGGCATTGTGTTGTCTTTAGTATTGCTTAGAGATCCATTTGGACAGAACCTTCCTACCATTCTTGCTGATTCAGCTCTTTTTCTAATCGCAGCATTGGCTATTATTGGATTAATTTGGGCAATGCTCGTATTGGAACGTCATCAGGCATTAGAGCAGGAAAATGCTTTAGCAAGAATGAACCGACAGTATTTTGAAAGTATGGAACAGCAGAACTTTGCAATACGAAGAATGAAACATGATTTGACCAATCATTTACAGACGCTTTTGGTATTGTCGGAGGAAAAGCGAACTGGTTACATAGAGGAAATGCTCGGAAATACGACGCTTACGCAGACACTTCACTATTCAGGGGATACCACGGTAAATGTTGTGTTATCGGCAAAGGAAGGTATCATGCGGCAAAAAGGGATTCATTTTGTGCCACACATAGATATTACAGAGGAATTGCCTTTTGCTAAAGCAGATATCTGTGCGCTTTTTGCCAATACTCTTGATAATGCAATCGAGGCATGTGAGAAGCTTTCTGTGGAAGAGAGAAGAATAGAGATGGAGGCAAGGCTTGGAAAGGGGCTATTTGTGGTCAGTGTGCGGAATTCTTGTTTGGGAGCTGGTTCGCAACTTTTAGAAGGAAAAATGCCGAAAACGACGAAAGAGGATGAGAAGAATCATGGATTGGGATTAAAAAGTATTCAGGAGATTACGAAAAGATATGGGGGAAATATGGAGTTAAAGATGGAAGAGAAGGAATTTGAGTTGTTTTTATTTTTGCCAGTGAATTCTTAGATATAAGGGAATACGAAAAAAGGTCGCAAAGCTGCGACCTTTTTGTAAAAAACAAATTATTTAATCCTCAATTAATCGTAAACCGGCAGTATCGGTTACCGGAAGAGAAAAGACAATAGACTTAGCCTTGCTGTCTAATCCGGCATCCTTCATAATCGCTTTCATGATAGCATTTTTCTGTTCGGTCTTAGTAACAATGAAGACCATTTCCTTTTCAGCTGCGAGTGAAACACCCATGAATTTTTCAGCAGCCTCCATGCCGGTTCCCTTAGCATGGACAACGGTTCCACCATAAGCTCCGGCAGATCTTGCTGCATCCATAATCATATTTGTATATCCTTGTTCTGCAATAACGATAATCAGGTCATGAACGGTATTTTTCAAGGTTGATTCCTCCTCTTTTTGATAATCTTCACTTTCTAATAAGAATTGTAATGTCTTTTTTCCACCAATACTGCTTAGCGGAATGGTAAAGGCGATTCCTTCACCCGGAGCATCAATTTTTAATTTTTTCTGTAATTGCGTTTTGATTGTTTCCCATGAGGAGCCCTGTAAAACGGAGAATGCAACCGCTTTTTCCTTGGAATCCAGACCGAAATAATCTAAGATTTCACTGGAAACAGTACCATAACCCAAGGTTAGGTACATGACATGCAGGTCATTTTCATGGTACAAGTCCAGATATTTATTAACAGCTTTTCTATCAACAATGGTTGTCATTAAGTATAAATTTCCCATAGATAAACGTGCCTTTCTATATTAGTATTAAAGTTCGATGATTTCCATATCATCATAAGCATCCAAGGAGAGCACAGGTGTTTGCATTGCCATTTCTCTGTGGAGCTTGTTTTCTTTTAACTTAAAGACTACTCCCATAATCTGAATGGTAATCAGTGGAGTCATCGCAACCATAGCAACAATACCAAATGCGTCAGTAATAATATTGCCGCCTAAGGCTTCACAGGCGCCCATTGCAAACGGAAGCAGAAAAGTAGCAGTCATAGGACCAGAGGCTACACCACCAGAGTCGAATGCAATAGCAGTGAAAATCTTAGGAACAAAAAATGTTAATACTAAGGCAATAAAATATCCGGGTACAAGGAACCACAGGATAGATATTCCGGTTAACACTCGAATCATGGCAAGGCCAACAGAAGTAGCAACACCAATGGATAGGCTAAGTCCCATGGCTTTTGCAGAAATAGCACCAGAGGTCAATTCTTCAACTTGTTTGGTAAGAACGAAAACAGCAGGCTCAGCCAGTACGATAAAGTAACCGATAATCATACCTATCGGAACGATAATCCATGCATAGGGAAGTCCGGCCATCGTCTGTCCAAGATAGTTTCCAGCTGGCATGAATCCAACATTTACGCCTGTTAAGAAGAGAACAAGACCAATGTAAGTATAAATTAAACCAATGATGATTTTTGTTAAGGTTCTCTTATTTGCATCTCTGGAAATTAATTGGAAGATTCCATAAAAGATAACAATAGGAAGTAATGAAATTGCGATTTCTTCTATGTAGGTTGGAAAACCTTGTGCAAACAGACTCCATAATGCAACCGTATCATGGATAACAGGAATGGCCTCAGAAACCTGCTCGGCAGATTCCGGATTGAAAATCATGCCAAGAATCAGTACTGCAAGAATAGGTCCAATGGAGCATAAGGCAATCAGACCAAAGCTGTCTTCCTCTGCATAACGGTCACTTCGGATGGCAGAAATACCAATACCAAAGGACATGATGAAAGGAACGGTCATAGGACCTGTTGTTACACCACCGGAATCGAACGCAACAGCCAAAAAGTCTGCCGGAACGAAAAGGGTAAGTGCAAATACAATTCCGTAAAATATGATTAGTAGATAGCCAAGTGGAATACCAAACAGCATACGCAATAAGGCAATGACCAGAAAACAGCCGACACCAAGGGCAACCGCAAGAATTAAAGTCAGGTTAGGTACAGACGGAACTTGCTCAGCTAAGACTTGTAGGTCGGGCTCTGATATAGTAATGACGAAGCCCATGATGAAACTGATTAAGATGATAATGAATAGATTTTTTGATTTCGTCATAATGGAACCAACACGTTCCCCAATGGGGGTCATAGACATCTCAACCCCCACGTTGAAGAAGAGCATTCCAACGATTAACAGAACAGCCCCGACCAGAAAGGTCATCAGAATACTTGGTGGTATTGGTGCAATAGTGAAGCACAGCAGCAATACGATAGCCAAGATAGGAAAGACTGCTTTTAAGGTTTCGGTAAGTTTTTCTTTAAACTTGGATTGTAAAAATAGCAAAATATCAAGCACCTTTCTATGAAATCAAAATTATAATAAGTATACCATAAAGAGCGGTTAAGATTTAGTTAAAATCTTATAAATTTGTGATTGTATGAAGTGAAAAAACATATTTTGGGGCGTAGTAATAGAGCGAATTGCAACATTTATAGGAAAAGGAATTGAAATCTAAGAATATTGCGGTATCATAATATTGGTAAATGAGTATAGGAAATGATAAAAGAAGATTTAAAAGAAGGAAGATTGCAAAATGACAAACGATTTTTCAAAAGGAAGTGTCTGGAAGAATATTGTAGCACAGGCAATTCCGCTGATTTTAGCACAGCTGGTGCAGCTATTATATAATGTGGTAGACCGAATTTATATTGGGCATTTACCGGGCGCAAACAGTATGGCATTGACAGGAATCGGGCTTGCGTTTCCGCTGACAACATTGATTGCAGCATTTACGAATTTGTTTGGAACAGGTGGCGCACCGCTGTTTGCTATCGCAAGAGGGGCAAAGGAAGAGGAACGGGCAGAAGAGATTTTAGGGAATACTTTTTCTTTGTTGCTAGGTTGCTCGCTTATTATGTTTGCACTTTGTTATCTATTCAGAAGGCCGATTTTATACTTGTTCGGAGCAAGTGACGCATCCTATGTATATGCGGATGAATATTTGAAAATATATTTGTTCGGGACACCGTTTGTGATGCTTTCAACAGGCTTGAACGGATTTATTAATGCACAGGGATTTCCGAAGGTCGGTATGATGACTACCGTAATCGGTGCTGTTTTAAATCTCATATTAGACCCATTATTTATCTTTGTATTTGATATGGGTGTTAGCGGAGCAGCTTTGGCAACGGTAATTAGTCAGATAGTGTCTGCAATATGGGTTTTAAAGTTTTTAACAGGAAAGAAAGTGTTGTTACATATTCGGAAAAAGTATATGCGCGTGAATCTGTCTCTGACAAAAGAGATAACGAGTCTTGGTATGGCAGGCTTTATGATGCAAGGAACGAACTGTGCCGTTCAGGTAGTATGTAATGCTACTTTGAAAATATTCGGTGGAGATTTGTACGTCGGTATTATGACGGTAGTAAATTCTGTGCGTGACATTCTGTCCTTACCGATTATGGGACTTACCAGTGGTTCGCAGCCGGTGATTGGCTTTAATTATGGGGCAAAAGATTATGCAAGAGTGAAGCAGGGAATCCGTTTTACAACGATATTAGGAATTACTTATACCGTGCTTGCATGGCTTTTTATTATCAAGGAACCGGCATTTTTATTATCTATTTTTACGGAAGATGCGCAAATGCTGGAATTTGGTGTTTCGGCATTGCATTTGTATTTCTTTGGATTCTTTTTTATGTCGTTTCAGTTTTCGGGACAGTCTACCTTTACCGCATTAGGGTATTCAAAACAGGCAATTTTCTTTTCCTTGTTCCGAAAAGTGATTATTGTGGTGCCACTGACCTTGTTATTGCCAAGACTTGGTTTTGGAGTAGATGGAGTATTCCTTGCAGAGCCAATTTCTAATGCGATAGGAGGGCTGGCATGCTTTATTACGATGTGGTTTATGGTGTATCGTAAACTGGGAAATGAGAAAAATAAAGTCCAATCGGAATAATAATGTCTTTTTGGAGTAGAAAATAAAGGAAAATTATGGTAACTTAAATATTGCGTCAGGGAGGCGCAATATTTTTTGAGTACTAGTTAGTTAAATCTAACAAAGGGAAGGTGCGACTATATTGGCCAATAGTCGGAGGATTATTCATGAGTAAAATAATGCAAGGTGTAGATTGCGGAGATAACGTAAGGGAAGTTATATGTGATGGTAATTGTAAGGTGTTTAAGATGAAAAATGATACTGGGGAAGGCATTATGACCGCATATGAAGTATTCCCGGGAGCACTTGTGATGTTTAATGATTTTCATATGGAATATTGTGAATCAAAGTTTCAAGCGAAGGATGTGGAAATCTTTTGTATTGACCATTGCAGGGAAGGCAGTATGGAATATGAGCAAAGTAATAAATACTGTTATTATTTTGAAGCGGGCGATTTAGTTGTAGATAATAGGAGAAATCATGCCGGACATGTGGAATATCCGATGAAACATTTTCATGGAATTTCAGTAGGCTTTTATCTGCCATATGCCGAGGAACAGTTGGCTAAGGAATTTAAGGACTTTTCCGTTACTTTACGGTCTTTACAGGAGAAGTTCTGTAAGCAAAGTCCTTATGTGATTAAGGCGAGTGATGAGATTGAGCATATATTTTCCCAGTTATATCGTGTACCGGCAAAGATTAAGCAGGATTATTTTCGAATCAAAATATTTGAATTGCTGCTATATCTAGATGCTTTGGAGGTTGATGAACAAAGGGAAGAAAAGCCATATTTTTATAAGTCTCAGGTGGAGAAGATAAAAGCGATTCAGGAATTAATGACTTTAGATTTGACAAAGCATTATACCATAGAAGAGTTAGCCGGACGTTTTGAACTTTCACAGACGGCATTAAAAAACTGTTTTAAAGCAGTTTATGGAAGTCCGATAAATCGCTTTATGCAATCTTATCGTATGAATGCAGCAACTACACTGCTATTACATGAAAAGGATAAAAGTGTGGCTGAAATAGCAGGTCTTGTGGGTTATGACAGTCCTAGTAAATTTGCCGCAGTTTTCAAAAAGATGATAGGGGTTACGCCTCTTGAGTATAAGACAAAATATCAAAGGTAGGATTTGGAGGAGAAGAATGAAAAAGAAATCAACGATTCAATGGATTGCAGATTTTGCAAGTATACATAAAAAAACATATGCATTTTCTGTTATATTTGCAGTGCTCGGTGTATTTTGCGCATTGGCACCGTATTTTGTAATCGGCAATATGGTAGTGGAGCTGTTAAACGGAAGTACTGATTTTTCTTATTATTTTATGCAGTGTTTATGGTTAGTGATGTTCTGGACAGCAAGAGTGTTATTTCATGCAGTATCAACAACGCTTTCGCATAAAGCAACCTTTCATGTATTGGCAACAATCAGACAGAGAGTATGTGATAAGCTGTATAAGCTGCCGTTAGGGTATGTATGTGATACCTCATCGGGTGGTATTAAAAATGTTATTGTAGAGCGTATCGATAGTATAGAAACAACATTGGCACATATACTCCCTGAATTTACAGGGAATTTATTAGGCCCATTGTTTGTCATTATTTACTTGTTTACCATTGATTGGAGAATGGCATTATTGTCGTTAGCAACACTTCCAATAGGTATGCTTTGCTATATGGGAATGTGTATTGGTTACGAGGAAAGCTATAAAAACACAATTGTAAAGACAAAGGTGTTAAATGATACAGCTGTCGAATATATCAATGGAATAGAAGTAATCAAGGCATTTGGAAAGGCAGAAAGCTCTTATGAAAAATTTGTGATTGCGGCAAAGGAAGGAGCAGCTTGTTTCGTAGAGTGGATGAGACGCTGTAACATTTTTATGAGTCTTGCTATGTCTATTTTTCCTGCAACACTTGCTTTTGTACTGCCGTTTGGAGGAATGTTCTATCAGAATGGAACACTTTCAGCAACGAGCTTTATTGTTATTATTATTCTTTCGCTTGGCATTGTAGGCCCGATTATTACATGTGCGTCTTACACAGATGACATGAGAAGGATTCAGACCATAATTGGAGAGGTCACAGAGATTTTAGAGCAGGAAGAAATGGTTCGTCCGTTAGTAATGCAGAAGCAAACAAATGGAACAGACATTGTACTTAAAGATGTGAAGTTTGGTTATCATGAAAAGGAGATTCTGCATGGAATTACCATGAATCTGAAGGAAGGAACGGTTAATGCGCTAGTAGGACCATCCGGAAGTGGTAAGTCTACCATTGCAAAGCTGATTGCGGGCTTATGGGATGTGAAGAATGGTGTGATTTCCATAGGTGGTGTTGATATTAGAGAAATGCCGCTGGACATTCAGAATCGCATGATTGCCTATGTATCACAGGATAATTATTTGTTTGATATGACAGTGCGAGAAAACATTCGAATGGGAAATCCAAATGCAACGGATGAAGAAGTAGAGCGGGTTGCAAAAAACAGTGGCTGTTATGAATTTATCATGCAGTTGGAAAATGGCTTTGATACAGTTGTTGGTGGAGCAGGAGGACACCTTTCTGGTGGAGAGCGGCAGCGTATATCAATTGCAAGAGCAATGCTCAAAAATGCACCTATTATTATTTTAGATGAAGCAACTGCATATACAGACCCGGAAAATGAAGCAATTGTGCAGAGTGCGGTAGCCAAATTGGTACAGGGTAAGACTTTATTAGTAATCGCACACAGATTAACAACGATTACCAATTCTGATTGCATCTATGTGATTGATAGTGGAGAAGTTTCAGCAAGCGGTACACATGAGGAATTGCTGAAAAACAGTCTGTTATACAAAAATATGTGGGAATCTCATATTTCAGTGAAAGACAGAGCAGAGGAAGGAGATGAAGTTTGTGCTTAAGGCGTTAAATAAGTTTTTTGAGTTCAGTGGTAATAAAAATAAGAGGAAATTCTATTTTTCTATTGTGTTAGGTGTGGCATTGGCTTTTTTGGAAGCACTTAGAATACCTGCATCCTTTGTTATGATAAGGGGTGTGTTGGATGAAAACGTGACAAATAGTCATATCATGGCTTCGGCAGGAATTATGCTGTTTAGTATTATTGTGAGTATTATTGTGAAAAATAGAAGCACCATGCTTCAAACAGAGGGCGGATACGAGACTTGTGCAAATAAGCGAATTGAGATTGCAGAACATATGCGTTATCTTCCAATGGGATATTTTAACAGTAATAGTCTGGGATATATTACGTCTGTAACTACCAATACTATGGAGAGTATGGCAGATGTAGCCACCAGAGTAGTTATGATGACAACACAGGGCTTTTTAGCGACATTGTTAATTGCGATTATGATGTTATTCTTTGATTATCGAATCGGACTTATTGTATTGGTTGGCTTTGGAGTTTACCTTATGGTTAATTCCGTACTGCAGAAAAAGGCAGGTTCTATGGTACATCAGAAGGATGCCGCAGACAGTAATTTAGTAGATGTCATTCTTGAGTATATTCAGGGGATGGCTGAGATTAAGGCTTATTCTATTGTTGGTGAGACGAATAAGAAGCTGTCAAAAGCCATAGAGGAATGCGAAAAGATGAATTTTGGCTTAGAAGTTAAGTGTATTCCACTTATGACAGTACAGAATTTTATTACAAAAATGCTGGGAGTATTGATTTGTATTGTGTCATTATATTTATATACCAATAATAGTATGGAGCTTTCAATCTGTATGATGATGCTGGTTTGTTCCTTTATGCTCTATGCAAGTCTTGATACTGCAGGAAACTTTTCTACATTGCTTCGCCATGTAGAAGCAGGGGTGGATAAGGCGAATAAGATTCTGAATCTGGAAACTATGGATGTTGCGGGGATGGATATACAGCCTAAGAATTATGATATTGAATTTGAAAATGTAGAATTCTCCTATGAGAAGAGGAAGATTATTGATGGGGTATCACTTCATCTGAAAGAAGGAACAACTACAGCAATCGTAGGTCCTTCCGGTGGTGGAAAGACAACACTTTGTAATCTGATGGCAAGATTTTGGGATGTACAAAAGGGAAGTGTTAAATTAGGCGGTGTTGATGTAAAGAAATACAGTATTGACAGTTTAATGAAGAATTTCAGCTTTGTATTCCAAAGAGTATATTTATTTGAGGACACGATTGCGAACAATATTCGTTTCGGGCAGCCGGAGGCTTCTATGGAACAGGTAATAGATGCAGCGAAAAAAGCATGTTGCCACGACTTTATCTTGAAGCTTCCAAACGGTTATGATACCATAATCGGAGAAGGCGGAGCCTCTTTATCGGGGGGAGAAAAGCAGAGAATCTCTATTGCAAGAGCCATTATGAAGGATGCACCAATTATTATTTTAGATGAGGCAACAGCTAACGTTGATCCGGAAAATGAGAAGGATTTGGTAAAGGCAATCGATGCTTTAACAAAGGAAAAGACCATCATAATGATTGCTCATCGATTAAAGACCGTTCGCAATGCGGATAATATTCTGGTTGTTGATCAGGGTAAAATCGTAGAGCAGGGCAAGCATGAACAGCTTATACAGCAGAATGGAATTTATAAGAGATTTATTAATACAAGAGAGCTTGCGGTAGGCTGGAAGCTGTAGGAGTAAGAAAATATGGAAAATATAATTATTATTGGTATTGTTGTAGCGATGATATTCTTTGGAATACGCTCTGGGATGAAGCATTTCAGAGGAGAAGGAGGCTGCTGTGGTGGTAGTGCACCGGTAAAAAAGCAGAAGAAAAAGCTAGATAAGGTAATTGCACAGAAGGTTGTCGTAGTAGAGGGGATGACCTGTGAACATTGCAAAAACAGAGTAGAGAAATACATTAATGAAATTGATGGAGCTGCAGCTAAAGTAAATTTGAAGAAGGGTGAGGTTGTTGTTTTTCTAGCGAAGGATGTAAGTGATGATCAGATTCGCATGGTGATTGAGAAGGCAGGATATGGAGTTGTAGAGATTTGTGAAAAATAGTTTGACAAATCTAAAACGGTGCTGTATGTTATAAAGGTAAAGCAGAAAGCTTTATACCACAATAAGAAAAATATTAGGAGGATAATTGTATGTTACGTGTGGTAAGAATGGAGAATCAGGCTAACTAAATAGCAGGAAGGCGATTTCGTTTTTACAGGTGAGGTCTGCCCTTTTTCAACCACCTTACAAATGCGTTACATACAGAATCTGTATATTATATAGGTATGAGAAGCATGACGGTATGGTCGTGCTTTTTTGTACCATTTTTTCAAATACGTTTGAGTTTTAAACCATGTAACAAAGCTGGTTTATGTTTTTGTGCGCCCGATTTATGGGAGGCAGGAGAGCATGAGTGTTAGGCGGAGTTATGTGGTTTTTTTGTGTAAAGAAGAACGTGTTTGCATATTATGCATGCTTTAAGGTGTATGAAGTCGGGATTCTCAATACGAAAAAAGAAACGTAATTATTCAGTACCTTCATAATTACGATGCAAAAATCCATTTAAAATCGCTTTCAGCGATGGGATTTTTGCTTACCGTATCATTTTCTTACGGTCTCAGCAGTAAATGCTTCGACCTACCTGAATAGTTACAAAGAAATATTTGATGAAACCGGGTAAAGGAGTTATATATGGAAAACAAAATAATAATTGAAACAAATAAGTTAACAAAAACATACAAACGATTCGTCAAGAAAGAAGGCTTGCGAGGAAGTGTTCAGGGACTTTTCAAGCGGGAGTATGAAGAGAAAAGGGCAGTAAATGGCATTAGTCTCAGAATTAATGAAGGCGAATTCGTAGGGCTAATAGGACCAAATGGGGCAGGAAAGACGACATTAATCAAGATGCTTACGGGAATCATTGCGCCAACGAGTGGAAGTATTGATGTGATGGGCTATTACCCTAACGATATGAAGAATGCTTTTAAGATGCAGTATGCTGTGGTTATGGGACAAAAGAGTCAGTTATTTATGGAACTGACAGTAAATGATACCTTGCGTTTATTCAAGGAAATCTATGAGATACCGGAAGAGGAATATCAGAGAACAAGAGCATATTTCGTAGAACTTTTCGGTGTTCAGGAGCTAATGAATGTGCAGGTTCGTACCTTATCACTTGGCGAGCGAATGAAGATGGAGCTTATGGTTGCATTACTTCACAATCCAAGGATTTTATTTCTGGATGAGCCGACCATAGGTTTGGATGCAATTGCTTCCAAGCAAATCAGAAGTTTTTTGAAGGAGATAAACAGAGAAAGAGGGACAACTATTTTATTGACGTCACATTATATGGAGGATATTAAGGCATTATGTGACAGAACTGTCGTTATTAATCATGGCTCTAAAATCTATGATGGTGGAACACAGGAGATGTTTGAGTATTACCATGATGATGTGGAGAAGATTTATCAAATGGAGGATTAAAATGAAAATACGAAAGTATATGGAGATTGCAAAGATTTATTTAAAAACACAGCTTGTATGGAGAGCTGATGTGGCATTTAATATGCTGTTCACGGTCAGTAGAATTTTGTTTGCTTATTTATTATGGCGAGTGATTTTTGCTGATAAGGAAATGATAGCAGGGTTTACCTTTCATGGAATGTTATCTTATTACATCGTGAATTCCTTTTTGACACAGTTAGAAATGTCGAGTGGAATCAGTGAGGAGATCAGTGCAAGGATTAGAAACGGCACATTTACAAAATATATTGTAATTCCAGTTAATGTCGAGGGATATTTTGCAGCAATGGAAGCAGGAGTGGTTGCATTTTATTTGTTTTTCGATTTGATTGCAGCGGTAGTATGGATTTTTCTGTTCGGAATCGAATTTGTCTTTGTGAAGGAAATAGGAAGTATTCTGTGTGCGGTTGTTATGGTTCTCTTAGGGATGTTTTTCATGGTGCAGTTAAATTATTTTTTTGGATTGCTGACCTTGCGCTTTGAAGAGATTGGAACCTTTTTGATGATTAAGAATAATCTTTTGGCACTAGTAACGGGAAGTATTATACCACTTGCTTTGTTGCCAGAAGGAATTGTTGTGATGATGAAGCGATTGCCTTTTTATTATGTTACATATCTTCCGTCTATGCTTCTGACAGGAAGATGTCAGGATGAGGCGATAAGTGGAATCATTGTGATTGCATGCTGGTGTGTTCTTATGCAGCTTGCAATAAAGATAACATGGAACAAATATGTGAAAAAATATGATGGAGTGGGGATTTGAAGAAACTTCATTCTTCCAAAGAGAAAGAGGTATGGTTATGAATATTAGAAAAAATATAAGAGTAGTACGAGAATTAGTCAGGCTTCGATTCCAAAATGTCATGATGTTCCGTCTTGGGTTTTTTGGACCATTTTTTGTTGACGGAAGCTTATTTCTTGTACAGTTATTGGTCTTTGAGGCTGTCTATGGAAATGTAGAACAGATTGGAGGCTGGGGAAAGGGTGAAATGATTCTGTATATCGGAACCTTTTCTTTGCTTAATGCAGTAAATATGGTGGTATATTTCTTCGGAGTAATTGGTATTCCGGGGAAGATAAAGAGTGGAGAAATGGACTTGTATTTGACAAAAACGATAAGTCCTTTGCTTCGACTAACCTTTGAAAAGATTAATCCTGGATCGATACCGCTTATTATTATGAGTGTTGTGATTATCTTATATGGAGCATCAAGTGCAGGTGTTGTATGGAATTTGAAGGTGATAGTGAGATATTGTTTTTGGGTATTACTCATGCAGGTACTTTATTATGACATGGAGGTAATTATCAGAAGTATATCCTTTTTCGTCATATCGACAGCAAAGCTGGAACGGATAGAAGAGGCAGGGATTGAGATATGTATGCAGTTACCGGGAACAGTATATTACGGTGTATATAAACTGATATTCTGTGTCATTCTTCCATATGGAATTATGGCGACAATACCTGTAAAAAGTCTGATAGATGAATGTAATGCGCAAGTAGCTGTCTATGGCATTTTGCTAGTTCTATTGTTTTCTGTACTGACCGGGTTGACATGGAAAAAGGGGATTAGACACTATAACAGCGCAAGCTCATGATGAGAAAGCATAGAGCGAACATTTTGCCAGATTCAATACGAGTAATGAATGAGTAACATAAAGGATGGATAGGAGATGAATAAAAATGAATCAAACAGAAAAAACATTAGAATTTGATAAAATCAAGGAAAATTGGAAGGCATTAACACTAACAGATTGGGCAAAGCAGGAAATAGAGAAAACAGAACCTTGTCTTTCGGAATTAGAATTAAAGGCAAGACTAAAGGATACAACAGAAGCCCGCATGTTACTAGAAAAGTGCGGGAATCCGCCATTGACCTCACTAGAAGGAATATGTGAGTTAATGGTGATTTCCGAGAAAGGCGGATGCCTTACCGCTGCACAATTGGAAAGGTTAGGAATGACACTTGTGTCATTTCGAAGAGTGAAAGCATATCTGGAAAGAGGGAAGGCATATCAAATGGGATTGCCATATTATGCGGAGAACATAGATGCTCTTGAAGAATTGGAAGAGATGATAACGATGCAGATACGAAATGGAAGTGTAGATGATGGAGCATCCTCTTTGTTGAAGGATTTAAGAAATGCAATCATAAGAACCGAGGATAAGATGCGTGAAAAAGCGGATGCTATGATTCGCAGTAATAAGGAGTGCATGTCAGATAGTTTTAGTACCATGCGAAACGGCCATATCTGTATTCCGGTGAAGAAGGAATATAAGTTTCGGATTAGTGGTACTGTTATGGATAAGTCATCGACTGGAAACACCTTATTCATCGAACCTACAAGTGTAGCAAAGTATTATGAGGAACTACAGAACCTAAAGCTGGATGAGGAGAATGAAGAGAGAAGAATACTTTATACTCTTTCTGCAATGGTAGCGGATGAAGCTGAAGTATTACAGCAGGATATTAAGATGATGGAGAAACTTGACTATATATTTTCAAAAGGAAAGCTGAGTATGGATTATGACGGCATCGCACCAACAATCAATACAGAGCGCAGAATAACTTTGAAAAACGGTAGACATCCATTGATGGAAAAAACGGTATGTATACCATTGCAGTTCTCGATTGGAAATGGTATTAACGGTATTGTAATTACGGGACCAAATACCGGTGGAAAGACCGTGGCGATTAAGACGGTAGCATTAAACTGTATGATGGCACAATGTGGACTTCATGTAGCAGCAGAAGATGCTGATATCTGTATGAATAGCAATTTTCTGTGTGATATAGGAGATGGGCAGAATCTATCAGAGAATCTTTCAACGTTCTCAGCACATATCACAAATGTATTGGATATTCTGAAACATGTTAATCGTGACAGTCTTGTTATTATGGATGAGCTTGGTTCAGGAACCGATCCGACAGAAGGAATGGGCATAGCGATTGCCATTTTAGAGGAACTTTCCAAGAGTGGTGCGTTGTATCTGGTAACTACGCATTATCCGGAGATAAAGCAATATGCACAGAAAAAGGAAAGTGTTGTAAATGCACGAATGACCTTTGATAAGGAAAGTTTAAAGCCTTTGTATCAGCTTGTAATCGGAGAGGCAGGAGAAAGCTGTGCCTTTCATATTGCGAAAAGACTCGGAATGCCGGGAAATATGCTGCAAACAGCGGCGAAAGCAGCCTACGGCAAAGTAGCTGACTGGCTGTTAGAGGATACACAGAATCAGAGAATCGAAAAGTTACACATGCCAAAAGTGCAGAAGATAAAGCAAGTAAACGGACAGCAGACAAAAGCGCTAAAGTTTCAGCTTGGGGATAGTGTTATGATTTATCCTGAGAAGAAGATTGGTATTGTGTGTGAAACAGCAAATGATAAAGGTGTTCTTCGTGTGCAACTTCCGAATAAAAAGATATGGATTAACCATAAGAGAATAAAGCTTCATGTTGCAGCGCAGGAATTATATCCGGAAGATTATGATTTTTCGATTATCTTTGATACGGTGGAAAATAGAAAGCTGAGACATCAGATGGGTAAACATCATATGGAAGGTGTGCAGATAGAGGTGGAATAAAAAGGTAATAAATTCAGGTTTCGTGGAGTAGTATGTGCCGCACCAGCCGGCTACCATGCTACTCATATCGGGACGCTTATTTGGTATTTTCTAAATGGAGCGTTCGGCAGCTTTGATTTGTCTTGTCCTACGCAAACTCGCACTGCTTTGCAGTGCTCAGACAAGTCTCCGGACAAGACTTGCTGCCTCCTTGCTCCATTAACAAAATACACAAAACGCTTTACTCAATTCGCAGCATGGTAGC